>CANJBX010000092.1 GCA_947472885.1 Hyphomicrobiaceae bacterium
AAGGTGCCTGGCTGAACCAGTTTGACGACGTTAGAATTCGACACGGCATATTACTCCTTCGGTGGAGAAGTGGAGGCTTCAACTACCCCCACGATATGCCGCCTTCCTGATCTACCCCGTCACCAACTTTTGACCATAGCTCCCCCGCGCCATAGCGCGTCGAAGACGCGCGTAAACGCGCTGATGGCGCCGACCTCTCCCCATGGGAGAGGTGGAATCGTGCCCGCCTCACGTCTCTGTGTGCGACGGCCCTAACCGTATCAGCTAAACTTTCCGGGCTTGAGATCGTTACTCCAACGGTTTGGCCATCCGGGAGGTTCACATGATCGCGTCACGCGCTTTCTCCATTTCATCCTGCGTCCTGATTGCGGCCTTGATTCCCACAACCGCCCTCGCCCAGACCAAGACCCTCACCGGCACCGCCGCCTATGGCGACTGGCGCGGCGATGCACCGGGCGTGCGGCGGCACATGAAAGCCGAAGACCTGCCCGCGCCGATGGCGACACCCTCGGTGCGCAACAGCGTCACCGTTGCAAAGCCGCCGCAGGGCGCGGAACTGAAAGTCCTGCCGGGATTTTCGGTAAAACTATTTGCTACCGGCCTCGAAAAGCCGCGCCTGATGCGCGTTGCGCCGAACGGCGACATCTTCGTGGCCGAGAGTTCCAGCGGCCGCATCCGCGTGCTGCGCCCGACACCCGACGGCAGCAAGGTCGAGAAGAACGAAGTCTTCGCCTCCGGCCTCAACCGGCCGTTCGGCATCGCGTTCTATCCGAACGGCGATAATCCGCAGTGGGTCTACATCGCCAACACCGATTCCGTCGTGCGCTTCCCTTACGGCGCGGGCGACATGCAGGCGCGCGACAAGTCCGAGACCATTGTCGCGCAGCTGCCGACCGGCGGACACTGGACCCGCGACGTCGTGTTCTCGAACGACGGCAAGAAAATGTTTGTCTCGGTCGGCTCCAGCTCGAATGTCGGCGAGAACATGGACAAGCTGAAAGGCGAGGCCTTGCAGAAGGCCATGGCAGGCAAGCCGCTCGGCGCAAGCTGGGGACCGGAATGGGAGCGCGCCGCCGTGCTGGCGTTCGACCCCGGCGGCAACAACCGCCGCATCTACGCGACCGGCATCCGCAACTGCGTCGGCATGGCGGTCGATGCCAAGGATACCGTGTGGTGCTCGACCAACGAGCGCGATCTGCTCGGCGACGATCTCGTCCCGGACTACATTACCCGTGTCAAGGAAGGCGCGTTCTACGGCTGGCCCTGGTACTACATCGGCGACAATGTCGATCCGCGCTGGAAAGACGCGCTGCCGGACCTCAAGGGCAAGGTCACGGTGCCGGACATCCTGCTGCAGCCGCATTCGGCTTCGCTGCAAATGATGTTCTACAACGGCCAGCAATTCCCGGCCGAATACAAAGGCTCGATCTTCGCCGCCGAGCACGGCTCGTGGAACCGCGCCAAGCGTACCGGCTACAAGATTATCCGCGGCATCGTGAAGGACGGCGTTCCGACCGGCGAATACGAGGATTTCGTCACCGGCTTCGTGATCGACGACGCGGCAAGCTGGGGCCGCCCCGTCGGCGTGGCGCAGGCCAAGGACGGCTCGCTTTTGTTTTCCGAGGACGGTAACGGTACAATCTGGCGCGTGGCCTACACCGATCGGCGGTCGGCACGCTAAGGATAACCCGTGCTGAATGACGCAAACCTTTGCAACCAGGCTCATCCCGGCTGACCAGACTGCCATTGAGACCGCCGCAAAGATTCTTCGCAGCGGCGGGCTTGTCGCGTTTCCAACCGAGACGGTCTATGGCCTTGGCGCGAATGCCGCCGACGGCAGGGCGGTGGCGAAGCTCTACGCCGCCAAAGGCCGCCCTTCTTTCAATCCGTTGATCGCGCATGTCACCGACATCGAGGCCGCGAAGCAGCAGGCGCGCTTCAATGCCACGGCAGAAAAACTTGCGCGTGCATTCTGGCCGGGACCGCTGACGCTGGTGCTGCCGAAGGCTGATGGCTGCACCGTCGCCGACCTCGCCACCGCCGGCCTCGACACCATCGCCATTCGCGTGCCCAACCATCCGGTGGCGCGCGAATTGCTGGCGCTGTTCAATGGCCCCATTGTTGCGCCTTCGGCGAACCGATCCGGCCACGTCTCGCCGACGACCGCGCAGCATGTGATGGAAGACCTGCAGGGCCGCATCGACTGCATCCTCGATGGCGGACAGACGCGCGTCGGTGTCGAGTCCACCATCGTCGCATGCCTTGGCGATCATCCTGAACTGTTGCGCACCGGCGGCGTAGCGCGCACGGATGTCGAACGCATCATCGGAGCGCCGCTTGCCGAGCCGCTTTCCGCTGTCGATATCGCCGCGCCGCTCGCGCCCGGCATGCTGGCCTCGCACTATGCGCCGAACGCCAGCCTGCGGCTCGATGCTGTGAGTATTGCAGATGGCGAGGCGCTGCTGGCCTTTGGCCCCTCGCCGCTGGCGGGCGCGACAATCACACTGAACCTGTCGGCGCGCGGCGACCTCACGGAAGCTGCCGCCAACCTGTTCTCGTATCTGCGCATGCTCGACGGCAAGGCGGCGAAAATCGCCGTCATGCCAATCCCCAACGAGGGGCTTGGCGAGGCCATCAACGACCGGCTGGCGCGGGCGGCTGCACCCAAAAATTAGAGCAAAAATTAGGGCCAAAACCAGGGTCGGAACCCGGATCAGAACCTGATATAGGCTCTGCCAGAAATCTGGTTTTCCGGGATACCGTCATGACCGCCCACACCACGCCGTCCACCGTTCCGCATGTGCCGCACCATCCGCGCCCGCCGCTGTCGAAAGACCTGATGGCGCAGTTTATCGCCATTGTCGGCACGAAAAACGCGATCACCGATCCGGCGGATCAGGAGCCCTACCTCGTCGAGCAGCGCAACCTCTATCGCGGCAACACGCCGCTCATCCTGCGCGCGGGTTCGACGGAAGAAGTCTCGAAAATTCTCAAGCTCGCCAACGAAACCAAAACTGCCATCGTGCCGATGGGCGGCAACACCGGCCTCGTCGGCGGCCAGACGCCGCACAACGGCGAAGTGGTGCTGTCGCTCGCGCGCATGGACAAGATCCGCGACATGGACCCGGCTTCCAACACCATGACCTGCGAGGCCGGCGTCGTGCTCATCAAGGCGCAGCAGGCTGCAACCGAAGCGGATCGCCTGTTCCCGCTCTCGCTCGGCGCGGAAGGCAGCTGCACCATCGGCGGCAACCTCTCGACCAATGCCGGCGGCACGGGTGCGCTGGCCTACGGCGTGGCGCGCGATCTCGTCCTTGGCCTCGAAGTCGTGTTCGCCGATGGCCGCGTGATGCACACGCTCAACAAACTCAAGAAGGACAACACCGGCTACGACCTGCGTCACCTGTTCGTCGGCGCGGAAGGCACGCTCGGCATCATCACCGCCGCCGTGCTGAAACTGTTTCCGCGTCCGCGTTCGATGGAAACCGCATTCGTCGGCGTTCCCTCGCCGCAGGCCGCGCTCGCATTGCTCAACCTCGTGCAGTCGCGCGGCGGCGCAACGAGCTTCGAACTGATGGCCAGCGCCGGCATCGAGATGGCGCTCCAGCACGGCACCAACATGCGCGATCCGCTCGGCGGCAAGCACCCATGGTACGTGCTGCTGCAACTGTCGTCGCAATCCTCCGAAGGCCTGCGCGATACGATGGAAGCCGTGCTGGCGGAAGCCATGGAAAACGGCCTCGTTGAGGACGCCACCATTGCCGAGAGCGTCGAGCAGACGCGTTCGTTCTGGCGCATCCGCGAATTCCTGCCCGATGCGCAGAAGCCCGAAGGCGGCTCGATCAAGCACGACGTATCCGTGCCAGTCGCCAAGGTGCCGGAATTTCTGGAACGCGCCGACGCGGCTTGCGAGAAGCTCATTCCGGGCATTCGTCCGGTGCCATTCGGCCACATGGGCGACGGCAACATCCACTACAACATCAGCCAGCCGGTTGGCGCCGACCGCAACGGGTTCCTGTCACGCTGGTACGACGTCAACGATGTGGTGCATGAGGTCGTCGCGAGCCTCGGCGGCTCGATTTCCGCCGAGCATGGCATCGGCGTCATCAAGCGCGACCTGCTGCCGCACATCAAGGATCCGGTGGCATTCGAACTGATGAAGACCCTGAAGCAGACGCTCGATCCGAACGGGATCATGAATCCGGGGAAAGTGGTCTAGCGGACCTGATGCACTGGCGCAGCCCGTCGCGCGATCAGGCAGGAACGTAGCTCAACCTCATCACATCCTCGTCAATGAGATCACTCGCCACGAGGCGAAGCCGCGGCCGGGGGCCAGCGAAGAACGGCTTGCCGCGACCGAGCACGACGGGGTGGAGGTAGATGCGATACTCATCAACAAGAACAAGTTCGGTCAGGCTTCGTGCCAGGTCTGGCCCGCCAACGCCAATCTCCCCGACGAGCCGAGCCTTAAGCGCGCGTATCGCCGCCTCCATGTCTTCATCAACAAGTGTGGCGTTGGGGCCGACTGATTTCAAAGAGCGCGACACGACCCACTTCGGTTGGCTCCGCCACGCAGCTGCGAAGTCGCGCCTCGCTGCGTCCCATTCGGGATGATCCTCGTCCCAATAACGCATGACCTCATACAAGTGGCGGCCGTACAAGCTACCCACCTGGTCGCGCGCCTGATCGATGAAGTGACGGAAGAGCGTGGGGCCTGGCCCAAACGCCATGTGGTCGACATACCCGTCCAGGGACTGGTTCATTCCAAAGACAAGCTTCGCCATGCTGCAAAATCTCCACCGCAGGGGATTCAGAATAGCTCAAGGCAAGACTACGCAAAAGTAAGGAGCCACTAGAACAGCGACCCCTGCCCGCTGTCCTCCTCCACCTTCGCCTTCACGACACGCTTCACGGCAACCTTCGCCACCGGCGCTTCGGCCTCGCGTTGCGCGTCGGTGATAGCTGTCAGCAAATCAGGCGTGTCGTTCGCCACCTTGTTGACCGCCGTTGAAACCTCGACGCATTCGAAAAATCCTTCCGGCGCGGCGCGCATCAGTACGCCGGCATCGCGCACATCGACGTTGAGGCAATCGATCCACGCTTCGTATTCGCCGGGCTGAATCACCACCGGCATACGGTGGTGAATGTGCGTGATGTCGCGGCTCGCCTGCGTCGTGACGATAGCCGCCGTATCGACCTCCTCGCCGTTTGGCCCCATCCAGGTTTCCCACAGGCCGGCGAAGGCCATCGGCCCGCCGTGGCGCGCCATCATTGCGTAGGGCCGCTTGCGCCCGCCGTCGGTTTTCCACTCATAGAAGCCATCGGCCGGAATGAGGCAGCGCCGGTATTTCATCGCATGTTTGAACGATGGCTTTTCGGCTGCGGTCTCGCCGCGCGCGTTGATCAACAGCGTGAAATCCCTGGGGTCCTTGACCCACGACGGCATCAAGCCCCAGCGCATCAGCGCGTATTGGCGGCGATGTTCCCAGTTGCGGACGACCGAAATCGGCATGGTTGGCGCGATGTTGTATTGCGCGGGCATGTTCGGCTGCTCGGGATAGCCGAACACGTCGCGGATCGCCTGTGGCGTGGATTTGAGGATATAGCGTCCGCACATTCCGCCACTATTGACGCCATTCAGGCCCACAAGCAAAGCTCGCCTGTCCGCAATCCAGAGATTTCAGATGACCGACAGAACCTACCCCGACCGGCCGTTTCTCGCCGTCAGCGCCGCCATCATCAAGGACGGCAAGGTGCTGCTGGTGCGCCGCGCCAATCCGCCGATGCACGGGCTGTATACATTTCCGGGCGGCGTGGTCGAGGCGGGCGAGACGCTCGAAGAGGCCCTGCACCGCGAGATCGACGAGGAGACCGCGCTGCAGATCAAGCCCGCCGGCATCGCCGGCTATCGTGACGTCCTCATCCGCGACAAGGACGCCCGGCTCGAACGCCATTTCGTGATTATCTGCTTTGCCTCGCACTGGGTTTCGGGCGAGCCCAGGCTCAATGAGGAATTGCACGATTTCCACTGGGTCACGCCGGCCGAACTCAAGGGGCTTCCAACCACGGAAGGGCTTGGCGATATTGCCGAAGCCGCCTTTGCGCAGCTGGCCCAGGCCGCGCATTAACCAAGCCCTTCACTGGCCTTGCCCGCCCTTGCAGCAAAAGCCCGCCCAGCGCATATCTGCGTCCATGCGCGTTACCTGCCCCTGGCGCCTGTTTACCATTGCCGCCCTCGCCCTGACGCTTTCGGGGGCGCCATTTTTGGCGACTCCTTTGCGCGCCCAGAGCGCCGGCCCGGCGCTGGAAGAAAGCCTGTCGCGGCTCGCTGAAATCATGGGCGCGCTGCATTACCTGCGCGGCATCTGCAACGCCAACGAGGGCAACCGCTGGCGCAATGAAATGCAGGCATTGCTGGAGGCCGAAGGCGCAATTCCCGAGCGCAAGGCCCGCATGGTCGCGAGCTTTAACCGCGGTTTTGGCAATTTCCAGCAGACCTACCGCACCTGCACGCCGGCCGCCGAACTGGCCGTGAAACGCTATCTCGACGAAGGCGTGAAACTCGCGCGCGATGTGACGGCGCGTTACAGCAACTAGCGCGCCGGACGCTGAGGGTGAACGCGGACGGTTGTATAAACTATCCACACCGCAATTAACCCTTCTTAAAGTCATACCTCGCCGTCAAACTGTCACATGCTAGTTTCGCCGCCATTGAAACGGGCGCCAAGGCCGCGCCACCAGTGGGTTTGATTGAAATGGTGACGCATACGCAGCCGACAGCCGATCTGATGTCGGACCAGGACCAGAAGATGGCCGCGCTTGGCTATCTGCATGAAGCCTGGGCGGAGGCCCTTCACGACGGCATCGACGGCGACTGCATTGCGCAGGCCTGCCTGTTTTCCGCGCTCAGCGAACTGGTCGCCACCTACGGCGAAGAAGCCACCGCGAAATTCACCGACGGCCTTTCGGCGCGCATCAAGCGCGGCGAATTCTCGATGCCGACGCAGCATCAGTAAGCCTTCCCGGTCTTTCCTATTTATTTCAGACCAAAGTTTTCGTCATGCCCGGCCTTGTGCCGGGCATCCACGTCTTTCTTTTCCTTGATAGCAACGAAGTAAGGCGTGGATGGCCGGGACAAGCCCGGCCATGACGCACAGTGTTACTTCCCCGCCTGCAACGCTTCCATGAAGCGCACGGGTTCGCCCTGCGACGGCGTCGTCAGTTCGCCCTCCCACATGATTTTGCGCCCGCGAATGAGCGTGCCGACCGGCCAGCCGGTAACGGTGACGCCATTGAACGGCGTCCAGCCCGCGCGCGACGCCATCCACTTGTCGGTGATGGTTTCGCGGCGCTTGAGATCGACCACCGTGAAATCCGCGTCATAGCCCGCCGCGATACGGCCCTTCCCCGCGATGGAGAACAAGCGCTGCGGGCCGTGGCTCGTGAGATCGACGAAGCGCGCCAGCGTCAGCCGTCCCGCGTTCACATGGTCCAGCATGATCGGCACCAGCGTCTGCACGCCCGGCATGCCGGACGGCGTGTTGGGATATTCCTTGTCCTTCTCCTCGCGGGTATGCGGCGCGTGGTCGGAACCCAGCACGTCGACGACGCCCTGATTCAAACCTTCCCACAGGCCGCCGCGATGGGTCGCGCCGCGCACCGGCGGGTTCTGCTGCGCGTAGGTGCCGAGCCGCTCGTAAGCGTCCGGCGCTTCAAGGGTCAGATGCTGCGGCGTCACTTCGACGGAGGCCACATCCTTATGGTCCTTGAGGAAGTGCATTTCCTGCTTGGTCGTGATGTGCAGCACATGCACGCGCTTGCCGACCTCGCGCGCGAGATGGACGAGCCGCCGCGTGCATTCCATCGCCACGATCTCGTCGCGCCAGACCGGATGCGAGCGCGGGTCGCCGGGAACGCGCTGGTCCATGCGCTCGCGCAGGCGGAATTCATCCTCGGAATGAAACGACGCGCGGCGGCGGATGGCCTTCAGGATGCTGCGCACGCCCTCGTCGTCCTCGACCAGCAAGGTGCCGGTGGACGAACCCATGAACACCTTGACGCCGGCACAGCCGGGCAGGAGTTCGAGTTCGGGCAGATATTTAGCGTTGTCGCGGGTGCCGCCCATGAAAAATGCGAAGTCGCAGTGCATCCGGTGATGGCCGCGGCGTACCTTGTCGGCGAGCGTATCGGCGCTGGTGGTCAAAGGGTTGGTGTTGGGCATCTCAAACACGGCGGTAACGCCGCCCAAGGCTGCCGCGCGCGAGCCGGATTCGAGGTCTTCCTTATGCTCGGCGCCGGGCTCGCGGAAATGCACCTGGCTGTCGATCACGCCGGGCAGGATATGCAGGCCCTTGCAGTCGATCACCTCGCCGGCGGAGGCATGACGGCCCAGGCTGCCGATGGCGGCAATCTTGCCCCCGGTCACGCCGATATCGCGCTCGCCCTCGCCGTCGTGGTTGACGACGGTACCGCCGCGCAAAATGAGGTCGAAAGTCGCCATGTGTAATGTCCTTTCCCGCCCTTGAGACAGGCTATGCTGCGTCTTACCTTTCAGCATACCGCAGGAACAGGGTCGATATGAAAGCCGCGCTGCTGCCCGACCGGGGCGTCGTCAAGGTTGCCGGTGAGCCCGCGCGCGCGTTTCTCAACGGGCTGCTCACCACCGATATGGGCACTGTGAGCCCGCAGCGCGCGCGTTTTGCGGCCCTGCTGACGCCGCAGGGCAAAATAGTTGTGGATTGTATGGTGGTTGAAGCGCCGGAAGCCGATGGCGGCGGCTTCTTCATCGACTGCCCACGGGCGCTGGCCCCGGCTTTTACCGCCAAGCTCAATTTCTACAAGCTGCGCGCCAGGGTCACGGTAGAAGACCTGTCTGAAAAACTGGCCGTTATGGCGGTCTGGGAAGGAGCTGGCACGACGGAATACGGCCTCGCTTACGCCGACCCGCGCCTGGCCGCCCTCGGCCAGCGCATGATCGTGCCGTCCAGCCTCGCGGCAGAGACGGCCAAGGACCTTGGCGCGGAACTGGTCGATGCCAGCGCCTACGAGGCCCACCGGATCGCGCTTGGCGTGCCGCGCGGCGGCGTAGACTTCGCCTATGGCGACGCCTTCCCCCATGAGACCGACATGGACCAACTCGCCGGCGTCGATTTCGCCAAAGGCTGCTACGTCGGGCAGGAAGTTGTCTCGCGCATGGAGCATCGCGGCACGGCGCGCACGCGCATCGTCGCGGCGAGCTATAGCGGCGGCGCGCCGGAAGCCGGTACGCCGGTGATGGCGGGCGAAAAATCCGTCGGCACGTTTGGGTCTTCGTCAGAGGGCAAGGCCATCGCGCTGGTGCGGCTGGATCGTGTCGGCGATGCGATGGCGGCTGGCGTCACGGTGACGTCGGGCGGCGTACCCTTGCGGATCGCGAAACCCGACTGGGCGAAGTTCAGCCTGACGACCAAGCTTGAATTAAAAACCGAACCTTCCACGCAAAATTGATTTCACAAAAACGCGCCGGCGTTTCGCGCCCCGTCCCAATCCCGTATAAGATCGCGCCATGACAACCTTTGTGCATCCCGACGGCCTCGCGCGCTGCCACTGGCCGAAAGACGATCCGCTCTACGTCGCCTATCACGACGAGGAATGGGGCGTGCCGGAATACGACGACCGTGCGCTTTACGAAAAGCTGATGCTCGACGGCTTTCAGGCCGGGCTGTCGTGGATCACGATTTTGCGCAAGCGCGAGAATTTTCGCAAAGCCTTCGACGGTTTTGAACCGGCGATCGTCGCGAAATACAACCAGCGCAAGGTCGAGTCGCTGATGCAGGACGCCGGCATCGTGCGCAACCGTTCCAAGATCGAAGGCGCGGTCAAGTCGGCGCAGAGCTACCTCGACATCATGGAGAACGGGCCGGGTTTTTCAAAGCTGCTGTGGAGCTTCGTCGATGGCAAGCCCATGGATCATGCCATTCGCACGCCCGGCAAGATTCCGACCGAGAGCGAAGAATCCCGCGCGATGTCGAAGGAACTCATCAAGCGCGGTTTCAAGTTTGTCGGCCCGACGATCATTTACGCCTTCATGCAGGCAACCGGCATGATCAACGATCATCTCGTGACGTGCCATCGCCACGCCGCCTGCGCAAAAATGAAAAAACCCGTCGCCAAAAAGCCGGCCAAGAAAAAGTAGCCGGAAAATAGCGTGCCGAAGAAACCCGCCGCACCGAAGCCTTTGCCAGCCGCGCACCGCAAGCCGCCGCGCGCGTGGCAGCGCATGTTGTCCGGGCGGCGGCTCGACCTTCTCGACCCCTCGCCGCTCGATGTCGAGATCGAGGACATCGCCCATGGTCTCGCACGCTGCGCGCGCTGGAACGGGCAGACCACCGGCGCGCATATTTTCTCGGTCGCGCAGCACACGCTGCTGGTCGAGGCCGTCGCACGGCGGCAGACCGGCCATGTCGATCGCCGCTTCGCGCTCGCCATCCTGCTGCACGACGCGCCGGAATACGTCATTGGCGACATGATAACGCCATTCAAGCGCGTCATCGGCGACAACTACAAGGCGGTCGAGAAGCGGCTTGAGGCCGCCGTCCACATTCGTTTCGGATTGCCGCCGGAACTGCCCGCCGAACTCAAGCGCATCCTCAAGGCCGCCGATTCCGGGGCGGCGTTCCTGGAGGCCACCAAACTCGCAGGGTTTTCCATCGAGGAGGCGCTGAAGTTTTTCGGGCCGCGCCCGGCGCTGTCCGCTGCTGCCGAACGCGATTTTCTTTCGCCATGGCCGGTCGCGGAGTCGGAAAAGCGCTATCTCGCGCGGTTTCATCAGTTGCTGGGCGCCTAGGGCATGATCCCGAAAAGTGGACGCCGGTTTTCGGATTAGATCATGCCGGATACAAATTGCCCCCTTTCCCGCGTCGCACCGGCGCCACAGAACAGTATAATAACGGCATCATGATTCACGTTTGTTCCCTTGCCCTGTTGAACAAGACCATCGAGGAAACCGGCGCGCGCCATGTCGTGACGCTGCTGGGTGCCGCCGATCAGGTGCCGCTGCCGTCGCAGATTGCGCGCGGCAATTACCTGCGCCTCTTCGTCCACGACATCGTCGATCCGACTCCCGGCCAGAACCATCCCGATGTCGAACACGTCGAACGCCTGATTGCCTTCGTGCGGGCGTGGCCGCGCGAGACGCCGATGGTCATTCATTGCTGGGCCGGTATCAGCCGCTCGACCGCCGCCGCCTTCACCACCGTCTGCGCGCTCAACCCCAAGCGCGACGAGCATGAGATCGCGCAGGCGATCCGCGCCGCGTCCATCACGGCGCAGCCGAACACGCGCATCGTGCGCTTCGCCGACCAGTTGCTCGGCCGCAATGGCCGCATGGTCGAAGCGGTGCAAGCGTTGCCGCCGTGCGTTCCTGCCTTGCAGGCGGAGCCGTTCCGTCTCGATCTCGCGTAGCGCCATGGCAACCGCACGCACCGGCATCGAGATCGGCCTGACTGCCGCCATCGTGTCGGTCGATGGCGAGGAGCCGCAAATCCTCGTCGCCGGCGGCAACGAGAATGAGCCGCCCGCCGGCCTCCCCTCCGGACCTTTTGATCCTCTCGAACATCATACGTTCGAAATCGGCCTGCGCTCGTGGGTCATGGCGCAGACCGCGCTGCCTGCCGGATATGTCGAACAGCTTTACACATTCGGCGACCGTGGCCGCGCCGCGAAGGTTGGCGACAAGCAACCGCATGTTGTTTCCATCGGTTATCTTGCGCTCACGCACATGCCGGAAAATCTTTCGGCGCTGCGTGCCGCGGGCGCGGGCTTCGAGCCATGGTACCGCTTCTTTCCGTGGGAAGACTGGCGCGACGGCCGCCCCCCGATCATCGACGAAACCATCCTGCCGCTGCTGTCCGAATGGGCCGCGAGCGGCACACGCAAGGAACCGGCGCGCGCGCTATCGCGTCAGCAGCGCCTGCAATTTTCCTTTCCGACCGGCGGCAGCCCCTGGGACGAAGAGAAGGCGCTCGACCGTTACGAACTGCTCTATGAAGCAGGGCTGGTCGAGGAAGCGCAGCGCGACGGCCGCGAGGCGGCACGCACGCGCAAGAAATTGCCGGTACTCGGCGAGACGATGCGTTTCGACCATCGCCGCATTCTCGCCACCGCCATCGCGCGGCTGCGCTCCAAGCTGAAATATCGTCCGGTGATTTTCGAGCTGATGAATCCGGAATTCACGCTGACCTCGCTGCAGAACACCGTCGAGGCGATTTCCGGGCGGCACCTGCACAAGCAGAACTTCCGCCGCCTCGTCGAAACCGGCGCGCTGGTCGAGCCGACCGGCGAATCCACCGCCGCCACCGGCGGACGGCCCGCGGCGCTGTTTCGCTTTCGCCGCGATGTGCTGCAGGAGCGCCCCTCGCCCGGCCTGCGGCTCGGCGCGCGGTGAAGCGAAGCAACGCTGCCGATCTCGGCATCCCAAGAGTCTGACTCGACATTCGCCGGTGTGGCTCCCCTCCCCACGCGCAGCGGCGGGGAGGGGTTGGGGGTGGGGGGTAAGACCACTGCGCCAGTTTGAGTTCATCCAATGATGCTCTAACAGGATGTTGAAAAAGGGTCTTCCCTTGGGCCCGCTAGCGTGATTCCGTCTTGTTAACGCAGGACGGAGGTGAGCGATGCGCGGGATGGATGAGAGATCGGGGTCGCTGTTTTCATACGTCGATCTTGAAGGGCGGATTCCG
>CANJBX010000093.1 GCA_947472885.1 Hyphomicrobiaceae bacterium
CGACGTATGAAAACAGCGACCCCGATCTCTCATCCATCCCGCGCATCGCTCACCTCCGTCCTGCGTTAACAAGACGGAATCACGCTAGCGGGCCCAAGGGAAGACCCTTTTTCAACATCCTGTTAATGGCGTGATGCCAGAGAATCCTAGAACAATCCGACGATACGGCCATCCTTGACGTCGATCGTATCAGCCGACGGCACCTTCGGCAGGCCCGGCATCGTCATGATCTCGCCGCAGACCGCCACGATGAACTCGGCGCCCGCCGACAAGCGAACTTCGCGCACCGGAATGTTGAAGCCGGTCGGCGCGCCCTTGGCGTCCGGGTTGGTCGAGAACGAATACTGCGTCTTGGCGATACACACCGGCAGCTTGCCGAAGCCCATTTCTTCCCACTGCTTGAGCTGATCCTTCACGGCCTTGTCGGCGGTGGCGTCATCGGCGCGGTAGATTTCCTTGGCGATGGTGCGGATCTTTTCGAACAGCGGCATTTCGTCGGGATAGAGGAGCTTGAGGTCCGCCTTGCCTTCGTCGCAGATCTTGACGACGGCCTTGGCAACGTCGGCGGCACCCTCGCCGCCAAGCGCCCAGTGGTCGGCCATCAGCGCCTCGACGCCGAGCGCCTTGCACTTTTCCTTGACCAGCGCGATTTCCGCATCGGTATCGGCCGAAAAGCGGTTGATCGAGACGACAGCCGGGAGGTTGAACTTCTTGATATTCTCGATGTGACGCTGAAGGTTCGACATGCCGGCTTCGAGCGCCTTGAGGTCTTCCTTCTTGAGGTCGGCCTTGGCGACGCCGCCGTGCATCTTGAGCGCGCGGATCGTTGCGACCACGACGACGCAATCGGGCTTGAGGCCAGTCTTGCGCATCTTGATGTCCAAAAACTTTTCCGCGCCGAGGTCGGCGCCGAAGCCGGCTTCCGTCACGACGTAATCGGAGAGCTTGAGCGCGGTCGTCGTTGCCGACACCGAGTTGCAGCCGTGGGCGATATTGGCGAACGGGCCGCCGTGGATGAATGCGGGAGTTCCTTCGAGCGTCTGCACCAGGTTCGGCGCAATCGCGTCCTTGAGGAGTGCGGTCATGGCACCGTGGGCGTTGAGTTCCCTGGCGCGGATCGGCTTACGCTCGCGGGTGTAAGCCACGATGATGTTGCCGAGTTTTTCGCGCAGATCCTCGAGGTCCTTGGCGAGACAGAAGATCGCCATCACTTCCGAAGCAACGGTGATGTCGAATCCGGCTTCGCGCGGATAGCCGTTGGCGACGCCGCCGAGCGAACAGACGATTTCACGCAATGCGCGATCGTTCATATCGACGACGCGGCGCCAGACGACGCGGCGCGAGTCAATGCCGAGCGCATTACCCCAATAGATGTGGTTGTCGATCAGCGCCGACAGAAGATTGTGCGCCGAGGTGATAGCGTGGAAGTCGCCGGTAAAGTGGAGGTTGATGTCTTCCATCGGGATGACCTGCGCGTAGCCGCCGCCAGCCGCGCCGCCCTTCACGCCGAAGCACGGGCCGAGCGACGGTTCGCGCAACGCGCACATCGCCTTCTTGCCAATGAAATTCAGCGCGTCGGTGAGGCCCACCGTGGTCGTCGTCTTGCCTTCGCCCGCCGGCGTCGGCGAGATCGCGGTGACGAGGATCAGCTTGCCGTTCTTCTTGTCCTTAAGCGACTTGATGTAATCGAGCGAAACCTTGGCCTTGAAGTGGCCATAGGGCTCGAGGCTTTCCGCCGGAATACCAAGCTTGTCCTTGGCTACGTCGAGAATGCGCTTCGGCTTTGAAGCCTGCGCGATTTCAATGTCGGACTTGGGAGACTGATGCTGCGAAGCGGGCATGGTTTTGATCCATCAATGAACGCGAATGGAAAGAAGGGCGAGAGGACATAGCGTGTTATGCCGCGATTGTCGCGGCATAACAGAGTTCACGAAAAGCGCGTGCCGGTGGCGAGGCTCGTGGACGTGGCCCACTCGCCGCCGCCCACCTTGGGGCCATCAGCCTGCACGCGCGTAACCTTGAAGCGGCCGTCGGCGCAAACAACGGTGAATCCTTCGCCGTCGATGGCGACGACTTCGCCGATCTTACCGGCGATGCCCTTGGGGTCTTTTGCGGGCAGCGGCTTGGCGTCGAAAATTTTAAGTTTCACGCCGTTGATCGTGACCCACGCGCCCGGCGCAGGATTGCAACCACGGATCACGCGGTCGATCTGTTCCCACGGCTTGCCCCAGTCGATCTTCGCGTTGTCGGGGCCGCACTTGCCTTCGTAGGTCGCAAGCGCCTCGTCCTGCTTGATCTTGGGCGCCTTGCCGGCCTTCACGAGATCGACCGACTCCATCATCGCCTCGACGCCCATCGGGAACAGGCGATCGAAGTAGACGGTGCCGAGCGTGTCGGTGCCGGAGATCGGCGTTTTCTTCTGGATGAGAACGGCGCCGGTATCGAGGCCGTTGTCAGGCCAGAAGATCGACAGGCCGGTTTCCTTCTCGCCCTTGATGATCGGCCAGTTGATCGCGCTCGCGCCGCGATAGAGCGGCAGCAGCGAGGGATGATACTGGATCGAACCATGCGTCGGCACGTTGAGGAACTCTTCCGGCACGAACAGCGTGACGAATGCCATCACCTGCAGGTCGGGCTTGAGCGACTTGAACTGCTCGACGACTTCCGGCTTGCGGTAACTCTCCGGTTGATAGATTGGCAGATTTGCGGCGAGCGCCGCTTCCTTCAGCGGGTCGGCCTTGGCGCCCGGCTTTTCCGGCGCGACGTAAACCGCAACCACGTTCTCGCCGCGCTTGATCAGCGCTTCAAGAACCGCTTTGCCGAATGCCTGCTGGCCGTGAACGACGATACGCATTGTCTTTCTCCCCTACGCTTCTCTTCACCTCTCCCCTGCGGGGAGAGGTCGGCGACCCGCCGTAGCTCCGAGGGAGCGAAGGCGTGGGAGCCGGGTGAGGGTTTCTTGCCCCTCGTTGACTTAACTTCCCCTCACCCGCCCTCGCTTTGCTCGATCGACCTCTCCCCGCTGGGGAGAGGTGAACGGCGAGAGCCGCGATGAAGATAAAACTTACGCCGCCTTTTCCTTCTTCGGCGGCGGCGTCAGCGCGCCCGAATTCTTGATCTCGGCGATTTCACTCGCCTTGAACTTGAGAACGCTCGACAGAATTTCGTCGGTGTGTTCGCCCAGGAGCGGCGAGCGCGTCACTTCGGAAATCGAGTCCGACATCTTGATCGGATTGCCGACGGTCAGGTACTTGCCGCGGGTCGGATGATCGACTTCGACCACCGTGCCGGTGGCACGCAGCGACTGGTCTTCGGCGATTTCCTTCATCGACAGAATCGGACCGACCGGAATGTCGTGCGCGTTGCACGCTTCCATGACCTCCAGCTTGGTCATGGTCTTGGTCCATTCCTCGATACGCGCGAAGATCGCCATCAGCTTCGGCAGACGGGCCGGCGGCGTGGCGTATTCCGGGTCGGTCTTCCAGCCCGGCTCGCCGATCAGGTCGCAGATCGGCTCCCATACCGGGGCCTGGGTGATGAAGTAGATGTAGGCGTTGGGGTCGTTCTCCCAGCCCTTGCACTTCAGGATCCAGCCGGGCTGACCGCCGCCAGAGTCGTTGCCGGCGCGCGGGGTCGCTTCGCCGAACGGAATGTTCTGGCCGAACTGGCTGAACTCGCGCAGCGGACCCGCCTTGAGGCGTTGCTGGTCACGCAGCTTGACGCGGCAGAGGTTCAGCACGCCGTCCTGCATGGCGCACAGCACCTTCTGGCCGCGGCCGGTGCGGTTGCGCTGATAGAGCGCCGAGACGATGCCGAGCGCGAGATGCAGGCCCGTTCCCGAGTCGCCGATTTGCGCGCCGGTGACGAGCGGCGGACCGTCACGGAAACCCGTGGTGGAAGCCGAACCGCCAGTGCATTGCGCGACGTTTTCGTAAACCTTGCAATCCTCGTAGGGGCCGGGGCCAAAGCCCTTCACCGACGCCACGATCATGCGCGGGTTCATCTTGTGGATGTATTCCCAGGTCAGGCCCATGCGGTCGAGCGCGCCCGGCGCAAAGTTTTCGACCAGCACATCGCAATGCTTGATGAGTTCGTCGAGCACGCGCTTGCCTTGCGGGTGCTTGGAATCAATCGTGATCGACCGCTTGTTGTGGTTGAGCATGGTGAAGTAGAGCGAGTCCGCGCCCTTCACATCGACCAACTGGCCGCGCGTGATGTCGCCGACACCCGGACGTTCTACCTTGATGACATCCGCGCCGAACCACGCCAGCAACTGCGTACAGGTCGGGCCGGACTGGACGTGCGTGAAGTCCAGGATCTTGACGCCGTCGAGCGCCTTGCCGTCCTTGCCGTAAGGCTTGTTCGACATTTTCGGCGCAGCGGACTTCGCAGCGCTCGCCTTCTTCACGGCCTTTTTCGCGGCGGGCTTTGTGGCCTTCTTCGCAACCTTTTTTGCCGGCTTGCGCGATGCGGCTTTCGCCTTCACGACCTTCTTCGATTTCTTCTTGGCTTTCTTTGCCATGACAGCGTCTCCCTGAAACTGAATTCCGTGTGCGAAAATGGACTGCCGCGTAACGCGAACCGTTATTTCTTCTTGAGCTGGCTCTGCGGATTGAGGTTGCCGATGCGGCCGCTTTCACTGCCTGCAGCGGGATCGAGTACCGCGTTGATGAGCGTCGGCTTGCCTGAATCCATCGCGGCGTTTACCGCGCGCTTCAGCTCGTCCGGTGATGTCGCATTGACACCGACACCGCCGAAAGCCTCCATCATCTTGTCGTAGCGCGAGCCCTTGACGAACACGGTCGGCGCCGGATCGGCACTGCCGCTGGTATTGACGTCGGTGCCGCGATAAATGCCGTCGTTATTGAAGATGACGATGCAGACCGGCAGATTGTAGCGGCAGATCGTCTCAACCTCCATGCCGGAGAAGCCGAACGCGCTGTCGCCTTCGACTGCGAGCACCGGCTTGCCGGTCTCGACGGCGGCGGCGATGGAATAGCCCATGCCGATGCCCATGATGCCCCAGGTGCCGACATCGATGCGCTTGCGTGGCTGGTACATGTCGATGATACCGCGCGCGAGATCCAGCGTATTGGCGCCTTCATTCACGAGGATCGCGTCCGGGCGCTCCTTGATAATGGTGCGCAGCACGCCGAGCGCGCCGTGGTAGTCCATCGGCGAGTTGTTGTTCATCAGCTTGGGCGCCATCTTGGCGACGTTGTCGTCCCGCTTCGTGCTGACGGTCTTGATCCAGTCGGCTGGCGCGGCCGGCCAGTTGCCGCCCATGCCGGCGAGCAGCGCCGAAACGCATGAACCGATATCGCCAACCACAGGAGCTACGATCTCGACGTTCGAGTCCATTTCCTTCGGCTCGATGTCGATCTGGATGAATTTCTTGGGTGCGTCACCCCACGCCTTGCCCTTGCCGTGCGAGAGAAGCCAGTTAAGACGTGCGCCGATCAGCATCACGACATCGGCGTCTTTCAACACGGTCGAACGCGCCGCGCCCGCGCACTGCGGATGGGTGTCGGGCAAGAGACCCTTGCCCATGCTCATCGGCAGGAAAGGCGCGCCGCTCTTCTCGACGAAATTGCGGATCGCGTCGTCGGCTTGCGCATAGGCTGCACCCTTGCCCAGAATGATCAGCGGCTTCTTGGCGCTCTTGAGCACATCGAGCGCGCGCTTGACTGAATCTGGCGCGGGGATTTGCGCCGGCGCCGCGTCGATCACCTTCACCAGGGACTTCTTGCCGGCTTCCGCATCCATCACCTGCCCGAACAGCTTGGCCGGCAGGTCGAGATAAACGCCACCAGGACGGCCCGAGACTGCTGCGCGGATCGCGCGTGCAAGTCCGATGCCGATGTCGGCAGCGTGCAGCACGCGGAACGCCGCCTTGCACAGCGGCTTGGCGATGGCGAGCTGATCCATTTCTTCGTAGTCGCCCTGCTGCAGGTCGACGATTTCGCGCTCGGACGAGCCCGAGATCAGGATCATCGGGAAGCAGTTGGTCGTCGCGTGAGCGAGCGCGGTCAGGCCGTTGAGGAAGCCCGGAGCCGATACGGTGAGGCAAACGCCGGGCTTCTTGGTCAAAAAGCCCGCGATCGAGGCGGCATAGCCGGCGTTCTGTTCATGACGGAAGGACAGGACTCGGATGCCCGCGGCCTGCGCCATGCGGCCAAAATCCGTGATCGGAATGCCGGGCACGCCGTAGATCGTGTTGAGGCCGTTGAGCTTCAACGCATCAATGATGAGGTTGAAGCCGTCCGTCAGCTCGCGCTCTGCCTCGGGTGCCTTGACCGCTGCCTCTGCCATGAAAGTTCTCCCTGAAACCTGTCGTTATTAATCGAGATAGTCGGCGTGGCGCTTGACGTGTTCGGCGAGGCCGAGCGCGTGCGCGCGCACAAGTTCTTCGGCACGCGGCGTATCGCGTGCCTCAAGCGCCTGGATGATGTTCATGTGATCGCGGATCGAACGGTCAGCGCGATCCTCCTCGCCGATAGTCTGGCGGCGGATCATACGCATGTGGGTGAACAGGTTTGCCGCCAGATCCGTCAGCACGCGGTTGCGGCTCATGCGGATGATGCTCTGGTGAAACTCGATGTTTACTTCGGAGTATTCGTCGAGCCTGGCGTGCAATTCGCCGTTCTCGAACTTGCTGAACATCTTGCGTAGCGTGGCGATTTCTTCGTCGCTGGCGATGGTCGTGATCAGGCGCGCAGCCATGCACTCAAGCGCGGCCCAAGCGGTGATCAGTTCGATGACCTCTTCCTTGGTCTTGCGCACCACGAAGATGCCGCGGCGCGGCACCGAGCGCACAAAACCCTCGCGTTCAAGCTGCGCCATGGCTTCGCGCACCGGCGTGCGGCTGACGCCAAGGTCCTGCGCGAGCTGGCGCTCGTCGAGACGCACTTCATTCGGCTGCTCATAGATATTGAGCGAGACGATGACGTTCTTGAGCGCCACATAGGCACGGTCGGCGAACGTCGATGTGTTGGCGAGCGGCGCCAGTGCGGGCCTTGTTGCGGCGGATACGCGTTCGTTACTCATGAAAAGGTCTGTCTTTGTCGTTGTGCGGACCTGTCAGACTGGTCGCTGGTATACAATATTCCATCAGCCAAACAAGCGATTCAAAAGCCAAAACGCGGCAATCTTTCACCGAAAGATGCCGCGCCGCAGCATTTTGCTCAGGCCGGAGACACAACCGCCTTCAGCTTGGTCAGGCCATTCGAGATAATCGGCCAGAACAGGGCAATCAGGCCGAGCGTCATGATCGTCGAGACCAGCGGGTTGGAGAAGAAGATTCCGACGCTGCCGCCGGAGCCAAGGAGCGACTGACGGAACGCTTCTTCCGCCTTGTCGCCAAGCACGATGGCGAGGACCAGCGGGGCCAGCGGGTAGTCACACTTCTTCATCACATAACCGATGATGCCGAACACCAGCATCATCACCACGTCAAACGTGGAGTTGTGCACGGTGTAGGCGCCGATGGCGCAGACCACCAGGATCACCGGCGCGATGATGCTGAACGGGATGCGCAGAATCGCGGCGAACAGCGGCACGCAGGTCAGCACGACGATCAGGCCCGTCAGGTTGCCGAGGTACATCGAGGCGATCAGACCCCAGACGAATTCCTTCTGCTCGACGAACAGCAGCGGACCCGGCTGCAGACCCCAGATCAGCAGGCCGCCGAGCAGCACCGCAGCGGTCGGCGAACCCGGCACGCCGAGCGAAAGCATCGGCAGCAGCGCGGCGGTGCCCGCCGCATGCGCGGCAGTTTCCGGCGCGATGACGCCCTCGATTTCGCCCTTGCCGAAATTATGCCCCCGCTTCGACATGCGCTTGGCGATGCCATAGCTCATGAAGGATGCGGGCGTGGCGCCGGCAGGCGAGATGCCCATCCAGCAGCCGATCAGGCATGAGCGCAGCGACGTCGCCCAGTAGCGCGGCAGTTCCTTCCAGGTATTGAACACGACCTTGAGATCGATGCGCGCGGAGTTCCCACGGAAGCTCAAGCCATCTTCCATGGTCAGCAGAATTTCGCCGATGCCGAACAGGCCGATGACGGCGATCAGGAAGTCGAAGCCGTTGAGGAGCTCCGGAAAGCCAAACGTCAGGCGCAACTGGCCGGTGACACTATCGAGACCAACGGCTGCAAGCGCGAAGCCGAGCATCATCGACACGATGGTCTTGAACGGCGGCTCCTTGCCCATGCCGATGAACGAACAGAAGGCGAGGAAGAACACCGAGAATTTTTCAGCGGGCCCGAACTGCAGCGCGAACTTCGCGACCAGCGGCGCAACCAGCGTAATGACGATGACGGCAAACAGCGCGCCGACGAAGGACGACGTGAAGGCCGCTGTGAGCGCCTCGCCAGCCTTGCCTTGCTGCGACATCGGATGGCCGTCGAAAGTTGTCGCCACCGACCACGGTTCGCCCGGAATGTTGAACAGCACCGACGTGATGGCGCCGCCAAACAGCGCGCCCCAGTAAATGCAAGACAGCATGATGATTGCGGAGGTCGGCGACATGCTGAAGGTCAGCGGCAGCAGGATCGCTACGCCATTCGCGCCCCCGAGCCCCGGCAACACACCGATGATGACGCCAAGCACGATGCCGACGACCATGACGAGAATGTTGAAGGGCTGGAGTGCGACCGCAAAGCCGTTAAAAAGATTGGTAATCTCTTCCATAACTATCGTTCCCTGAACCTGCGTTCCTCAGCATTTGCGAGGCTTTTTCGCACTTCATTGTTTGCGCGGGATTTGCTCCCGCCCTGTTTTTCTAGAATCCCAGCATTGCCTCGATCGGGCCCTTGGGCAGCGGCACGAGGAACCACTTTTCAAACATCATGAAGAGTGCGAGCGGCACGCCGAGGCCGACGGCAAAAGCCATTGGCGCGCGATACTTGCCCAGCCACATCATGAAGCCGACGATCAGGACGATGGAGGCGAGATAGATGCCAGTGAACGGTAGTACCAGGACATAAACCGTGGTCGGGATCACGACGGCCATCACCTGACGCAACTGGCTCCATTCCGCGAACAGACCACGCGAACGGTCGCCATAGGCCCGCGCAATGTTGACTGCGCTACCCAGGATAATCGCGAGGCCGACATAGAACGGGAAGAACCCGGACTTTGGACCTTCGGCGCCCCAGCCGATGCCGACCTTCCAACTGCCGATCATGGTGACGAGGCCAAGCAGCGCGATGATCGCGCCAACGGAAACTTCGGTCCAGCGATGCGATGGTCCGTCGCCCGGCTGGTGAGTCGTGTCGTTCATTTCAGATTCCTTGCGCGCAGAAGGGAACCCGCCGGTGGAAATATCCACCGGCGGCTGTTGGCGATGGAGACTAGTTGTTGACGGCGAGGAAGCCTGCTTCCTTCATCAGCGTCTGGTGCCGGACTTCTTCCTTCTCGACCCAGTCGGCGTAGTTCTTGCCTTCCATGAAGGTCTGGTTGAAGGCGCCGTCGTCCATGAGCTTGATCCACTCCGGCGTCTCGCGCACCTTCTTCATGAGATCGACGTAGTAGGCGACCTCGTCAGCACTCGCGCCCGGGCCCATGAAGAACCCGCGCAGCATGACGTATTCGACATCGAGGCCCTGTGACTTGCAGGTCGGGATGCTGTTCCAGGACAGATCGCCGGCGATCTTTTCCTTGTAATCAAGCTGCTTGCTATCGAACACGCAGAGCGGCGTGAGCTTACCGCCGCGCCACTGCGCAACTGCTTCAATCGGGTTGTTGACGGTGGAATCGACGTGGCCGCCGACGAGCTGCACCGCGACTTCGCCGCCGCCCTTGTACGGAATGTAGGTCATCTTCTTGCCGATGGCCTTTTCAAGGGCCACGGTGATGATCTGGTCTTCCTGCTTGGAGCCGGTGCCGCCCATCTTGAACTGGCCATCCGGCGCAGCCTTGATCGCGTCAACGTAGTCCTTCACGGACTTGTAGGGCTTGTCGGCATTGGTCCACAGCACGAACTCGTCGAGCGCCATCATCGCGACCGGGGTCATGTCCTTCCAGCTGAAGGGAAGGCCGGTGGCGAGCGGAGTCGTAAACAGGTTCGACAGTGTGATGATCAGCTTGTGCGGATTGCCCTTGGCGTTCTTGACGTCGAGGAAGCCTTCACCGCCAGCACCGCCCGCCTTGTTGATCACAACAATCGGCTGCTTCATCAGGTTGTGCTTGGTGATGATGCCCTGTACGACGCGGGCCATCTGGTCGGCACCGCCACCCGTACCGGCCGGGACGATGATTTCGACGGGACGGGTGGGCTCCCAGGCAGCCTGAGCCGGGGCCATCATCAGAGCCGTACCGAACAGTGCAAAAGCCGCAGAAGCGGCGTGTATCTGCTTCATTGGAAAACCTCCCTGAACACTCTTTTTTATCTCCGGCGTCCAAAACACGGCACCGGGATCGCCGAAATAATACGTTATACCAGCGTGGGCGAAACTCCCCTCCCACCATTTTTGGAAAAATTTGTCGAAATGCCGCAGCGCTTTGTGTGCGCTGCCGTAGTAGCGCGCACATTCGCCAATGATTGCTGGCGGATTCCCTCTTGCGCAGCGCAGCAATCCCGCACGCGAGCGGCGGCGAAAACGAACGCCGTGCAAAAAATATATGCGGGCCAAAAGCCGGATTATCGATTTTCCGACCACGGGATCAGAAACGCCAATGATGGGCCGCTTCACCTGCCGACGCGGCGTGCACCGATTCGTGTCGCAATGATCTTGTCGATCCGGCGCGCGTCGAGATCGACGATCTCGAAACGCCAGCCGAGCGCATCGAAGCATTCGCCGACTTCCGGCAATTGGCCAAGCCGCGACAGGGCAAAGCCTGCAGCGGTGTGGTAGCTGCGATCCTTCGGCAAATCGATCGGCAGCCGTTCGGCCATCTCATCGGCCGACATGCTGCCGGGAATGAGCCAAGAGCCATCGGCACGCTGGACCATGCGGTCATCGCCGGCTTCGTGACTGACGAACGGTGCGCCGACAATCGCTTCCAGAATATCCGCGTTGGTGACGACGCCTTCAAAGTGTCCGTATTCGTCGTGCACCAGGATCATATGAACCGGCGACGCCTTGATGATCTCGACCAGATCAAGCGCATCGACGGTATCGGGCACAATCGGAACCGTGACGACGTATTCCCGCACGTTCGGCACATCGCCTTCGAGATACGCATCGAGCAGGTCTTTCGCCTGCAGCACGCCGACCATCTGCTCGGCGCTGCCTTCGTGCGCCGGCATGCGTGAATGGATGCTGTCACGCAGCGCGGCGCGGATTTCCTCCGCGCTGGCAGTCAGGTCGATCATGTCCACATCAGGCCGCGCCGTCATGACCGCGCGCACCGCACGGTCGCCAAGACGCATGACGCCCGAGATCATTGCGCGTTCGCCGGGCTCAAGTACGCCCGCGGTTTCTGCTTCGGCAATCAGCGTGCGCACCTCGTCTTCAGTGACCTTACGCTCGCCCTCTTCCTTGTAGCCCAGCACACACAAAACAGCGTCGCCGGAAATATCCAGAAGCCACACCAGCGGCGCACCGATGCGCGCAAGCCACGTCATGGCTGGCGCAACTTTCACCGCGATGCCCTCAGGATCGCGCAGCGCAATCTGTTTCGGCACCAGTTCACCGGCGATCAGCGAGGCATAGGTGATGACGGCAACTACGATGCCGACGCCGGTGTAGTCCGCAACGCTGGCAGAAACGCCAAGCTCCGCCAGCGAGCCGGCGAGCCGCGCGCCCAGCGTCGCGCCGGAGAAGGCGCCGGAAAGCACGCCGACCAGCGTGATGCCGATCTGCACCGTCGAGAGAAACTTGCCAGGATCTGACGCCAGCACCAACGCACGGCGCGCGCCGGTTACCTGACGGTCCACCAAAGCCTGCAACCGGGCGCGTCTGGACGAGACAATGGAAAGCTCTGCCAGAGCCAGCACGCCGTTCACGAGGATCAGCGCAACAACAATGGCCAATTCGACGTAGATCATGGGGGAAATATAGGAACCTGATACCGGCCACGGGAGAGGCGCAATGCCACGCCTGCCGGTAACGCTCGATAATAACGCCGTTATTGGCTCAAAAGCTCAAATCCGGGGCAATAACGAAAAAACCCGGCAAATCGGCGTAACTGCCTGATCTACCGGGCTTAATTTGGTTGCGGGGGCCAGATTTGAACTGACGACCTTCAGGTTATGAGCCTGACGAGCTACCGGGCTGCTCCACCCCGCGAAGAACCGTACGCGAGTGTGTACCGCGTGCGCGCACTATCTAACAACCCGAACAGGGTTTGGGAAGGGAAACGTCGCGCTTTCGTCATACTGTCATAATCGCAGTAACATCCTCCGGCCATGAGCGACGATCCCGTTCTGCGGCCCGGAAATCCCATCGGACCAGCCCTGCTGGCGATCGGTGCGGATTCCGGTGAAGGCGGCCAGTGATTCCGGTCGATCGCGGACAGCATTCCGGTGAAGGCGGACAGCGGCTCCCGTCGACGGCTTCATGGGGTCATGCGTCCTGTTTGACGTCAAGTCCGGTGCGCTTGGCGGCGGTTTTACGCA
>CANJBX010000094.1 GCA_947472885.1 Hyphomicrobiaceae bacterium
CAGAACGCAAACGCATCAAACATGCAACTATCGCAAACCGCCGCTTGCAGCACCGACTGCAGGCCGCCTAAACTCTAACCCTGATGAGCCAGAGCCTCTCTTCTCGAAACGCCTGATCAGTCTCAAATTGCCTGACGACGGACACGTCGTGGCAAAAGCCGTCGTCGCAATGCCCAGCGGCACCAAGGTCACTATCGAAGGCTCTGACAATGAAGTTGTGGCTTTAATAGCTCTGCTAGAGGCGCGCGCGGATGCCAACAAGGCACGATCTCCTGTTGCTGCGTCCTCGAAACGTCCGAGCAAGTCCAAACAAACGCTTCCGGCTTTGATATCTGAAATGATAGCAAGCGGATTTTTTAAAGAGCCAAAGCAGCTTGGTGCGTTGAAAGAAGCGCTCGAACAGAATGGCCAGTTTTATCCGCTTACGACTCTGTCTCCGGCAATGCTTCGACAAGTCAGATCAAGGCAACTGCGACGTATCAAAGACAAGGCCGGTCGTTGGTCGTACGTCGGTTAATGGAGCAAATCGTTATGTCAAAAAAACGACCGTCGAAATTGTCGGTGTAATTGTCGGTGAACTTACGCCGCTTGAATCGGATGAGAGAAAGCGTGCGATTCAGGCGGCTATGACAATTCTTGGGGAAGGCGCCGCGAGCGTCTCAAAACTCCAAGAGGAGGAAGTTGACGATGAGGAGGCGGTGTTTCCGCCTCGTGTCAAAATCTGGATGAAGCAGAACGACCTGTCCATGGAGCAGCTTCGGCAGATATTTCATTTTCATGGCGGGGCTATAGAAATCATTCAGCTCCCTGGCGACAATAAGAAAGACAAAGTTATTGCTGCGTACATTCTAACAGGCATCTCGAATTATCTCCTTTCGGGTGAACAGCGTTTCGATGATGCGCCCGCTCGGGTTCTGTCCGAACGATTTGCAGTTTACGATTCTACAAATCACGCAAAATACGCAAAGGCTGGAAAAGAATTTGTTGGTTCAAAGGAAGCTGGTTGGACTTTGACACATCAAGGTTTGAAACACGCTGCAACCCTAATAAAAGGGCTTAGCTAGCAAGAACTGTGATTATCCCGACAAATTGTTGGCCGGGATACCTTGGGACATCACCGCGCTGTCTTTCAAACGAGAGATTTTACCGATGGATAAAGGCACCGATAAAAAACTCGACGCGATCTTGGATGCAATCTAGGGTCTGGATGCCCGCATTACAAAGATCGAGGTGGGTACGACGGGCGCTGACGTTGGCGGCGAGAACGCCGGGCAAGCAAAAGCGAAAAAGAAGATAGTGATCCGAGAGTTTCTCCTTGAGAACCCTCCGCCCAATCATATTCGGCGGACGCTCGCGGTTGGACATTTCTTGGAGAACCAAGAAGGCATGTCGTCGTTCACGCGAGCCGATCTTCTAAAAGGCTATAGTGACGCCAAGGAACCTCCGCCGTCTAACCTCGGGGTGAACATCGCGCACTGCATCAAAGACGGGCACATGATGAAGGCGCGAGAAAAGAAGGGTAACAGGCCGGCCTATGCCCTCACTGCTAGCGGTGAGGGATTTGTCGAGGGCCGCTACAAGAAGCCGACCGGCAAATAATCAATGACGATAACGATCACCGGCATACCATCTGCGCTCAGTGCGAAGTTGATCGAGGAGTATCTCGACATCAAGAAGCATTTCGCGATGAATGACTGGGGGCCGGGGCAATTGAAGGGCGGTCGGTTCGCTGAAGTCATGCTGCGTATATATCAGCATTTGCTCGGAGAGTCGGTGACGCCGTTCGGCACGGACATTGTGCCGAAAGATAAGACGCGTGTTCTTAATGTGATCGAGAAGGCGGGCGCGATAGATGCTCACGTGCGACAGAAGACCGTCCCGTTGGTGCGCCTGTTGCTGGATTTTCGCAACAACCGAGACGTCGCGCACCTTGGTGGCTTCGACTCTAACAGCATGGATGCGCTGTTCGTGATGACAAGCGCTACTTGGATGGTGTGCGAGTTGGTCAGGGTGTACGGCGGCTACCCGATGCGCGAGGCGCAGAAGATCGTAGATGCCCTCTCAGTGAAGGAGTATCCGGTGATCATGGAGCGAGAAGGCGAGCTATTTATTACGCGGCACGACCTCAAGGCTAAGGAAGAAGTGCTCGTCTTATTGACGAAGAACGCGAGTGCGACGGAAGAGTTTTTGCAAGAGAAGTCTGGCGATAGCAACAAGTCGCGATTCCTGCGCAACCTTCGAGAAATGGCCGCTGACAAATTCATCGGCCAAGCCGTCAACGGTGAGTACTTTATCATGCCCAGAGGGCAAGCACTCGCGACGAAAAAATCACTGCTTACCTACAGACCGTAGCCGTCATTACTCAGCCGCCTCGACCCGTTTCTTCTTCCCTACACCCGCGCTCGCCGCCTTCCTCCCCAACACCGGCTTCAAAAACTGCCCGGTGTAGCTGCGCTTTTCTTTAGCGACTTCTTCCGGCGTGCCCTGGGCAACGATCTCGCCGCCGCCGTCGCCGCCTTCGGGGCCGAGGTCGATGATCCAGTCGGCGGTCTTGATGACTTCGAGATTGTGCTCGATCACCACCACGCTGTTGCCGGTGTCGACCAGCTCGTGCAGCACTTCGAGCAACTTCGCGACGTCGTGGAAATGCAGGCCGGTGGTCGGCTCGTCGAGAATGTAGAGCGTGCGGCCTGTAGCTCTCTTGCTCAGTTCCTTCGCAAGTTTAACTCGTTGGGCCTCGCCGCCCGACAGCGTCGTCGCCTGCTGGCCGATGTGGACATAGTCGAGGCCGACGCGGTTGAGGAGCTTGAGGATGTCGCGCACCTTGGGCACCGCCTTGAAGAACTCAAGGCCTTCCTCGACCGTCATGTCGAGAATGTCGGCAATCGACTTGCCCTTGAACAGGACTTCGAGGGTTTCGCGGTTGTAGCGCTTGCCCTTGCAGACATCGCAGGTGACGTAGACGTCCGGCAGGAAGTGCATCTCGATCTTGATGACGCCGTCGCCCTCGCAGGCTTCGCAGCGGCCGCCCTTGACGTTGAACGAGAAACGGCCCGGCTCGTAGCCGCGCGCGCGCGCTTCGGGCAGTTGCGCGAACCATTCGCGGATCGGCGTGAAGGCGCCGGTGTAGGTCGCGGGGTTGCTGCGCGGCGTGCGGCCGATGGGCGATTGGTCGATTTCAATGACCTTGTCGAGATGTTCGAGGCCCTCGATGCGGTCGTGCGGGGCGGGGGCGTCGCTGGCGTTGTTGAGTTTGCGCGCGATGGCCTTGTAGAGCGTATCGACGAGGAAGGTCGATTTGCCGCCGCCCGACACGCCGGTGACGCAGGTGAACACGCCAAGCGGGATTTCCGCCGTGACGTTCTTGAGGTTGTTGCCGCGCGCGTTGACGACCTTGAGGGCGCGGCGCGTGCGCGGCTTGCGCTCGGGGATCGGCACCACGAGTTCGCCGGAAAGATATTTTCCGGTGATCGAGCCCTTGGCGGCGATGATGTCGTCGATGCTGCCTTGCGCGATGATGTTGCCGCCATGGATGCCGGCGCCGGGGCCGACGTCGATGACATGGTCGGCGACGCGGATGGCGTCCTCGTCATGCTCGACCACGATCACGGTGTTGCCGAGGTCGCGCAGGCGCTTGAGGGTTTCGAGGAGCCGCGCGTTGTCGCGCTGATGCAGGCCGATGGAAGGCTCGTCCAGCACATAGAGAACGCCGGTCAGCCCGGAGCCGATCTGCGAGGCGAGGCGAATGCGCTGGCTCTCGCCGCCCGACAAGGTGCCGGAGCCGCGCGACAGCGTGAGATATTCGAGGCCGACGTCGTCGAGGAACTTCAGGCGGTCGCGTATTTCCTTCAGGATGCGCCCGGCGATTTCCATCTGCTTTTTGGTGAGCTGCGATGGCAGTTCGGTGAACCACACGCCGGCGTTCTTGATCGACAGTTGCGAGACTGCGCCGATGTGCTGCATGGCGATCTTGACGGCGAGCGCCTCCGGCTTGAGGCGGAAACCGTTGCAGTCATGGCAGGGAATGTCGGTGAAGTATTTGCCGATTTCCTCGCGCGCCCATTCGCTCTCGGTTTCCTTCCAGCGTCGTTCGAGGTTCGTTACCACGCCTTCGAATGGCTTTTTGGTCTCATAGGCGCGCGCGCCGTCGTCATAGATGAACTTGATGGAGTCCTCGCCCGAACCGTTGAGGATGGCGTCCTGCGCCTTCTTGGTGAGGTCTTTCCACTTGGTGTCGAGGGTGAATTTGTAGAACTTCGCCAGCGCCTCCAGCGTCTGGGTGTAATAGGGCGATGACGAGCGCGACCACGGCGCGATGGCGCCCTTGCGCAAGGTGGCGTCCTTGTCGGGAATGATGAGTTCGGCATCGATCTTCTGCTCGACGCCGAGGCCGCCGCAGGTCGGACACGCGCCGAACGGGTTGTTGAACGAAAACAGGCGCGGCTCGATTTCCGAAATCGTAAAGCCCGATACCGGGCAGGCGAACTTTTCCGAGAAGATGATGTTCTCGCCGGTGCGGGAACCCTTCATCACCTTTGCCTGCTTGCCTTCGTCCGCCGGCGGATCGGCGAATTCGACGACCGCGAGGCCGTCGGCGAGTTTCAGCGCGGTCTCGAAACTTTCCGCCAGCCGCTGCGCCATGTCGGCGCGCACCACGACGCGGTCCACCACCACGTCGATGTCATGCTTGAACTTCTTGTCCAGCACCGGCGCGTCGGTGATTTCGTAGAATTTGGTGTCGATCTTGACGCGCTGGAATCCCTTTTTCAGGAACTCCGCGAGTTCCTTCCTGTATTCGCCCTTGCGGCCGCGAATGACCGGCGCAAGGAGATACAGCCGTGTGCCTTCGGGGAGTTGCATCACGCGATCGACCATCTGCGAAACGGTCTGGCTTTCGATCGGCAATCCGGTCGCCGGCGAATAGGGAATGCCGACGCGCGCCCAGAGGAGCCGCATGTAATCGTAGATTTCCGTGACAGTGCCGACGGTCGAGCGCGGGTTGCGCGAGGTGGTCTTCTGCTCGATGGAAATCGCGGGCGAGAGGCCGTCGATCTGATCGACGTCCGGCTTCTGCATCATTTCCAGAAATTGCCGGGCATAGGCGGAGAGCGACTCCACATAGCGGCGCTGGCCTTCGGCATAGATGGTGTCGAAGGCGAGCGAGGATTTGCCGGAGCCGGACAACCCGGTCATCACGACCAGTTCGTCGCGCGGAATGTCAAGATCGACGTTCTTGAGGTTGTGTTCGCGCGCGCCGCGGATCGCAATGACGCGGCTGTCGGCGGCGCGCTTCCGGGCGGGCCGGTTCTTGTTGAAAAGCTCGTTCATGAACTTACGCCGCTGGCCTTCTGGTTGGTCGCATCGGATCGGGTGGCGGTTGTAGGGCGGTGCCGCAAGGAGGCTGCTGGCGAGAGACTGCCGGCGAGCCGTTCGCGCACTATCTTATGCGTAATTGGGAGCGTCGGTGTTGGTTTGCCAGTCCGATGTGTCGCCAAAGTGAGGTCCTTTCTGTGGATAGCGCGCGGTCACCGGCGATTTGACGCGACAGGGCGGTAACTGCCCGCAGAACCCTTGCAAATCGAATCTGGCGATGCTAGAACAAAAGAAGAACATTATAAAGGCCCGGGTCATTCTTCCGGGCGCGGCAGCCCCGCAGGTTCATGTGTGCAACTCGATCTGGCGGCGTGCAGAGACAGGCGGGATTTGCGCATATGGCGGCGGGATGTGCAGACGCATTTGCACACCTACATAACGATCAACGGATGTGGAGCCCGGCCAATCTGGCATCGGGCACGAAAGATGGAGAAGTGTCATGGCGGGTTCAGTCAACAAGGTCATTCTGGTCGGCAATCTCGGCAAGGACCCTGAAATCCGCCGCACCCAGGATGGCCGTCCGATTGCCAACCTGAGCGTGGCGACGTCGGAGTCCTGGAAGGACAAGAATTCCGGCGAGCGCAAGGAAAAGACCGAGTGGCACCGCGTCGTGATCTTCAACGAGGGCCTGTGCCGGATCGCCGAGCAGTACCTCAAGAAGGGCGCGAAGGTTTATCTCGAAGGCCAGCTCCAGACCCGCAAGTGGCAGGACAAGGACGGCAACGACAAGTATTCGACCGAGGTCGTGCTGCAGGGCTTCAACTCGTCGCTGACCATGCTCGATGGCCGCAGCGGCGGCGGTGGTGGCGCTGAAATGGGTCCGGACGACGGCGACAGCTTCGGCTCGTCAAGCCCGAGCACGCCCGCGCGCCGTCCGGCGATGGCGGCAGCCGGCGGCAAGCGCAGCGACATGGATGACGAAATTCCGTTCTGAGGAGTGGCGCTTAAGTTTTTTGGAAACGGCGGGCCTTGGTGCCCGCCGTTTTGTTTTCAAGAGGTGCGTGGCGCGCCGTAGCTTTCTGGCGCTGCCGGGTGCGCCACTTAAAATTCCCGCATACTGCTCCTACATGTCCGTTCACGCCAACGAAGTGTGAACCCCATGTTCGACCAAGCTCTCGCAAGTTCGCTTGAAGGCGAAGCCGTCGCTGCCGATCCGGCAGAGGTTGCTGCGCCCGTTATCGCCGCGCCGCCCGTTACCGACGAGCGTGTGCTGTTCGACGCCTATTCCGAAGCGGTGTCGGCGGTCGTCGATCTCGTCGGTCCTGCCGTGGTGCGCGTCGATACGCGCGCGCGTGACAAGAAGGGCGCGCCGAAAGGCGGCCAAAGGAGTGGTGCGGGCTCGGGCGTCGTGATTTCGCCGGACGGTTTAGTTTTGACCAACGCGCACGTCGTCACCGGCGGGCGCGAGTTTCGACTTTCCGATACCGAAGGCCGCGCAACGGAAGCGCGGTTGCTCGGCATCGATCCAGACACCGATCTGGCCCTATTGCGCGCTGACGTGGCGCGCAGCCTGCCGTTCGCGCCCCTTGGAGACTCCAAGCAGCTCCGGCGCGGCCATCTCGCGATTGCGATTGGCAATCCGCTCGGTTTTGAATCGACGGTGACGGCAGGCGTCATTTCCGCGCTCGGGCGTTCGCTGCGCGCGAACTCCGGGCGGATGATCGAGGATGTCATCCAGACCGATGCCGCGCTCAACCCCGGCAACTCGGGCGGGCCGCTGGTGTCGTCGCGCGGCGAGGTGATCGGCATCAACACCGCCGTCATCATGGGCGCGCAGGGCATCTGCTTTGCGGTGGCGAGCAACACCGCGAACCATGTGTTGAGCGAGATCATCATGCACGGCCGTGTGCGGCGCGGGTACATCGGCGTCGCGGCGCAGACCGTGCCGGTGCCGCGGCGGCATGCCATTGCGGCGGAGATTTCCAACCAGTTCGGCGCGCTGCTGATGTCGCTCGACCAGAACGGCCCGGCCAGCCTTGCCGGATTGCTGTCGCACGATCTCGTGGTGTCGCTCGACGGTGCGCCGGTCACGGGCGTGGACGATCTGATCCGGCTTCTCGACGGCGGCAAGATCGGCAAGACGGTGCGGTTCGATCTGCTGCGGATGGGGCGGCTGTGCTCCTTCGACGTGATGCCGACCGAACGGTCGGCATCGGCTGCCTAACGGGGGCTTCCTGAACGGGTGTCGCCGTCCAGCCCTGTTATGCCAGCGGTCGCTGCCGTTCCTGATACGCCATAAGCAGAAACCGCCCCGCGGCCTACGACTTTCTGCGCACGACTTTCTTCTCAAGACTTTCTGATCATAGGCCGCGCGCGGTGCTCGCCTATCGTTTGATCGGGACGTTGCGCGCCGGGCGCAGCGGGCCGGTATTGTTTGCTGACTGATACTTGCTGGGGGCGCATTCCACAAAAGTGGAAGCCGGTTTTGTGCGACTGCGTTCCGGAATTTCTTTCATAAAAAAATCGAACGGCGAACCGGCATCCACTTCGCCAGCACAACCCTCAGGGAGAACGTTATGACCAGGATAATGCTCGCGCTAACGACGGCGCTGATGCTGATGGGGGCGACCGCTGCATCGGCGCAATCATTCGGCACCGCGGCGGAAGCCAAGGCGATGCTCGAAAAGGGAATGGCGGCGCTGAAGGCCGACAAGGCAGCGGCGCTCGCTGCTTTCCCAAAGACCGATGGCGGTTTCCGCGACCGTGACCTCTACGTGTTCTGCTACAACACCTCCGACGGCAAGTTCACCGCGCATCCCAATCCCGCGCTGATGGGTACCGACGTGCGGGCGCTCAAGGCCGGTGACGATGTGTTCGGCGTGCGCATCTTCGCTGCCGCGAAGCCGGACGCCGTCGCGACCGTGAACTACGACTTCCCGAAGCCGGGCACGACCAATCCGGTGCCGAAGGAGTCCTACGTCTCGGTGGTCGGCGATCAGGGCTGCGGCGTCGGCTACTACAAGTAATCGGCGGATCTGAACTGGCGGCGGTGATTGCCGGGAGGCCCGGCGACGCCGCCACCGGCTTTTTCTAGCTCTTGATGACGGCGCGCACGCCGTCGATGACGTATTGAACCGCCAGCCCCGCCAGCACCACGCCCAGGAGGCGCGACAGGACGATATTGCCGGTTGCGCCGAGCACGTTCTTGATCCGGCCGGCGAACAGGAACGCCAGCATGGTCAGCGCACAGACGGCGACGATGATGCCGACCAGCACGGCGAGCGTTGCGGAATCGCGCGCCAGCCCGGACAGCAGCACAGTTGCGGCAATGGCGCCGGGACCAGCCATCATCGGGATTGCCAGCGGAAATGCCGCGATGTTGCGGACGTGTTCGTCGGCGACTTTTTCGGCGGTTCTGGAATCGTGTTCGTTGCGCGTGCCATAGACCATTTCGGCGGCAATCCAGAACAGCAACAGGCCGCCGGCAATGTGGAATGCAGGCAGCGTGATGCCGAGGCGGCGCAGCAGCGTGTCGCCGATCAGCGCCGTGCCGATGAGAATGGCCCCGGCGATCAGACAGGCGCGCCACCCGACGCTGCGCCGTCTGTCCGCGGAAATGCCCTCGGTGAGGCCGATGAAAATCGCCGCCAGGCCGACCGGATCGATCACCACGAGCAGCGTTACGAAGGCCGACAGGATGTAATCGATGTTCATGCGCGCAGCTAATCAGGTGGGGCGGAGGGGTCAACCGAAGCCGGGTTTCGGGGGCTTTTGCGGGGTGGCCGTTCAATACCGCGTGGCGGTGTATTTTGCGGCCCGTAAGTATCTGGAATATCGTATGAAAATAGCCACTTGCGACAGCTTTTTGCGGTGGCGATTGGCCGTCAGATCGGTTATCTAACGGGACTGTAGATTCGCGCGAAAATGCGCGGCGTTTTGCAAGCCCATCCCCAACTCATTTCTCAGGTTCAATCCCATTGGCCGACGATAACACGCAGCCCCCGGCCGACCCCGGTCCATCCGACGTTCGCCCGATCTCCATCGTCGAGGAGATGAAGCGCTCGTACCTCGATTACGCCATGAGCGTGATCGTGGCGCGTGCGCTGCCGGATGCGCGCGACGGCCTCAAGCCCGTGCATCGGCGCATCCTGCATTCGATGCATGAGCAGGGCCACACGCCCGACAAGAAGTACGTGAAGTCGGCTCGCGTCGTCGGCGACGTCATGGGTAAATACCACCCGCACGGCGACCAATCGATCTACGACGCCTTGGTGCGTATGGCGCAGGACTTCGCCATGCGCCTGATGCTGATCGACGGGCAGGGCAACTTCGGTTCGGTCGACGGCGATCCGCCGGCGGCGATGCGTTACACTGAAAGCAAGCTCGCCAAGCCCGCGATGGCGCTCCTGAGCGACATCGACATGGACACCGTCGATTTCCAAGACAACTACGACGGCAACGAACGCGAGCCTGTCGTGCTGCCGGCGCGCTTCCCTAATTTGCTCGTCAACGGCGCGGGCGGCATTGCCGTCGGCATGGCGACCAACATTCCGCCGCACAACCTCGGCGAAGTCATCGACGCCACCACGGCCTTGATCGACAACCCGGACCTTTCCATCGACGATCTTATGGCGTTTGTGCCGGGACCGGATTTCCCGACCGGCGGCGCCATCTTGGGCCGTCAGGGCATCCGCTCGGCCTATCACCTTGGCCGCGGTTCGGTCGTGATGCGCGGCAAGGTCGCGTTCGAGACGATCCGCAAGGAACGCGAAGCCATCATCATCACCGAGATCCCGTATCAGGTGAACAAGGCGACGATGGTTGAGCGCATCGCCGATCTGGTGAAGGAAAAGAAGATCGAAGGCATCGCCGACCTGCGCGACGAAAGCGACCGCGACGGCTACCGCGTCGTTGTCGAACTCAAGCGCGACGCTGTGCCGGAAGTCGTGCTGAACCAGCTTTACCGTTTCACGCCGCTGCAATCGTCGTTCGGCTGCAACGTCGTTGCGCTCGACGCCGGGCGCCCGCAGGTCATGACGCTCAAGGACCTGCTGACCCTGTTCGTCGCGTTCCGCGAGGAAGTGGTTTCGCGGCGCACCAAGTTCCTGCTCAACAAGGCGCGTGACCGCGCCCATGTGCTGGTCGGCCTCGCGATTGCGGTTGCCAATATTGACGAAGTGATCCGCGTCATCCGCGCCTCGAACGACGCCAACGAGGCGCGCGAATCCCTGATGGGCCGCGACTGGCCGGCACGCGACGTTGAAGCCCTGCTGCTGCTGATCGACGATCCGCGCCACAAGATCAGCGATACCGGCACCTACCGGCTCTCGCTGGAGCAGGCCAAGGCGATCCTCGACCTCCGTCTGCAGCGCCTCACGGCGCTCGGCCGCGACGAAATCAAGGACGAACTCGACAAGCTCGCCACCGAGATCACCGACTATCTCGACATCCTGCGCTCGCGCGTGCGCATCCAGACCATCATCAAGGATGAACTCAAGAAGGTGCGCGACGAATTCGCGACGCCGCGCCGCACCGTGATCGTCGATCAGGAAGGCGAGATCGAAGACGAAGACCTGATCGACAACCTCGACATGATCGTGACGGTGTCGCACCTTGGCTATGTCAAGCGCGTGCCGCTCTCGACGTATCGTGCGCAACGCCGCGGCGGCAAGGGCCGCGCCGGGATGCAGACGCGCGAGGAAGATTTCGTTACCAAGCTGTTCCGCGCCAGGAACCTTACGCCGGTGCTGTTCTTCTCGTCGCGTGGCCAGGTCTACAAGGAAAAGGTCTGGCGGCTGCCGGAAGCCAATCCGCAGTCGCGCGGCAAGGCGCTCATCAATATCCTGCCGATGGAGCAGGGCGAGCGCATCACCACCATCATGCCGCTGCCCGAGGATGAAGCGACCTGGGCAACGCTCGACGTCATGTTCGCCACCAACGGCGGCAACGTGCGGCGCAACAAGCTGTCGGATTTCGCGGATGTGCGCCGTTCGGGCATCATTGCCATGAAGCTCGACGAGGGCGAGTCCATCGTCGATGTGCAGATCTGCACCGAGAAGGACGACGTGCTGCTGACCGCCGCCGGCGGCCAGTGCATCCGCTTTGCGGTCGATGAAGTCCGCGTGTTCTCGGGCCGTACCTCGATGGGCGTGCGCGGCATCGCGCTGGAGAAGGACGACCGGGTGATCTCGATGTCGATCCTGCATCACGTCGATGCGACGTCGGACGAACGCACCGCCTATCTCAAGCGCGCTTCGGCGGTTCGCCGTGGCGGCGTCGAGGAAGAGGCGACCGAGGCCGAGGAAATGACCGGCAACATCGAGCTTGGCGAGAAGCGGTATGTCGAGTTGTCGGCGGCCGAACAGTTCGTGCTGACGGTGTCGGAAAACGGCTTCGGCAAGCGCTCGTCGTCGTTCGAATACCGCACCACGGGCCGCGGCGGCAAAGGCATCGTCGCGATCGCGGTCAATGCCAAGATCGGCAAGCTCGGCGCGGCGTTCCCGGTCGAGGAAACCGACCAGATCATGCTGGTCACGAATGCCGGCCAGCTCATTCGCTGCCCGGTCAACGGCATCCGCATCGCGGGCCGTTCGACGCAAGGCGTGATCGTGCTGAATACGGCGGACGACGAGCGCGTCGTGTCGGTCGAGCGCATCAGCGAAGAGAATGAAAACGAAGGCGGCGAAACCAGTTAAGGTTTCACCGCCTCCATTCCTGACATATCGCGCCCAATACGTTTGCGACAGCAAGCGCCCGTTGGGTTCATCGGAAGTTCCGGGTTGGTGGAAAATCCAAGGGGCGCGGCCCCTCGCGTGCGAGAGTCTGGGTGAAAAATTCGGCAATTTGTGCTATGATTTCACCATGACAAAGAAGCCTTCTCCCAAGTCCCGAGCCAAGGCGAGCAAGGTCATCGGTTTGGCCCGATTTGAAAAAATCAGCGCCGTGGAAGGGATTGTCCTGACCAAGGACATGAAGCGCCGTCGCGCGGAATTCGAGCGGACCGGGGCAATCGCTGCAAAGCGGCGCGCGGCTATTGTCAGCGCCTATAAGCGCTAGCGCCGGATGTACGACGTCCACGACGATACGTACTGCTCTAAGAGCCTGTCCGGAGAAAACTTGAATCTCTTGAATCGTTTATGATTCAAGGGAGGCGGTCCGATTCTTTTGGAGATCGCCGATGTGGACGAAGGAAAATCGCGGGCGCTATGACCGAAGCAAACTTCGCTATCCCAGCGACGTGA
>CANJBX010000095.1 GCA_947472885.1 Hyphomicrobiaceae bacterium
AAATCCTTTCGGGCATCGCGCGCCGGGGCTTTCAGCCACGTCCGGCCTCACGATCCAACCATTCACACCGCTTCGGCTACGCCACCGCAGCCTGACCGGCCCTGCCACATCATTATGGAATTGCAGCACTTTTCGGGCTTCCGCCAAGCGGGCAACAAAAAACACCCCCGCGGGCCAGCCGAGGAGATGGGCGAGAGATAGGAGGGGGTCTGACCCTTGTCAATTGGCGGCTTTTACGCACCCGGCAGCCGTTTTTTGGTTGGGATTGCCGTGGATCAGGCTTATTTGTCCGGCATTGCCAATCTCAGCCGATTGCGCGACTGTCCGCCGCGCCCCCGAGGACGGCTTCACGGGGGCTCTCTCATTCATAGGACCGGTTATGACTTCCACCTCGCTTCCCATTCGCCCCGATCCCTTCCGCTTGCCCACCCGCACCGCCGGCATCGTCGCAGCGCTCGCCCTGCAGGTGCTCGTGAGCGGCTGCTGGCCGTCGGCGGACGATAAGGCGGCCAAGGACACCAACAAGATGACGCCAATGGCCGCGAGCACGCCGGCAGCGGCGCCCGCAGCCACCGCGCCCAAGAGCGAAGGCGCCGTGGTGGCCAAGATCAACGGCACGGAAATCCGCGAAGGCGACCTCAAGATGGCCGAGGAAAATATCGGCCAGCAGCTCGCGCAGGTGCCTCCGGAAGCCAAGCGCGACTACCTCGTCACTTACGTCGGTGACATGATTCTTCTGACCCAGGCCGCCGAAGCCCAGAAGATCGCCGACAGCAACGAATTCAGGGTGCAGCTCGATTTCATGCGCAAGAAGCTGCTGATGGCGCGTTTGCTCGATACAGAAGCCAAGGCCGCATCGACCGATGCCGCCATGCGCAAGGTCTACGAAGACGCCACCAAGCAGATGAAGCCGGAAGAGGAAGTGCACGCCCGCCACATCCTGGTCGAGACCGAGGATGAAGCGAAGGCCGTGCTGGAAGAACTGAAGAACGGCGGCGATTTCGCTGAAATCGCCAAGTCCAAGTCGAAAGATCCGGGCGCTGCGGCCGAAGGCGGCGATCTTGGCTTTTTCAGCAAGGATCAGATGGTTCCGGAATTCGCCGATGCTGCCTTCAAGCTGGAAAAGGGTCAACTCTCCGACCCGGTGAAGTCGCCGTTCGGATGGCACGTCATCCGCGTCGAGGAAAAACGCACCCGCCCGGTGCCGGATTTCGAGACGGTGAAGCCGCAGCTCGAAAGCTTCGTCGCCCGCAAGGCACAGTCGGAATACCTCGCCAAGCTGCGCGAAGGCGCCAAGCTTGAGCGCCTGGACAAGCCCGCGGACGCTCCGGCTGCAACGCCGATGGCAGCACCACCGAAGCCGGCGGAGACGCCCGCCGCTCCCGCCGAGCAAAAATAAACGCCACTTAGTCGTGTGTTCGTCATGGCCGGGCTTGTCCCGGCCATGTTCGTTTTTGCTATAAGCGGTTCGAACCGTGAATGGCCGGGAAGACTCTGGCCATGACAATGTTGGGACCCATGAGCACGAAAATCTCTCCCCTCGCCCCTCCACTCGTTACCAATGCACCGGCCGTACCGGGCGTGACGCTCGCAACCGGCGCCGCGGGTATCAAATATCAGGGCCGCACCGACGTGCTGCTGGTGGTGATGGATCAGAGGACCACGGTAGCCGGTGTCTTCACGCAATCGAAGTGCCCCTCAGCTCCCGTCGAGTGGTGCCGCGAGAAGGCCAAAGGCGGCAAGGCGCGCGCGCTGGTGGTCAATTCAGGCAATGCCAATGCCTTTACCGGCAAGAACGGCCGCGACGCCGCGAAATTCACCGCAGACCTCGCTGCCAGGACGCTAGGGTGCAAGAACGGTGAAATTTTCCTCGCGTCGACCGGGGTGATCGGCGAGCCGCTGCCGGCAACGCAATTCAACGGCGTGATGGACAAACTCGCTGCTGATGCTGCGCCCGGCCAGTGGCTCGACGCTGCAAAGGCAATCATGACCACCGACACTTTTCCGAAAGTGTCCACCGCGAAAACCAGCATCGGCAAGAACGAGATCACCATCACCGGCATTGCCAAGGGCGCCGGCATGATCGCGCCGAACATGGCGACGATGTTGTCTTTCGTTTTCACCGATGCCGCAATCAGCGCGCCGGTGTTGCGCAAACTCCTCACAGACGGCGTGGCCGACAGCTTCAATGCCGTCACGATCGATGGCGACACCTCGACCTCCGACACGCTGATGGCATTCGCCACCGGCGCCTCAGGCGCGCCGCGCATCACCAAGGCCAGCGATCCGAGGCTGCGGGGCTTCCGCAAGGCCTTCGAGATGGTGCTGTGCGATCTCGCCGAGCAGGTTGCGCGCGACGGCGAAGGCGCGACCAAACTGATCGAAGTGAAGGTTGAAGGCGCCACTTCCAAAAAATCTGCACGCAAGATCGCGATGTCGATCGCCAACTCACCGCTGGTGAAAACGGCGATCGCGGGCGAAGACGCCAACTGGGGCCGCGTGGTGATGGCCGTCGGCAAGGCCGGCGAGCCGGCGGATCGCGACAAGCTCTCGATCTGGTTCAACGGCATCCGCGTGGCCCAAAAGGGCATGCGCGATCCGTCCTACGACGAGGCCAGGGTCTCGGCGACAATGAAGCAGCCGAACATCGAACTGAAAGTGAACCTCGGCCTAGGCCGCGGCAGCGACCGGGTGCTGACCTGCGATCTCACCAAGGAATATATCGAGATTAACGCGCACTATCGCTCGTGAGTGTCACCGCGACGTGACGGTGACGTCGATGTTTACCGGCAGCGTAATTGGTCTGTTGTTGGTGGCATCGAGCGCATGACGCACGTAGCTGAAGCTATCCTTGCCCACAAATCCCGGCCGGGATGTATATCGGACAACGAAACCGACAATTTCTGCCTTGCCATTCGAGGCGCGTCGCGTGATTTCCTGCGATTTCGTGCCGCCGGCAGAGTTGGCGATGGCAATCCCACAAGGTTTGCCCGAAACGACTTGCATCTGACCCGTAACAGTCACATCCGGGATCAGTTTGAGATAGCCAACCTCACAGCTGGACGCCGCATGGCTGACGGTCGGAACCGCTATCAATAACAAGGCAGCAGTGATCCTGATCATAGTCCCCCCGGGTCAGTTTGGTTATGAAAGCGTAAACAAGCACAAGTTCCGGGTGAAGGCCACTGCCGCAGTTCTGATGCAATCGTTAAACACCCGTTAACCCCCATCGCCTTATCTTTCTCGTCAGAGGTCGCAAGCGTGAAAATCCTTCTTGTTGCTGCTTGTGCCCTCATCGATGCTGACGGCCGCGTGCTGCTTGCGGAACGCCCCGCCGGAAAATCGATGGCTGGGCTTTGGGAGTTCCCGGGCGGCAAGGTGGATGACGGCGAACGGCCGGAAGAAACACTGATCCGCGAACTGAAAGAGGAACTGGGAATCGTCGTCAAGAAAGCGTGTCTCGCCCCGCTCACGTTCGCGAGCCACAGCTATTCGGACTTCCATCTCATGATGCCGCTCTATGTTTGCCGGCGGTGGGAAGGAACGGCGATGCCGCTGGAAGGACAAAGGCTCGCCTGGGTGCGGCCTAACAAGCTACGGGATTACCCGATGCCGCCGGCCGATGAGCCGCTGGTGTCGCATTTGATGGCCTTGCTGTGAATTGAAATGCGTGGTGCGAGACAAGGGATGAAAATGGATAAGCTGGTTGCTTTCGTTGCCCGCCGGGCCGGAGATTTCGCAAGCGACGAATCCGGCGCCACCGCCATTGAATATGCGATGATCGCCGCCGGTATTGCCGTGGCGATCATTGCCGCGGTCAATGCCCTCGGCACCTCGACCAACAGCATGTACACAACCGTCCAGACCTCGCTGAAATAACGAGGCCGGTACGATCAGCGTTCCGGCTTCTCTCCCGCGGAAATTTCCGTCGTCCCCAACGCATCCGCCAGCCGCATCTTCGCGGAGCCCGGCGCCAATGGTTTCTGCTGACTGGCATCCGGTGCCCAGCCTGACAACCAGATAATGTCGAAAGTCGCCCGCAAACGCCCGTCCGCATCGGCGAAACGCTGGCTGTAGATTTCCACCATTAGCAGCAGAGTCTTGCGCTTCAAGGGAACACGACGACGCGCGGCCAGGGCATTGGTCGCGCCCATGCGGCGGAGATCGTGCATCAGCGAGAACACGGTGCTGTAACGCACCGTCACACGTTCCACATCGGCCACCGGCAATGCAAAGCCGGCCCGCTGCAACAGCGCGCCAAGATCGCGCAGATCGGGGAAAGGCGCGACGCGCGGTGAAACCCCGCCTTCAACTTCCGTTTCGGCCTCCGCAAAAGCCTGACGCAACTCGGTCAGCGTTTCGCCGCCCAACATCGCCGCCATAAACAAACCATCCGGTTTCAATGCCCGGCGAATCTGGATCAGCGTGCCCGGCAGATCATTAACCTGATGCAACGCCAGCGCCGAGACAACAAGATCGAGCGATGCATCCCGAAACGGCAGCGCTTCTTCATCGGCGGCAACGGTTAGCGGCATGGCAGCCGAGAGCGGATCGACCACAACCACCGTTTCGACTTTGCCGCTGGCGTCCAGCGCCTGTCGGACATTATCGCCGGGCGTCCCGAGATCGACGGCCAGATCGAACCGTCGCGTCACGCTCGCAAGCCGGTCGGCAAAATCCTCGGCCACCCGCGCGAGCAGAAAATCCTCCGGCCCAAGCGCCTGGGCCCGGCGGCGACGCTGGCGCAACAATTGGCGATCGAAAATAACGGGGCTGACCATGGACCGCGAGGCTGTTGAGTGGGAAAGGATGAACCGCTAGCGTATCGCCATGCGTCCGTCAGTAACAGCAGAGTCTGCGTCTCCTTCGCGTATTGCCGCCGTGGCCCGGGGCTTGCGCAGCACATTACGCAAAGCCATCGATATCGCGCTGCCGCCGCTGTGCCCGGCATGCCGCGATCCGGTGGAAGATCAGGCGCTGTGCGCGACCTGCTGGTCGAAGTTGTCGTTCATCGCACGGCCCTACTGCGAACGGCTCGGCATTCCTTTCGCGTATGATCCCGGAGCGGGGCTGCTTTCGATGGAAGCCATTGCCGATCCACCGGCCTATGGCCGCGCCCGCGCCGCGGTTCGCTTCGATGAGATTTCCCGCGCACTGGTCCATGCCTTCAAATACAGCGACCGCCTTGACCTTGCGCCGACGCTCGGCCGCTGGACCGCCAGCGCCGGACGCGAGCTGCTGACGGACGCGGATGCGCTTGTTCCGGTGCCGCTGCATTGGCGCAGGCTGTGGGCGCGCCGCTTCAATCAATCGGCATCGCTGGCGCAGACAGTTTCCATCGCAAGCGGTGTGCCGGTGCTGCATACCGCGCTCAAGCGCGTGAAGCCGACAGCGCATCAGGTCGGGCTCACGCAAGCCGAGCGCGCGAGCAATGTGCAGGGCGCTTTCCGCGTGCCTGACGAGGGCAAGGCTCAAATTGCGGGCCGCCGGCTGGTGCTGATGGATGACGTGCTGACATCCGGCGCTACCGTCGAAGCCTGCACACGGGCGCTATTGCGGGCGGGTGCCGCGAATGTCGATGTGCTGGTTTTCGCCCGGGTTGTGGCGGCGGCGAAAAGCCCCATATAAATGGGGTAACATTGAGTGCCGGAAACATGCCTCCCGTTGAGATCTACACCACCCGTTATTGCCCTTACTGCGTGGCCGCCAAGAACCTGCTGACGCGCAAGGGCGTTCCCTTCAAGGAGATCGACGTCTCCGGCGATTACGAAACGCGCCAGAAGATGATCGATCGCGCCCATGGCCGGATGACAGTGCCGCAGATCTTCATCGGCTCGGTGCATGTCGGCGGTTCCGACGAATTGCACGCGCTTGAAGCAGCCAAGAAGCTCGATCCGTTGCTGGCGAGCGAGGACAAGCCTGCATGACAGCAGCGACGTTCAACGCCGCGCTCGTCCAGATGCGCTCCGGCCTGGACCCCCAGGCCAATCTCGATTCAGCCGTGAAACTGATCGGCGAAGCCAAAGCGCGCGGCGCGGACTATGTCCAGACGCCGGAAATGACCAACATCCTGGCGCTGCAACACGAACATCTGTTTGCCGCCATCGCACCTGAAGAAACCGACGCCAGCCTCGCGACCTTTCGCGAGCTGGCGCGCAAGCTTGCCCTCCATCTGCACATCGGCTCGCTCGCAATCCGCGTCTCCGCCGAGAAAGCAGTGAACCGGTCGTTGCTGATCGACCCGAAGGGCGAGATCGTCGCGCGCTACGACAAGATCCACATGTTCGATGTCGATCTCGCCAATGGCGAGAGCTATCGCGAGTCGCGCAATTACCGGCCGGGCGATTTCGGCGTGGTGGCAGACCTGCCATGGGGACGCCTCGGCCTGACCATCTGCTACGATCTGCGTTTCCCCGCGCTCTATCGCGGGCTGGCGGAGGCTGGCGCTTCTTTCCTTGCAATCCCCGCTGCCTTCACCAAACAAACCGGTGAGGCGCACTGGCATGTGCTGCAACGCGCGCGTGCCATCGAGAACGGTTGTTTCATTTTTGCGGCGGCGCAAGGCGGACGGCATGAAAACGGGCGTGACACCTTCGGTCATTCATTGATCGTTGACCCGTGGGGGCGCATCCTTGCCGAAGGCGATACGGAGCCCGGCATTGTAATGGCCACCATCGATCCGGCGGCGATCACCGCCGCCCGCGGACGCATTCCGTCGCTGCAGCACGGGCGGCGCTTCGAGATCATTGAGCCGATGGCCGAACCGGTGCATCTTCGCTCCGTGAAGAACCCGACATGATCAAATACACACTGGTTTGCGACAAGCGCCACGCGTTCGAGAGCTGGTTTGCCGGCTCCGACGCCTATGACAAGCAGGCCAAGCGCGGACTCGTTACCTGCCCGGAGTGCGGCTCAGCCAAGGTTGAAAAAGCGATCATGGCGCCGCGGCTGTCCGGCACGCGCAAGGGCAAGAAGTCTTCCACGGAGACACCGGCCGCAGCGCCCGTCGCGATGCTGTCGCCGCAGGAGCAGGAGCTGCGCAGCAAGCTGAAGGAGTTGCGCGAGCACATCACCAAAAATGCCGACTATGTCGGCAAGGAATTCCCTGAAGAAGCGCGCAAGATGCATTACGGAGAAACCGAGCATCGCTCGATCTATGGCGAAGCTTCGTTGGATGCCGCCAAGGAACTGCACGAGGAAGGCATCGAACTGCATGCCATCCCGATGCTGCCGGACGACAAGAACTAAACGACGTTAGTTCGCCCAGATCAGCAGCGCGACGCCCGCAATAATCAGCGCAATTCCCAGCACTTCACGCGGCGCGGTGCGCTGCTTGAATCCGATTGTCGAGATCGCCTGCGCGAACAGCACTTCGACCAGCGCCAGCGTGCGCACGCTTGCTGCCGTTGCCAGCGCGAACGACAGAAACCAGAACAGCGACGCGAAAGCCCCGAGAAATCCGGCGAGCAGCGACGGCCGCCATTCCCGCATGATGGACGTCATCACGCCGGGTGCACGCAGCCAGAGATAGACCGTCAACAGCACGGCCTGCAGCGCGAGGCCCATGACGACGCTGTAGGACGCGGCCATCACGTAACTTGAGTCCGTCAGCGTCAGAATACCACCGCGAAAGCCGATGGCGGACAGCCCGAACATTGCACCCGACGCGAGGCCGAGCAGGGTGGGCTTCCATCCCCCGCTCACCATCGCGGGACGATACGACATCACCAGCACACCGGCCGTCGCGATCAGAATCGCAACCGCCATCGGCAGCGTGACGTGATCGCCGAGCAGCACAAGTCCAAACAGCGCGACCTGCACCGGCTCGGTCTTGATATAGGCATAGACCACCACGAAGGAGCGGTCGTTCATCGCCGCCAGCATGAGCGCCGTGGCGAAGGTTTGCGCCAGACCGCCGAGCAGGATCCACGCCCAATAGATGCCGGGCGGCGACGGCAGAATTTCTTTTGTTGCGACAACCGCCGCGAACAGAAACAGCAGACCAAACGGCACGCCGAAGAAAAAGCGCACCTGCGTGGCGCCCAGCGTACCGATCGTTGCGGTGAGCTGGCGCTGGGTCGCGTTGCGCAAGGTCTGCGCCGCGACAGCAATTAGGGTGAAGACGATCCAGAGCCAGGCAGAGTGCGCCATCGCTTACGCCGGCCGTTCCGCCGTGAGCATGTAATTCACGTCCATGTCGGACGAGAGCCGCCACTGGTCGGCGAGCGGATTGTAGATCACGCCGCTTTCGCCAATGCGTGAAAGTCCGCCGGCGGTGAGCGCGGCTTCCAGCTCATCCGGCCTGACGAACTTGTCCCACTGATGCGTGCCGCGCGGCAGCCAGCGCAGCACATATTCCGCGCCGACGATGGCGAGCGCGAAAGCCTTCAGCGTGCGGTTGAGCGTGGCGGCGATCATCAGGCCGCCGGGCTTCACCATCTCGGCGCAGCGGCGCACGAACAGGTTCACGTCGGTGACATGCTCGACCACTTCCATCGCCAGCACGATGTCGAAGCGTTCGCCCGCGTCGGCCAGTGCCTCGGCGGTGGTGGCGCGATAATCCACCGCGACGCCCACCTCGGCGGCGTGGAGTTTCGCAGCTTCGATATTGGCGGCGGCAGGATCGGCGCCGACGACCTCGGCCCCGATGCGGGCCAGAGGCTCGGACAAGAGGCCGGCGCCGCAGCCGATATCGAGAATGCGCAGGCCCTTCAGGCTGTCGAGCCGCTTGGCATCCCGCCGGAAATGCAGCACGGCCTGGTCCCGGACATAGCCAAGCCGCACCGGATTGAACTTGTGCAGGGGCGCCATCGGCCCGCGCGGGTCCCACCAGGTGGCGGCCAGCTTGGAGAACCGCTCGATTTCGGCGGCATCGACGGTGGAATCGGTGGCGCCAAGCGGCCCCTGAGCCATGATGATTTCCCTGTGGCGCGGTTGCGAGGACCGGGCAGCGCCGGTATGTATAGCCGCCTTTTCCAGCCGGAAACCCAAGAAAAATTCAAGAAAAAATACCAGAAAAATCACGACCATGAGCCGTCTTGTCATGAAATTCGGCGGTACTTCCGTCGCCGATATCGATCGCATCCGCAACGTCGCCCGCCATGTGAAGCGGGAGACCGACGCTGGCCATGAAGTCGCGGTCGTGGTTTCGGCCATGTCGGGGACCACCAACAGGCTCGTCGAATGGTGCCGCGAGGCAGCGCCCCTGCATGACGCGCGGGAATACGACGCCATTGTCGCCTCAGGCGAACAAGTCACCTCAGGACTGCTCGCCATCGTTCTGCAGGAGATGGGCGTCAACGCGCGGTCGTGGCAGGGCTGGCAGTTGCCGATCCTGACCAGCGATGCGCATGGTTCCGCGCGCATCCTCGCCGTCAACGGCGACGAGATCGTCAAGCGATTCCAGGAGCGCAAGGAAGTCGCGGTGATCGCGGGCTTCCAGGGTATCCACAAGGAAACCGGCCGCATCACCACACTGGGCCGTGGTGGCTCCGACACGTCAGCTGTTGCGATTGCCGCGGCGATCAAGGCCGACCGTTGCGACATCTACACCGACGTCGATGGGGTCTATACCACCGACCCGCGTGTGGTTCCGCGCGCGCATCGCCTCGACAAGGTGGCGTTCGAGGAAATGCTGGAACTCGCTTCGCTCGGCGCCAAGGTGTTGCAGGTGCGCGCCGTGGAACTCGGCGCCATCCAGCAGGTGCGTATTTTCGTCCGGTCCAGCTTCGACAAGCCGGAGGACATCGATCCGAACGCCGAGCCGCCGGGCACCCTGATTTGTTTTGAGGAGGAGATAGTGGAGCAGCATCTTGTTACGGGCATCGCCTTCTCCAAGGACGAAGCACAGATTTCCGTCCGCCGCGTGCAGGACAAGCCCGGCGTGGCGGCGTCCATCTTCGGCCGGCTGGCGGACGCCAATATCAATGTCGACATGATCGTGCAGAACGTCTCGGAAAATGGCGCGACCACCGACCTGACCTTCACCGTGCCGGAAGCGGACTATGCCCGCGCCACCGACGTCCTGACCAAGGCGAAGAGCGCCATCGGGTATGAAAAGCTTGATGGAGCAACCGACGTGGCCAAGGTCTCGGTCATCGGCTTCGGCATGCGGAGCCATGCGGGCGTCGCGTCAGAGGCCTTCAAGGCTCTGGCCGAGAAGAAGATCAATATCCGCGCCATCACGACGTCTGAGATCAAATTCTCGATCCTGATCGATGCCGCCTATACCGAGCTGGCGGTCCGCACGCTCCATTCGCTCTACGGATTGGACAAGGCGAGCGCCTGAGCCGCCCCCGTCTATAGATGGGGGTAGTTCACACCGACGGGTGAATGAATATGGACACTGCAAGCGGCGTTCCACTGGACAAACCCGCGTACGTCCGCTTCGCGCGCCGGCTGCAAGGCCTGTTGATCGATTCGATCATTCTGACATCGACCATACCTGCCGCGCTCATGATTGCCGTCGCATTTGAATCCGAACATGTTGCCCGTTTCCTGGGTTTGGCTGTCGTCATTACCTGGCTGCTGTATGAGCCTCTGATGGTCAGCATGACCGGCAGCACCATCGGCCACTATGTTTGTAATTTGCGGGTCGTGGACAATCGCCGCGGCGGCAATGTCAGCTTTGGCAAAGCCATAGTCCGCATGGTCATCAAAACCATTCTGGGGCTGTTCTCATTCTTATCCATGACCGTCGCGTCCCGTCATCAGGCGATCCACGACTTGCTGACCGGATCAACCGTTCAAATCAGAAACCTTGAGAAAGCGAAAACCCATCATTTTGCGTTCGAGCGCGAGGAAGTGAAGTCGCTGTCTCGCGTTCGGCGTATCGCGATGATCGTCATCTATGTCCTTGGCTGGACCGTCATTTGTGTATGCGCATCTACGGTCGTCGTCCTGATAGGTCTGGAGTCAGCGAATTGCGCAAAAGGCTACACGTGTTCTCCGGTCGAAAAGCTGCTTGAAGCTACAATGTCGCTCGTCTGGATCGGCGGGATCGGACTGTTGATGGGTCTCGGATGGCGCGGCAAGCTTTGGGGCGCACGACTTTCAGCGGTTCCGGACAAGGGCCCGGCCGCTGGAAGTTGACCTCGGATTCTGCCGGGGGAGACGCATTGGTTATTTGCGGGTAAGCCCTCGCCTGGCCATCGTTCGCCTGCGGGAACAGGGGGATTCTCCGCCTTTAGCTTGCGGTTTGCCTCTCCAATTCGCTATGACCTAGGTGAAGAAACCGCGGAGCGCCGGGCCCGCGGGCTTTCCTTTCAGTTCGTGGCCGCAGCCTAAAAAGGCTGCGGGGAAACCAGGTAAGGGACCTCCCACCATGCGAGGCGCGCTCGGTGGTCCGCGCGTGTTGTTGCGTCGGCTTCGCGAGGTTATGGCGGAGCCGGTCAGCGCGCAGGATCGCCTGGACAAGATTGTAGTGCTGATCGCCGCCAACATGGTTGCGGAGGTCTGCTCCGTCTATGTGCTGCGCGTCGACCACACGCTCGAGCTTTATGCCACCGAAGGTTTGAACCGGCAGGCCGTCCACTTGACCGTGATGGACGTCAACGAGGGCCTTGTCGGCCTCGTCGCGCGCGAAGCCACCTCCATCAATCTCTCCGAAGCGCACGAGCATCCGGCTTATTCGTATCGCCCGGAAACCGGCGAAGAAATTTATCACTCCTTCCTCGGCGTGCCGATCCTGCGCGCGGGCAACACGCTCGGCGTGCTGGTGGTGCAGAACCGGGCGAGGCGCACTTATTCCGAGGAGGAAGAAGAGGCGCTGCAGACCACCGCCATGGTGCTGGCGGAGATGATCGCTTCCGGCGAGTTGTCCGCGCTCGCCAAGCCCGGTGCGGAACCGGCGGCGCACCATGCCGTGCAGATTACCGGCAGCGCGCTGGCCGAAGGTCTGGCGCTCGGCCATGTGGTGCTGCACGAGCCGCGCGTGGTGGTGACCAACTTTATCGCCGACGACGTTCCGAAAGAGCAGAAGCGGCTGGACGAAGCGATTGCTGCCGTACGCGCCGATCTCGATGTCATGCTCGAGCGCGGCGATGTCGCCGACGGCGGCGAGCATCGCGATGTGCTCGA
>CANJBX010000096.1 GCA_947472885.1 Hyphomicrobiaceae bacterium
TCGCTGAAGGTGCCTGGCTGAACCAGTTTGACGACGTTAGAATTCGACACGGCATATTACTCCTTCGGTGGAGAAGTGGAGGCTTCAACTACCCCCACGATATGCCGCCTTCCTGATCTACCCCGTCACCAACTTTTGACCATAGCTCTTCAGAAAAGTTCCATTCCACTCACATGTCTGTGAGTGGTTGGCCGCGGCAGAATGCGCAATTCGAATCACATCGTGGATTGTTAGACGCCGGGCCGGGTCATCTTCGCAGGCTGCACCAGCCGATTGAATTCGGCGGCGGTGACATAGCCGCTGCGTAATGCCTCTTCACGCAAGCTCGTCCCGTTCTTGTGCGCTGTTTTGGCAATGGCCGCAGCCTTGTCGTAGCCGATCTTGGGGGCCAGCGCCGTCACCAGCATCAGCGAGCGCTGCATCAGTTCCGCGATACGTTTCTCATCGGCCTTGATGCCGGCGACGCAATGATCCGCGAAGGATTGCGCGCCATCGCCCAGCAGGCGGATGGATTGCAACAATGCGTTGGCGATAACCGGCTTGAACACATTGAGTTCGAAATGTCCCTGGCTGCCCGCGGTCATGACCGTGGTCTGATTACCGAATACCTGGCAGCACACCATCGTGAGCGATTCCGACTGTGTCGGATTGACCTTGCCGGGCATGATCGACGAGCCGGGTTCGTTTTCCGGCAATATCAGTTCGCCGAAACCTGAACGCGGACCTGAACCCGCGAGGCGAATATCGTTCGCGATCTTGAACAGCGCGGTTGCGGTTGCGGCGAGTGCGCCATGGACGAATACTTCGCGGTCGTTGGCGGCAAGCGCCTCGAACTTGTTGGGGGCGGTGACGAACGGCAGCTTGGTGAGTTTTGCGATCTTCTTCGCAAACAATACCGCGAACTTCCTGGGTGCATTGAGGCCGGTTCCGACCGCCGTGCCGCCCTGCGCCAGCGGATACAGCGTCCTGGTAGCAATAGCGATGCTGGCAATGGCGGCTTCAAGCTGCGCGGCATAACCGGAAAATTCCTGGCCGAGCGTCAGCGGCACCGCGTCCTGCAGATGCGTCCGGCCGATCTTGACGATTTTCGCGAACGACTTGCTCTTCACGTCAAGCGCGCGATGCAGATGTTTCAGCGCCGGCAGCAGCTTGCCGGTGATTTCGCCGACCGCCGCAATGTGCATGGCGGTCGGAAAGCCGTCGTTCGACGACTGGCTCATGTTGACGTGATCGTTGGGGTGCACCGGCGACTTGGTGCCGAGCTTGCCGCCGAGCATTTCGCTGGCGCGGTTGGCGATTACCTCGTTGACGTTCATGTTGGTCTGGGTGCCGGACCCGGTCTGCCAGACCACTAGCGGGAAATGACCGTCGAGCGTGCCGTCGATGACCTCCTGCGCAGCCTTTACAATTGCGCGGGTGCGGCGGGCGTCCAGCAGGCCGAGATCGTGGTTGGTTTCGGCCGCTGCGCGCTTGACCAGCGCGAGTGCCCGCACCAGCGGCTGCGGCATGTGTTCCGTGCCGATCCTGAAGTTGTTGCGCGAACGCTCGGTCTGCGCGCCCCAGTAGTGGCTGGCATCGACCTCGATCGGCCCGAATGTATCGGTTTCCGTGCGTGTTCTGGCGGCGCGTAGCGGCTTGTGGCGCAGCGGTGTTTTTCGCGTTGCGGCCATTGCTTCAGTCTCTGGGTTGGGAGCGGACTATTTTTTGCGGAAGCGGTCGAAACTCACAACTTCCGCTGTCCGCTTTGGCGAATCCGCCTCTGCCGGAGCTTCCGTCTTTGCGACTTCCGCGAGCCTTGCGGGTGCGGGTTCCGCTTTCACGAGTTGCGGGCCTCCCTTGGGCTTTTCATCTTCCGCCGGCTGTTCGTTGGCGTCGGCGAACTGCATGCCGAACTTCACGGAAGGATCGGCGAAGCTCTTGAGCGCCGCCAGCGGCACGACCAGACGCTCCGGGATGCCGTTGAACGACAGGCCGACCTCTAAAACATCATCGTTTACCGTGAGATCCCAGAACTGGTGCTGCAGGACGATGGTCATGTCCTGCGGATACTGCGCGCGCATGCGCGGCGACAGTTTCACGCCCTGGGCCTGTGTATCGAACGTGATGAAAAAATGATGGTCGCCCGGAAGTCCTTTTGTGGCCGCGTCTTTCAGGACGGTACGAACGACGCCGCGCATCGCTTCCTGGGTCAGGACATCGTAGCGGATGTAATCAACGGACATGTTTTTTCGCCAATGGAATCGTGCCGCACCGATGATAGCGCGGACCGCGATCCGAAAGAAGAAAACATCAAAAAACGCAAATTTAATAGGGATTTAAGTGGAGGCTTCTGTTGCCAGGTGCCTCCGAACCCCGCCTGACGGAGCTTAACCCGTCAGGACTTTAGGCTTGGTTTTTCAAACCGCTTACGCGGCCTGAGCAACCGGAGCATAGTTGTCATTCGCAACTACACAGATGGCCCGATATCGGTGGTACCATGCCGAGCAAAAGCAACGCCCTTTACGCCCTCGTCGATCCTATTTCGCCCCCGCCGAAACCCAGAATCGCAAGTCATTCTCTGGGCTTAGGTGGAGGCGCCGGGTACCGCCCCCGGGTCCGAATGGTTTATTACGACGGCCATTTATCGCCATATCCGGCTTGCGCCGGCAGGATCAATATAGGCGCATAAAGGTGACGAATAAAGGGCGCTTCGGCTGGCCGCTATTCCGGCTCGCAGCGCTTGTCCGGTCCCTGCGCGGCCATCGGGCGGTCTCTGCGCGGGGGCAAGCGACGTTATTCCAGTGCCGATCAATGCGGAATAATTGCGGCATGCAGGGCCGGCTACGCGCCGTCTTCATATCTGCGAACTCCGGCACAGCGCGCTGCCCTCAGTGCAGCGATTTTCCATCCATGAAGGTTGCGCAACAGCATCCGTCAGGGGTGCGACACTGTGGTGCCAGTCATATTTACGAAGCCTCACCCATAACAAATCATTATCGACAATAGCATAAGTTGAGATGTGGCACTCAAGTACCGCATTGGTTGTGCCTTGAAAATCCCTGCCGTTGGTGCGGCGTGCTGGAAGCAAAACGAAGGAAATCAGCGGTGAGTGTTCAGAACAGCGGCGGTTCCGAGGGATCCAGGTTTGCTTCCCGCTCCGAAGACGCAGCGGCCAACGGCGACGGACGGATCGAGTTCATCAGCTTCTCGATCGACGAAGACCAGTATGGCGTCGAGATCATGTCGGTCCGCGAGATCAAGGGCTGGTCCGGGATCACGCATCTGCCGAAACAGCCGGAGTACGTGCGCGGTGTTCTCAACCTGCGCGGCGTGATGGTGCCGATCATCGATCTGCGCTGCCGCTTCGGCCAGGGTGTGACCGACGCCTCTTCCATGCATGTCGTTATCATCGTCCAGATCGCCGACCGGCAGGTCGGGCTGCTGGCGGATCGCGTACTCGATATCGTGTCGTTCGAAAGCTCGAAAATCCAGAAGGTTCCCAAGGTGGGGAATACCCATCAGGCGGAATTCCTGTCGGGCCTGATCACCATCGACGACGCCATGATTGCCCTGATCGATCTCGATCATCTGCTTTCGGCGAGCGCCAGCGTGCCCGTTTTGGCCGCCGCATGATTTCAGTTCATCGCGACATACAGGAACATCAATCGCTTGCATGTCATTTCTGTCCATTCTTGCACCGTGATGCGTACCGGCAGGCAATGGATCGTGTTTCCGTTGGGTCTTGAAGCTACAGGTTATCGTCGGCTCCAGCGTTGGAGCGCCGGTCGCTTGCTGAATTTGATACGCATGCCGGATGGGCGGATGTCGCTGCTCCGACGGGCGAACTTGAAATTGAACTTCATGTGAAAACGCTGATGGCATGAATGCCATTTCAGCAAGCTGGGGGCTATTGCTATGTCGCTTCTCTCGAGTCTGAACTCCCGTTTCAATATCGGAACCCGCATCAATGCCGGGTTCGCCATCGTTCTCGCGCTGCTCCTCGCCGTTGCGGCGATGGGGTACTATGGCCTTACCAGTTCGGGTTCGACATTCGACAGCTATGCCCTGTTGGCCAAGAACACCACCCTGGTGCTTGAGGCGGACCGGAATGTCGTCGGCATACGCCGTAACGTTCTGCTCTATAACCAGAGCGGCAGCGAACAGACGCTAACGCGCCTCCGTGACCTTGCCAATGAGACCAAGGCAAAGCTCGCCGAGATGATCAGGACAGGCCAGTCGCTGGAGCGCCGCGAGGGCGCGCAGCGGGTGATCGGCCAAGTCGATCAGTACATGACCAACTTCGATGTGATCGTCAAATCGAAACCGGAACGGGATCGCCTCGTCGAAAGCGTCATGAATCCGCTGGGCCTCAAGCTCCGCACGGCGCTGACCGATGTGATCCAGGGCGCGATTGCTGCCGATGACATGGCGGTGGCGGCCTATGCCGGTCTGGCGCAGGAACAGCTCATGCAGATGCGCCTGAACGCCAACAGGTATCTGTTCACCAACGATACAAAGGCCGTGGAATCCGCCGAGCAAAACTACACGGGGCTGGCCGCGGCGCTGAAAAAGCTGGGCGAGACGGTGCGCAATCCTGAGCGCCAGGCCAAGGTGGCCCTGGTCGTCAAGGAAGCGCCGGATTATCTCGCGGCGTTGCAGTCGGTCATCAAGATCGTTACCGAACGCAACCGCATCGTCAACGATGTCAACGCCAAGCTCGCCGAGACCATGGCTACGACCATGACGGACCTGAAAGCGTCGCAGCTCAAGGCGCTGGATGCCATGAAAGCCGCTTCCGATGCGAGCATTGCTTCCACGATCACCTTTGCCTTGACGGCGGCGGGAATTGCGCTGGTTCTGGGCATGATGTTTGCCTGGATCATTGGCCGCGGCATCACCAGGCCGATCAACGCGCTGACCACGACGATGGACGTGCTTGCGGGCGGCAATCTTGAAGCCGAGGTTCCGGGCACCGGGCGCGGCGACGAACTCGGCCTGATGGCGAAATCGGTCCTGAGCTTCAAGGAGTCGGGTCTCGAAAATATCCGCCTCCAGTCGCAGACCGCCGAGCAGGAACGCAAGGCAATCGCGGACAAGGCCGAACGTGACCGTGTCGCGGCTGAAGCAAAGGTCGAGGCCGACAAGCAGGCTGCGGCGGAACGTGATGCCGCGACGGCGCGCGTGATGGCGGAGTTCGATGCGGCTGTCGGCGGCATCGCCAAGGCGGCGATGGCGGGCGACTTCTCGCAGCGTGTCGCGCTTGAAGGCAAGGAAGGCGTCATCCGCAATCTCGCCGAAGCGATGAACATGATGTGCGACAACATCGGCAAGGTGATGGACGACCTTGTCGTCATGATGAGCGCGCTCTCCGAAGGCGATCTGACCAAGCGCATCAACGCCAACTACGAAGGCACCTTCGGTACGCTCAAGGACAGCGCCAACGCTACCGCGATCAAGCTGTCCGAGACGGTGTCGGAGATCACGGCATCGGCCAAGGAAGTCGCCAATGCGGCGGCGGAAATCTCCACCAGCACGACGGATCTTTCCCAGCGCACCGAGGAACAGGCCGCCAGCCTCGAAGAAACCTCGGCGTCGATGGAAGAGATCTCCGCGACGGTGAAGAAGAATGCCGAGAACGCCCAGCATGCCAACCAGCTCACCGCCGGTGCCCGCGAAGTCGCGGACAAGGGCGGCGTTGTCGTCGCCTCGACGGTCGAGGCGATGTCGCGGATCGAGGATTCCTCGAACAAGATCGCCGATATCATCGGCGTCATTGACGAAATCGCGCGGCAGACAAACCTGCTGGCCTTGAACGCTGCGGTTGAAGCAGCGCGGGCGGGCGATGCCGGACGTGGCTTCGCGGTGGTGGCGTCGGAAGTGCGCTCGCTGGCCCAGCGTTCCTCGCAGGCGGCGAAGGACATCAAGGACCTCATCACGTCGAGTTCGACGCAGGTGAAGGACGGCGTCGATCTCGTCAACCGCACCGGCACCTCGCTCAACGAGATCGTCGACTCAATCAAGCGCGTCGCCGACATCGTGGCGGATATCGCGACGGCCTCGAACGAGCAGGCGACCGGCATCGATCAGGTCAACAAGGCGCTGACCCAGATGGACGAAGTGACCCAGCAGAACTCGGCGCTGGTCGAGGAAAACGCGGCGACCGCCAAGACGCTGGAAAGTCAGTCCGCCGCGATGAGCGACCGGGTCGCGTTCTTCCGTATCGATCAGGCCCTGCAGCGTGCCGCTCAAATGCCGTCGGCCGCCAGGCCCGCGGCGAAACCCGTCAAGCGCGGCGGCGTCGTCGGGCGCATGCAGGCCGGTCTTGCGACCGCGCTCAAGCGTCAGCCCGATTTCGAGGAATTCTGATGCGTGTGCCGGGTCTGACCCTCCCGGCAAACTGAACGTAGTCAGGCGTGAGCGTTGGCCCCGGCGGAAAACCGCCGGGGCCGTTTTGTTGTCATCCGTGCACAGGCGCGCGATTTCGGTGGGAACCGTCTGGCGCGGCAAAGTGTCCACCGTTAAACCACGGCCATGTCTGACCGCGTCGAGTCTTCCCCGGCCGACTCTTCACCGCTGACCGCGCCGGTAGCGCTGGACGTCGTGATTCCGACCCGGACGGAACTGTTCCTCGGCTTTTTCAAAGTCACCATGACGGGTTTTGGCGGCGTGTTGTCGTTCGCACGGCGGGAATTCGTGCTGGTCCGGCGCTGGATGTCGTCCGATGAGTTCAGCGACCTGTTCGCGCTATGCCAGTTCCTGCCGGGGCCGAATATCGTCAACTTCGGCATCATCTACGGCTGGCGACTTTATAAGTTCGCCGGCGCGGCCATCGCACTGACCGGATTGCTCGGGCCCCCGGTGCTGCTGATGATTCTGGCCGGTGAACTTTATGGCCGTTACGGCACCATGCCGGTATTTCGCGGTGGACTGACAGGCCTCGCCGCTGCTGCGGCCGGGTTGCTGATCGCCACCGCCGTGCAAATGTCCGAGCCGCTGGTCCGGCGGGAACGGCTGGCGCAGGCGGCGGTCGCCCTCGCGGCATTTGTCACCGTCGGCATCATGCAGTGGTCAATCGTCTGGGTGCTGCTGGCGCTGGCGCCGGTCAGCATCGGGATCGCGTGGCGAAGCGCGGCCATTGCGGGCAGGGGGCAGCCGTGAAGGACGACTTCGGCACTTACCTGGCGCTGGCGCTGCTTTTCACCGTGCTTTCGTTCCTTTCCATCGGCGGGGCGATCTCTGCGCTGCCGGAGATCCATCGCCAGGCCGTCGATATTTCGCACTGGATGACCGACCGCGAATTCGTCGATCTGGTCGCCATCGCCCAGGCCGCCCCGGGGCCGAATGTGCTGTTCGTGACCCTGATCGGTCAGCATGTCGCAGGCATTCCGGGCGCGCTGATTGCGACCTTCTTTATGTGCGGACCGGCCTGCGTGGTGGCGTTTTTCATCGCCCGCGCCTTCGACCGCTTCAAGGAGAAGCGGTGGCGTATTGCTGTGCAGGCCGGGCTTGTTCCATTGTCCATCGGCCTTGTCGCATCGGTGGCACTGATTATTGCGCGGTCAGCCGACCACGACTGGAAAACGATGCTTATAACGGCTGCAACTTTTGCGCTGACCTACTGGACACGGATATCCCCGCTTTATGCGCTTGGCGCCGCCACGGCTTTGGGTGTTTCGGGTTTCCTTTGATGGTCCATCACGGATCGCTTCCGGTGGGCGATAACCCGTGCTAGGAGTTTTTGGGGCACGGGACTGAAAAAAGTCCGACAAGTGGAGGCATTAGATGACGGCAGGGGCCAATCCGACCGCGGCCAACGATGGCGGCAGCGGCGGAACTTCTGGGGATTTTTGGCGTACCTACGGCACCAGCTTGGTCCCGGGTGCTTATTCAATTGCCGCGCTGATCGCATGGTGGATGACGAAGAACTCGCCGGGTGTGGCGACGCTCGAACTCGGTACCGCCATCGGCCTTGCGGCGTTGGCCATCGCACTTCCGGTGCTTGGATTTAAAATCCCCAATCGTCAGGATTACTTCGGTGGCCTGGCGCTGATCCTCATTGGCCTGTTCGCGCTGTGGGCGTCGCGTGATCTGCCCGGCATGCGCGGCTTCGCGTTTGGTCCCGGCACCGCGCCGCGCGGCTTTGCCATTATCCTTGGCGGGCTCGGCGTTCTCGTCGCCGCGATCGGCATTTTCACGACGGGCCCGAACGTCGAGCGGTTCGCCATCCGCGGACCGGCGTTGATCGTCGCCTCGACCTTTGTGTTCGCAGCGTCGATCCGGCCGCTCGGCCTGGTATTCGCGAGTTTCGTCTCCATCGTGGTGTCGGCTTTCGCCACAACTGAAGTGCGCTGGCTCGAGACGATCATCTGGGCGGCGGTGCTGACGTTGTTCTGCTCGCTGTTATTTCCGTGGGGATTGAATTTGCCGCTTCAGCTTTGGCCGAACGGCTTCAACCCGATGCAACTTTTCCGCTGACGCGAACAGAAGCGAACCCGGATCATGGATCTTGTAGCTAATCTCATCCACGGCTTCTCCGTCGCGCTGTCACCGATCAACATCGGGCTGTGTCTCGTCGGTGCGCTTGTCGGCACGCTGGTCGGCGTGCTGCCGGGCGTCGGCCCGGTCGCCACCATCGCCATGCTGCTGCCGATTACCTTCGGCCTGCCGCCGGTCGGCGCCCTCATCATGCTCGCTGGCATCTATTACGGCGCACAATACGGGGGATCGACAACGTCGATTTTGGTGAACATCCCCGGGGAGGCCTCATCCGTCGTCACAACACTCGACGGACATCAAATGGCGCGTCAGGGCCGTGCCGGTCCCGCGCTCGCCATCGCCGCCATCGGCTCTTTCTTCGCGGGCTGCGTAGCGACCGTGCTGGTCGCCGCGCTTGGCGCGCCGCTCACCGTGCTGGCGTTGAAGTTCGGTCCCGCCGAATACTTCTCGCTGATGGTACTCGGCCTCGTGTTCGCGGTCGTGCTGGCCAAGGGCTCGATCCCGAAGGCCCTCGCCATGATCATGCTCGGCCTGCTTCTCTCGATGGTCGGTTCCGACATCGAAACCGGCCAGTCGCGCATGGCGTTCGATGTTCCCGAACTGTCCGATGGTGTCGGCTTCGTCGTCGTCGCCATGGGCGTGTTCGGTTTTGCCGAAATCATGCGCAACCTGGAAATGAGCCAGGAGTCGCGTGACGTCGTGAATGCCAAGCTCACCGGCCTGATGCCGACCCTGAAGGATCTCAAGGCTTCGGCTGGCGCGATCCTGCGCGGCACTGCGATCGGCTCCATCCTCGGCATTCTTCCGGGCGGCGGCGCGGTGATCGCGGCGTTCGCGGCCTATACGTTTGAAAAGAAAATGTCGAAGGACCCGTCGCGCTTCGGCAAGGGTGCCATCGAAGGCGTCGCGGCGCCGGAGAGCGCCAACAACGCGGCGGCGCAGACGTCGTTCATTCCACTGCTGACGCTCGGTATTCCGCCGAACGCCGTGATGGCGCTGATGGTCGGCGCGATGACCATTCACGGCATCGTGCCGGGCCCGCAGGTCATGACCAAGCAGCCCGATCTATTCTGGGGCATGATCGCCTCGATGTGGATCGGCAACGCCATGCTGGTCATCATCAACCTGCCGCTGGTCGGCCTGTGGGTGCGCCTCCTGCGCGTGCCGTACCGCATGCTGTTCCCGGCGATCCTGATCTTCTGCAACATCGGCAACTACTCGATCAACAATGCGCCATTCGATGTGTCGATGACCGCGCTGTTCGCCTTGCTCGGCTACTGGCTGCTCAAGCATGACTTCGAACCCGCGCCGATGCTGCTCGGCTACGTGCTCGGCCCGCTGATGGAGGAAAACCTCCGCCGCGCCATGCTGATCGCCCGCGGCGATCCGATGACGTTCGTGCAGCGGCCGATCTCGGCGGGCCTGCTGGCGCTCGCTGTGCTGCTGCTGGTGCTGGCGGTATTGCCGATGATCCGTTCCAAACGCAATGTCGTGTTCGTCGAAGGTGAAAACTAGCGACGCACATGGAACCTGTTGCACTGCATCAAAGGCCGGCGCAGCAATGCGCCGGTTTTTGTGTGTGCGACTAATTGCGAGCGTGACTTTTATGGGTTTGACTTCTCAACTGCGTCCCTGAACTGAGCCAATGGAGGTATTTATGAATTTCAGGAAACTGGCCGCCGCAGCGTTGACGCTGGCCGCCGCTACTTATTCTGCCGCCGCGCAGGAATATCCCGCGCGTCCGATCACCCTGATCGTTCCGTTCGCGGCCGGTGGCCCGACCGACGTGATCTCGCGCATCATCGGCGATCACATGTCGAAGACGCTCGGCCAGCAGCTTGTGATCGAGAACGCGGTCGGCGCGGGTGGCACCACCGGCTCGACGCGCGCCAAGCGCGCCAATCCCGATGGCTACACGATCATCATGGGCCATCTCGGCACCCACGCTGCTTCGGTCGCGCTCTATCCGAACCTCGCCTACAACCCATCGACCGATTTCGAACCCATCGGTCTCGTTGCTGGCACGCCGATCGTGATTCTGGCGCGCAAGGATTTCCCGGCCAAGGACCTCAAGGAATTCGCCGCCTACGTGAAGGCGAACGAAGCCAAGATCAACATGGCGCACGCCGGTGTCGGCTCGGTGTCGTTCACCACCTGCTTGCTGCTCAACTCGATCATGGGCGTGAAGCCGACTTCGGTGCCGTTCAATGGCACCGGCCCGGCAATGAATGCGCTGGTCGGTTCGCAGGTCGATTACATGTGCGACCAGATCGTCAACGTCGTGTCGCAGATTACCGGCGGCGCGATCAAGGGCTATGCCATTGCCACGCCGGAACGTAATGCGGCGCTCAAGGATGTGCCGACGACGACCGAAGCCGGCATGAAGGAGTTTCAGGCCTCGGCCTGGAATGCGCTGTTCGCGCCCAAGGACACGCCGAAGCCCATCGTCGACAAGATCACGGCGGCGCTCGACAAGGCGCTCGACGACGAGCTGACGCGCAAGCGGCTCCTTGAACTCGGTTCGGACATTCCGAACGGTCCGCGCCGCGGGCAGGCTGCGCTCGCCACGCTCGTCTCCAGCGAGATCGCGAAGTGGTCGCCGGTCATCAAGGCGGCAGGCGTCAGCGCGAACTGATCCTCTTAAGCTCTCTCAAAAAACAACGCGCGGGCCGTGAGGCCCGCGCGTTTTCTTTTGTGATTGACGTTTGCGATCAGCTTGCCGGGGTGTGCGCCTTGTGGCGATGGGTGGCGTGCTGTGCGTCAGTGGCCTTGCGGGCGGTCCTGACCGGCGTGGCCGCGCTGCTGGCTGCGTAGTTCGGCGACGGGTTATTGCCGTCCATGATCCTGCTTGAAGTCGTGGAGGACTTGCCCGCCGGCGCGGCCGAATAGTTCGGAGCCGGATTAATGCCGTCCATGATCTTGACGGTTCCAGTCTGCGGCGTCGGTCTCGTCGATGACGGCGCATAATTCGGTGCAGGATTGATGCCGTCCATGATTTTGGCGTCCTGTGCCGAGGCCATCCCGTAAGCGGCAATCAATGCCGCGCCAGTGAGCGTTCCAAGAAGTGTATGTTTCATTTCTCAACCCCATGGGTATGTCGCCCCCAAAGAGTCGCCCCGCTTTGCTGCCCTTGCCGGAATGCTAGGGCAGGGCGGAAAACGCGGCCATGGTAATACGGCCGTGCCGCCCATTAAATTTTCTTAATCTGCAAAGGACTAACAGGATGTTGAAAAAACCGATCGGGGGCTCAGATTTCTACTGAAATCAGGGTGCTATTGGGAACTTCGACATCCAAAGGAACCGGCGCCCCCTGGGCCAAGATCTGCTCAAGAATCATAAAAAGACGGGAATGGATGTGGGTCA
>CANJBX010000097.1 GCA_947472885.1 Hyphomicrobiaceae bacterium
TCACGTCGCTGGGATAGCGAAGTTTGCTTCGGTCATAGCGCCCGCGATTTTCCTTCGTCCACATCGGCGATCTCCAAAAGAATCGGACCGCCTCCCTTGAATCATAAACGATTCAAGAGATTCAAGTTTTCTCCGGACAGGCTCTAAGTGTCCGTGGATCGTGCGGGATCAGCGCGCGGTCTAGTTCGATCTCAGCGTGCCGTGCCCAGCGTTGAGCATCGCCCTTAGTCAAAAAGGATTTAGCTCGTGGGGAATGACCGTGGCGTCGTACTTGGACCTGCCACTTACCGTTTCTCAGCCGTAGGCTAGCCATGCGTAGCTCCTCATTTGGGACCGGGCTGTGACCGCCTAGTCTGAGGAGCTTTGGCTCAGGTGCCTGTAACGGCCATTAGAACGCCGTAGAAGGCTGAAGATACACGCCATTCAGTAAATGGCGGGAGAGACGGGACTCGAACCCGCGACCTCTGCCGTGACAGGGCAGCGCTCTAACCAACTGAGCTACTCCCCCGGATAGCCGCCAAACCCGGCCGCCGTGGGTGCCGTGAAATAGGCTGGCCGTCCGGCCAAGTCAAGCAAGGCGCGCGCGGCGTTTTGCGCGGCTATCTGACCGCATCAAAACGGTTCCAACCATTTGCGCGGATTGTCGAAATACCGTCACAAATCAACACATCCCTCACCCATTCCGGGTGCGATTCATGCCCGTTTTACGGGCCAAAACACGGATTCAAAAGACCTTTGGCCTTCGAAAGCAGCGCCGAATCGGCATAACCGCAACATTGCGCGCGAAAAAACCATAAAAACCGGGCATTTCTTAAATTCCGCGTGGCGCACCCTTGCGAGAATCATATAAGCCACGGGCTGTTTCGCGTTATCAGACGACTCAACCAAAGGAGGCTCCCATGGCGGCTGCCAAGGCCACTGCACCTACCGTTACGTTGAAACACCTCGCCGCCGCATTGGCGACCGAGCACGAGATGTCGAAGAAGGCTTCTGAAGCCATCATGAACGACCTCATCGCCATGATGGTCAAGCATCTGAAGAAGGGCGAGCGTATCCGCATCGGCGGCTTCGGCATCCTGCAGGTCCGCAAGCGCGCCGCGCGCATGGGCCGCAACCCGGCCACCGGCGAACCGATCAAGATCAAGGCGAGCAAGAAGGTTGCCTTCCGCGCGTCCAAGGAACTCAAGGAAGCCGTCTAATACGACGCTTCTGATGTTCTGAAAATTATCCCGGCGTGAATTTCACGCCGGGATTTTTTATGTGCAATCGGCTTCGCTGACGACCGCCTGTTGCTACGCTTGAAACAGCGACGAGCGATCCTTCCGGGGGATGCAGTAGGAAGCCAGCCTGCGCAACCGCGCCGCCGGCTTCGACGCCCCGAAGTCGTAAGGGCTGACCGGATTGCGATATTGCGCCCAACCCGCAGCGTTCGTAACCGGGGCCTCAATGAACCGCGTATGCAAATGCAGCCGCGGCTTGTTGTTGTAACCGCGGTGCAGAAGATACGATTTCATGAAGAAAACGGAGCCTGCGGGCGCCGTAACGATATGCTCGCCTTGCAGCGGTCCCTGGAAGTGCCGCTTTTGCATATCGTCGCCTAGCTCAAGATCGGCCGCACTGTATTTGTTGCGCGATGGCGTGATCCTGAAACCCTCTTCGTCTTCGAAGTAGATCACTGCGACGACAGACGAATTAGCTTTCTCTACTTTAGCATCCCGGTGCCAGAAGCCCTGATACTTGAAACGGTCATTCATATGGACGCGGGCCAATTCCAGTTCAGCGCCGCGCCAGCCGGTCAAGTCGGCGAGAATCTGGTCGAGCCCCGACGACGGCATCCACGCCGCCAGCATCGGCGTGTGAACAAAAGGATCCTCGACGCCAGCCACATTCACGCCACCGAGGAAATACGGGAAGTCCTCATAGACTCTGACGGAGGCGATGTCTTTGTTTTTAGCCCGTTTCCAAAGCCGCTTGAGATCTTCGCGGAGCGCAACGAGTTGGTCCCTCGGAATTACATCTTCAACAAGCGTAAATCCCAATGCGTCGAAATCAGTCTTGTGACTATGTGTTACTGCGCTCATGGCGCATGCTTCCCCTGAATGGTGAGCGGTGGCGGAACCGCGCCATCGCCATCCCGTTTAAGTGCCCACCGGAGAATACCAACAGGAATGGCAGTTGGGAATTCTTGGGGATACCGGCAACTCAACAAAGTTTAGCGACAGCCCGAAACCACAGCGGGTTTTGCCCGCTCCGCAAAGCCACCTTAGGAAAAGCGTGGTAGGCGATGACGGACTCGAACCGCCGACATCCTCCGTGTAAAGGAGGCGCTCTACCAACTGAGCTAATCGCCCGCCTGCGCATCGCGGCGTTGGCCGTCTTATCGCGCCCCACGCGTTCATTCGCAAGGCCGCAATCCCATACCCGCAAAACAGCCTTAAAATACAAAAACGGCGGCGCTTGAGGCGCCGCCGCTGATTTTGCTTACAACCAGACCGTTTAGTGCGCAGTCAGCCCGGCCGCGTCATCGTCCGTGGCAGCCGCCGGCTTCGCAACCGGCTCCTCCCAGACAATCGCCTCGGGCTTGCGCACCAGCGCGCGGGAGATGACTTCGTCCATCCGTGAAACCGGGATGATCTCCATCCGGCTCTTCACGCTCTCCGGGATATCCACCAGATCCTTGGCGTTTTCCTCCGGGATCAGCACGGTCTTGATGCCGCCGCGCAGTGCGGCAAGCAGCTTCTCCTTCAGGCCGCCAATCGGCAGCACACGGCCGCGCAGCGTGATTTCGCCGGTCATGGCGAGATCGCGGCGCACCGGAATGCCGGTCATGACCGAGACAATCGCCGTGATCATGGCAACACCCGCCGATGGTCCATCCTTCGGGGTTGCGCCCTCCGGGACGTGGACGTGGATGTCGCGCCGGTCGAACAGCGGCGGCTCGATACCGAAGGTGATCGCGCGGGAGCGGACGTAGGACGCCGCCGCCGAGATCGATTCCTTCATGACATCGCGCAGGTTGCCGGTGACGGTCATGCGGCCTTTGCCGGGCATCATGGTGCCTTCAATGGTCAGCAACTCGCCACCCACCTCCGTCCACGCCAGACCCGTGACGACGCCGATCTGATCGGTTTCCTCGATCTCGCCATAGCGGTGCTTGGGCACGCCGAGGTATTCGGCGAGCGTCTTCTCGTTCACCAGCACTGTCTTCTTCTTCAACAGCATGATGTCCTTCACCGCCTTGCGGGCGAGCGTCGACAATTCGCGTTCGAGATTACGCACACCGGCTTCCCGCGTGTAACGGCGGATCAGCAGCTTGAGCGCGTCTTCGTCGATCGACCATTCCTTTGACAGCAGGCCGTGCTTGGTGAGGGCGTTCGGGATGAGATGCTTGCGGGCAATCTCGGCCTTTTCGTCCTCGGTGTAGCCGGCGATACGGATCGTCTCCATGCGGTCCAGCAACGGCGCAGGAATATTGAGCGTGTTCGACGTCGTGATGAACATCACGTTCGACAGATCGTAGTCGACCTCCAGATAGTGGTCGGCGAATGTCGAATTCTGCTCGGGGTCCAAAACCTCAAGCAGCGCCGATGACGGATCGCCCCGGAAGTCGGAGCCCATCTTGTCGATCTCGTCCAGCAGGAACAGCGGATTCGAGGTCTTGGCCTTGCGCATCGACTGGATGATCTTGCCGGGCATCGAACCGATGTAGGTCCGGCGATGTCCGCGGATCTCCGCCTCGTCGCGCACGCCGCCAAGCGACACGCGCACGAACTCGCGGCCGATCGCCCGCGCGATCGACTTGCCGAGCGACGTCTTACCGACGCCGGGCGGGCCGACCAGGCACAGGATTGGGCCCGTCAGCTTGTTGGCCCGGGTCTGCACGGCGAGATACTCGACGATGCGATCCTTGACCTTCTCAAGCCCGTAATGATCCTCGTCGAGAATCTCCTGCGCATTGGCAAGCGACTTCTTGATCTTGGACTTCTTGTTCCACGGAATCGACAGCAGCCAGTCGAGATAGTTGCGAACGACGGTCGCTTCCGCCGACATCGGCGACATCTGCCGAAGCTTCTTTACTTCGTGCATCGCCTTGTCGCGGGCTTCCTTCGACAGCTTGGTCTTCTTGATCTTCTCCTCAAGCTCGGCAACCTCGTCCTTGCCTTCGTCGTCGCCCAGTTCCTTCTGGATCGCCTTCATCTGCTCGTTGAGGTAATACTCGCGCTGGGTCTTCTCCATCTGGCGCTTGACGCGCGTGCGGATGCGCTTCTCGACCTGCAAGACCGAGACTTCGCTTTCCATCAGCGAGAGAACCTTCTCAAGACGGCCGGTGACGGTCGGCAGTTCGAGTACGGCCTGCTTGTCTGAAATCTTGACCGCAAGGTGCGACGCGACAGTATCGGCGAGCCGCTTGTGCTCGTCGATCTGTTGAACAACGCCAATGACTTCCGGCGAAACCTTCTTGTTCAGCTTCACGTAGTTTTCGAACTCGTTGACGACCGAACGCGACAAGGCTTCCGCCTCGACCTGCTCGCCGGGTGTATCGACGAACAGTTCGGCGGTCGCCTCGTAGTATTCAGGCTTGTCGCCATAGCGCAGCACCTTGGCGCGCTCGACGCCTTCGACCAGCACCTTCACGGTATTGTCGGGCAGCTTCAGAAGCTGAAGCACCGTCGCAAGCGTGCCGACCTCGTAGATCGAGTCGGTGCCTGGATCGTCATCGGAGGCGTTCTTCTGGGTCGCGAGCAGAATGAAAGATTCATTCTTCATCACTTCCTCGAGGGCGCGGATCGATTTCTCGCGGCCAACGAAGAGCGGGACAATCATGTGCGGAAACACCACAATGTCGCGCAGCGGCAACACCGGGTAAGTATGCTGCTCACCGGCGGGCGGCAGGGTCTTTGGCTTAGAAGGGGTTGTCATAACCCTGATCCTGTTGTTGTGCCCCCTCTCCGCGGCATGCGAGGCATCGCCGGGGAAAAGTGCAAGGTTGGCCGGACCGGGTTTCTGAGGCGCTAAAACAACATCCAGAAGGCCGATGTTTTTACTGCCGACAACACCCGTTCCGTACGCAATGCCCGCTACCAAATCAGACGGCTTGGACTCACAAACACAGCGCTCGGCTACATTAGGTGGCGATAGCGCGGTGGGGTGTCAAGCCAGCCTGAATACACAACAAAATCGTGGTTTTTACGCGTAAAAAAGCCGGCGGAAATCGCCGCTGGCTGGTATCTTTATAAGGTGCCCGGACGCGCGCGCCCGGACTTCATTCCCGTTGTGAGGTTCCGGCCCCTCATCTGCCGCCTCAGGCCGAGGCGCTGCCGGCTTCCGCATCCTTGGCGCGGTCGGCGTAGATGTAGAGCGGCCGTGCTGTGCCCTCGACGACTTCCTTCGAAATAACGACTTCCTCGACACCTTCGAGGCCCGGCAGATCGAACATCGTATCGAGCAGGATGCTTTCCATGATCGACCGCAGACCGCGGGCGCCCGTCTTGCGCTCGATGGCCTTGCGCGAGATCGAACCGAGCGCCTCTTCGGCGAAGGTCAGGTCGATCGATTCCATTTCAAACAGGCGCTGGTACTGCTTGGTGAGCGCGTTCTTGGGCTCGGTGAGAATGCGCTTGAGCGCGGTCTCGTCGAGGTCCTCGAGCGTCGCAACCACCGGCAGACGGCCGACGAATTCCGGGATCAGGCCGTACTTGAGCAAATCCTCAGGTTCGACATTGCGGAAGATTTCGCCGGTCTTGCGGTCTTCCGGCGCCATCACGGTCGCGCCAAAGCCAATCGAGGTCTTGCGGCCGCGGCCGGAAATGATCTTGTCGAGGCCGGAGAACGCGCCACCGCAGATGAACAGGATATTGGTCGTATCGACCTGCAGGAATTCCTGCTGCGGATGCTTGCGGCCGCCTTGCGGCGGGACCGAAGCGACGGTGCCTTCCATGATCTTGAGCAGCGCCTGCTGGACGCCTTCGCCCGACACGTCGCGGGTGATCGAAGGATTGTCCGACTTGCGCGAAATCTTGTCGATTTCGTCGATGTAGACGATGCCGCGCTGGGCCCGCTCGACGTTGTAGTCGGCGGACTGCAGCAACTTCAGAATGATGTTCTCGACGTCCTCGCCGACGTAGCCGGCTTCGGTCAGCGTCGTGGCGTCGGCCATCGTGAAGGGCACGTCGAGGATGCGGGCGAGCGTCTGCGCGAGCAGCGTCTTGCCCGAGCCGGTCGGCCCGATCAGCAGGATGTTCGACTTCGCGAGTTCGACGTCGTTGTGCTTGGTCTGGTGGTTGAGCCGCTTGTAGTGATTGTGGACGGCGACTGAGAGCACCTTCTTGGCGTGGTCCTGGTCGATCACGTAATCGTCGAGGACCTTGCGGATTTCCTTCGGCGTCGGGATGCCGTCGCGCGACTTCACGAGCGAGGACTTGTTCTCCTCGCGGATGATGTCAATGCACAGTTCGACGCATTCATCGCAGATGAACACGGTCGGACCGGCGATGAGTTTGCGAACTTCGTGCTGGCTCTTGCCGCAGAACGAGCAATACAGCGTGTTCTTGGAGTCGCTACTACCGACCTTGCTCATTCCAGATCTCCATCAACGCGCCGGACTGCGGCGCAAAGATCACGCGAAAAATCGACCTTACCAAGACTAGCCTCAAGAAACCGTAGTACCAAAAGCACACCCTCTATGGTTTTCGGCCCGCAGCACGGTGAAGCGATTCTGAGGTTCCATGCTAGCGGCCCGAACATCAAGATTCCATTAACGATAATAATCCCAAGATCATAGCTGCATCATGGCCGGCACAGGGCCGGTACGCTGCAACCGCTATTCAAGGCACCTGCCCCATTTTGTGGCGACAAACCGGGCATATTTCCCAATTAGGATCACGGCGCAGGCTTTGCACCCCTTGCCGCCTGGCGCTTCCCCATCCTGAGCAAGCACCGTGCCGGAACCGGCCCGCGCGCAACAACAAGACGCGCGCGGATGGCCAGCCTTCCGGCCACCCGGTGCGATGGTAGTCGTGTTTACGGCTTGGCGGCGTCTTCCGGCCGGCTGTCGATCACCCGGTCGATGATGCCGAATTCCTTGGCCGCCTGGGCGGTCAGGAACATGTCGCGCTCGAGCGCATCCTCGATCTTCTTGAGCGACTGGCCGGTGTGGTGAACGTAGATTTCATTCAGCCGCTTCTTGAGGTTCAGGATTTCCTGGGCGTGCAGCATGATGTCCGTGACCTGGCCCTGGAAGCCGCCCGACGGCTGGTGCAGCATGATGCGTGCGTTCGGCAGCGCGAAGCGCATGTCCTTGGCGCCCGCCGTCATCAGCAGCGAACCCATCGACGCCGCCTGCCCGATGCAGAGCGTCGATACCGCCGGCTTGATGAACTGCATGGTGTCGTAGATCGCGAGGCCCGACGTCACCACGCCGCCCGGCGAGTTGATGTACATGGAGATTTCCTTCTTGGGATTCTCCGCTTCCAGAAACAAGAGCTGCGCCACGATCAGCGTGGACATCTGATCTTCCACCGGGCCGGTGATGAAGATGATGCGCTCCTTGAGGAGCCGCGAATAAATGTCGTAGGAGCGCTCACCGCGGTTGGTTTGCTCGACCACCATCGGGACGAGATAGTTCATGTAGGTATCGTGCGGATCGCGCATGTGTTTCGACCTGTGTTTCGATCTGTCGGTTGAAATAGAAAGAGCTGGAAAGACGTTGGTAGCAGAGACGTTAGCGGGAAAGACCTGGGCGGACGGTCACCGGCCGAAGCCGCAGATATGTCTCCGCACGCAAAGCTACAAGACACGCAGCCACCAAGCATTGACGGGCCGTTCTGCCATGCCGGCGATTAACGCGGCGTAACGGCGAAACGCAGGCCCGAACGCATACTTAACCGGCGGATAAGCGCCGTCACGCAATTGCAAGAACTACAAACCGCGCGTGCAAACGCACTTGCCTGCAAGTGCGACGCTAGCAAGTGCCCTGCCTGCCGGTGCGGGACAGGGTATCGATTCGCTACCTATTGTAGCAGCGTCAGGCCGCCGGTTGGTCGTCGTCCTGCTTGAACAGGTCCTCGCGCGACACCTTCTTTTCGGTAACGGTGGCGAGTTCGGAGATGAAATCGACGACCTTTTCTTCAAACAGCGGCGCGCGCAGCTGGCCCATCGCCTGCGGATTCTTGCGGTAATAGTCCCACACCTGCTGTTCCTGGCCGGGATGCTGACGCGCCTGATCGACAACGGCGCGGCTGAGTTCTTCGTCGGCAACCTTGATCTGGTTCTTTTCGCCGATCTCGGCCAGCACGAGGCCGAGCCGCACGCGGCGGTCGGCAATCTTGCGGTAATCCTCGCGCGCCTTCTCCTCGGTGGTGCCTTCATCCGCGAAGGTGCGGTTCTTCGAGTCGAGGTCGCCCGTCACCTGGCTCCATACCGCATTGAATTCTTCTTCAAGCATCGACGGCGGCGGATCGAACTTGTGCAGCGCGTCGAGCTTGTCGAGCAGTTGGCGCTTGAGCTTGGAGCGGCTCGCGGCGGTATGATTTTTCGTCAGTTGTTCGCGGATCGCTTCCTTGAGCTTGTCGAGCGTTTCCATGCCCGCCTGCTTGGCGAGATCGTCGTTGAGTTCGACGGTGCCCGGCGCTTCGATCGACTTCGCGGTGACGTCGAAAGTCGCTTCCTTGCCGGCAAGCTGCTCCGACAGATAGTTGTTCGGGAAACGCACGGTGATGATGCGGTTCTCGCCGGCCTTCATGCCGATAAGCTGTTCCTCGAAGCCCGGAATGAAGGTCTTGGAACCGACGTTGACGCCGATGTCCTCACCCGTGCCGCCCTCGAACGGCACGCCGTCGAGCTTGCCGGTGAACGAGATCGTGACCTTGTCATCGTTCTCGACCGCGGCGTCTTCTGCCTTGGGATGGAACGGACGGCTCTGCGACGCGAGACGGTTGAGCGTTTCGTCAACTTCCTCGTCGGAAACGTCGGCGACCGGACGCTCAAGCGAAATGGTCTTGAAATCCGCGAGCGTGATCTTCGGCAGCACTTCGAGTGCGACCGTGTAGGACAGGTCCGACGAACCCGAAATGATCTTTTCGATCTCTTCCTGATTTTCCGGCAGGTTGACCTTCGGCTCCATGGCGAGCTTGAGGTTGTTGTCGGTGATGATCTTGGCATTGGCCTCGCGCACCACCGTCTCGATGGTCTCGGCCATCACGGATTTGCCGTAGACCTTCTTGATGTGCGTCACCGGCACCTTGCCCGGACGGAAGCCCTTGAGCTGAACGCGATCCTTCATCTCGGCGAGCTTGGAGTCGAGCCGCGCCGCGAGATCGCTCAGGGGAACGACCACCTTGAATTCGCGCTTGAGGCCGTCGGAAAGGGTTTCGGTGACTTGCATGGGATCAACTCGTTGGATGCGTTGTTATCGAATGGGTATCGTCGTTCTAACTCAATAGCGGCGTTACGCAATCTTACGTCGGCGCAAGCGCGCTTCAGGCTAGCATCGTTCAGCGGCGGCCGATGTGGCTGATGCCGGAGTTTCGAGTGGTGCGGGCGGAGGGACTCGAACCCCCAAACCTTTCGGCACTGGAACCTAAATCCAGCGCGTCTACCAATTCCGCCACGCCCGCCAAAACTCGATTTACCGCTCAGAGTGGTGCTTTCGCGCCCAAATCGACGGGCCGGCAGACGGCCCGCCGGGCGGCGCGGCTTATAACACGCCCGGCCGCCCATGCAGCAAAAAAGATCGGCAGGCCCAAATCCGGCCCAAACGGCTCCGGAACCCCCCAACCCGGCGGTATTGCGTGCTGTTATATGGCAGCGGCAAGCCCGATCCGGCGGGCCAATGGGTCGCATTCAAGGTGACGGCTTCAAGGCACAGGTTCATGGCATGACCTACCGCATTGCCCCGCTCACCCGGCGGCAACTCGCCCCCAGCCTCGGCGCGACCCTGGCCGTGCTGGCCACGCCCGGCTTCCTGCGGGCCCAGGCACCTGCTCAGGCACCTTCCGGAACTGAGGACGGCTACCGCCTGCTGCGGCCCAAGTTCGGCATGGCGCCGCTGCGCGGCCCGGACCAGCCAACGACGCTCATCCAGGGCTATGACGGCGCAACGCCCGGTCCGCTGCTGCGCCTGCGGCAGGGCAACGAACTCCGGGCACGGCTGTTCAATGGCTTGCCCGATCCCACCACGATCCATTGGCATGGCGTGCGCGTTCCGGCCGCGATGGACGGCATGCCGAACCTCAGCCAGCCGCAGGTGAAGGCGGGCGAGCGGTTCGATTATCGCTTCACGCCGCCCGACGCCGGCACATTCTGGTATCACGCGCCGCAGGACCCGGCGTATCCCGCGGGCCACGGGCTATACGGCGCATTGATCGTCGATGAGCGCACGCCGCCCGACGTCGATCGTGATGTGCTGCTGCTGATCGACGACTGGTGGCTCGACGGCAACGGCGTCATCGGGCGCGAAGGCACGCACCTCACCGTCAATGGCGCGCCTGCGTTCGACATCGCCGTGAAGGCCAACGAACGCGTGCGGCTGCGCCTCATCAATGCTTCGGCCGGGCGCATGATCGCGCTGCGGCTCGACCGCCACCGCGCCACGGTCATGGCTATCGACGGCCAGCCGGCGCAACCGTTCACCGCCAGCGTCGGCAGGATCGTGCTTGGCCCCGGCAATCGCATCGACCTGTTCGTCGATATGACGATGCAGCCGGGCGAAGCCGCGCCGCTGGTGGCCGAAAGCCATCGCGACCGCACGATTGCGCGCCTTGTCTACGACCCCGGCCCTGCCGCGCGCATCGCCGTGCGCGACGACGCGCCGCCACTGCCGGACAATCCACTGCCGGCTAAAATGGATCTGGCCGGCGCGCAGCGCGTCGAATTTCCCGTCGGCACGCTCCCGGCAGACAGCGCCGCAAAGCCGTTGTTCACGGTGCAACGCGGACGCACGGTGGTAATCGCATTCAACAACCGCACGGACCTGAACCACGTCGTACATCTGCACGGCCATCATTTCCGCCTGCTCGACCGGCTCGACGACGGCTGGAAGCCGTTTTGGCTCGATACGCTGGCGGTTCCGCCCCAGCAGGTGTGGCGTGTCGCCTTCGTCGCCGGCAATCCCGGCAAATGGGCGATCGAGGACCGCATGATCGGCCGCGCCGGAACCACGGCGATTCCGTGGTTCGATGTCGTCTGACGGCCTTCATCACACACGAGAAACAGGCCGTAACCCACTGATAAAAAGTCATAATAAAAAGCCTGCGGATTGTTTTAAGTATTCTTTGCGGATTTGGACGCGACAATCCCATGTTGCTGTGAAGTTGAGTCGGTGTTTGCGGCACGCACGATGACTTAGCAGGATGTTGAAAAAGGGTCTTCCCTTGGGCCCGCTAGCGTGATTCCGTCTTGTTAACGCAGGACGGAGGTGAGCGATGCGCGGGATGGATGAGAGATCGGGGTCGCTGTTTTCATACGTCGATCTTGAAGGGCGGATTCCGCA
>CANJBX010000098.1 GCA_947472885.1 Hyphomicrobiaceae bacterium
CAGGTCGCGTCGCGGCTGAACTGGCCGATGGTGCGCGTGAACCTCGACAGCCACATCAGCCGTATCGATCTGATCGGCAAGGATGCGATCGTCATCAAGGACGGTCAGCAGATCACGGAATTCCGCGACGGCATCCTGCCCTGGGCCTACCAGAACAACGTCGCGCTCTGCTTCGACGAATACGACGCCGGCCGTCCGGACGTGATGTTCGTGATTCAGCGCGTGCTGGAATCGTCTGGCCGGCTGACGCTGCTCGACCAGAGCCGCGTGATCAAGCCGCATCCGGCGTTTCGTCTGTTTGCCACCGCCAACACCATCGGCCTTGGCGATACCAGCGGGCTTTATCACGGCACGCAGCAGCTCAATCAGGCACAGATGGACCGCTGGTCGATCGTGACGACGTTGAACTATCTGCCGCACGACAACGAAGTCGAGATCGTGCTCGCCAAGGCAAAACATTATCGCACGGAAGAAGGCCGCGAGATCGTTGCCAAAATGGTGCGTGTCGCCGACCTCACGCGCAACGCTTTCATGAACGGCGATATCTCCACGGTGATGAGCCCGCGTACGGTGATCACATGGTCCGAGAATGCCGATATCTTCAAGGATATCGGCTTCGCCTTCCGTTTGACCTTCCTGAACAAGTGCGACGAACTGGAACGGCCGATTGTGGCTGAGTTCTATCAGCGCTGCTTCGGTCAGGAACTGCCGGAATCCGCGGTTAACGTCGCATTGTCTTAGTCAGCAAACCGGAAGCCGCCAAAGCGATGGCCTCCAACAGCAAGCCGAAACCTTCTTCGAAGGAATCGCCGGTAGAACCGTTCAAGCGAGCGGTTGCCGGCTGCTTGCGCGCGATTGCCAAAAAGCCCGGCGTCGATGTCAGCTTTGCGGCCGAGCGGCCGGGTCTCGCCGGCCTGAAGGCGCGATTGCCGGAGCCGGCCCGCAAGCTCACGCAACATGAAGCCGCGATCGTCCGCGGTCATGCCGACGCGATGGCGCTGCGGCTGGCGTGTCACGATCCTGCCGTGCACCGGCGCATTCAACCGGGTGGGCAACAGGCGCGCGCGGTCTTCGATGCGATCGAGCAGGCCCGGGTCGAAGCCATCGGTGCGCGCCGGATGGAAGGCGTAGCGAAAAATCTGACAGCCATGCTCGACGACAAATTTCATCGCAGCAAATCCAGCGACGTCACCGACCGCGCCGACGCTCCGCTTGAGGATGCGCTGGCCATGCTGGTGCGTGAACGGTTGACCGGTCAGGCCCCGCCCGCGGCTGCAAAGCATCTGGTCGATCTGTGGCGGCCGCTGCTTGAAGAAAAGGCCGGCAAGAATCTCGACCAGTTGGGAACGCTGGTGGAAGATCAGCGCCGTTTCGGCGATGCCATCCATGATCTGCTCGACAGCCTCGAAATGGGCGAGGATCGCGCCGAGAACGAAGGCGACGACGACAGCGAAGAGCAGGCCGGCAAGAAAGAAGACAAGGGCGAGGACGGCGAGAACAAGGAATCCGACGAAGCTGAAAACGCGAGTGCGGACGATGCGGAATCCTCAAGCGAGGATCCGTCGGACGATGGCGCGGAAGGCGCGGAAGCCTCCACCTCCGACATGATGGACGACACCGAGGGTGAGGACGGCGATGACGCCGCGCAACCCTGGCGTCCGCGCGGTGGCCACAACGAGCCGCGTGGTCCCGACTACAAGCCCTTCACCACGCGCTTCGATGAGATCGTGTCGGCGGAGGATCTCTGCGACGCCGATGAGCTCGACCGGCTGCGCGCCTATCTCGACAAGCAGTTGTCCAGCCTGCAGGGCGTTGTCGCGCGGCTCGCCAACAGGCTGCAGCGCCGCCTGATGGCGCAGCAGAATCGCGCCTGGGAATTCGATCTGGAAGAAGGCGTGCTCGATGCCTCGCGGCTGACACGTATCATCATCGATCCGATGTATCCGCTCTCGTTCAAGCACGAGAAAGAGACCAATTTCCGCGACACGGTCGTCACGCTGCTGCTGGATAACTCCGGTTCCATGCGTGGCCGCCCGATCACCGTTGCTGCCACCTGCGCCGACATCCTGGCACGCACGCTGGAGCGTTGCGGGGTCAAGGTCGAAATCCTTGGCTTCACCACGCGGGCCTGGAAAGGTGGGCAGGCGCGCGAGAACTGGCTCGCCGCCAACAAGCCGGCCAATCCGGGACGCCTGAACGATCTGCGCCATATCATCTACAAATCCGCAGATGCGCCGTGGCGTCGCGCGCGCAAGAATCTCGGCCTGATGATGCGCGAGGGCTTGCTGAAGGAGAATATCGACGGCGAAGCGCTGGATTGGGCGCACAAACGCCTGCTGGCGCGCTCCGAGCAGCGCAAGATCCTGATGATGATCTCGGACGGGGCACCGGTCGATGATTCAACCCTGTCGGTCAATCCGGACAATTATCTCGAGCGCCATCTGCGTTGGATCATCAACGACATCGAGACGCGCTCTCCGGTAGAGCTGATCGCCATCGGCATCGGGCATGACGTGACGCGCTACTACCGCCGCGCGGTCACGATTGTCGACGCCGAGGAGCTTGGCGGCGTCATGACGGAGAAGCTGGCGGAATTGTTCGATGAACATGCGGCGGCTCCATGGAAACCGCCGGTGCGCAAGCCAGACGCGTGGTCGCGTAAATCCGCGACTTTCCTCGATCCTCCCGCGCGCTGACCTGGCGGAGCGGAGGGGAAATTAGTCGTGGCGCTTTTCTTCCGGAAAATTTCACCCGTGATGCGATGCATTGTCGCCGCAGCGATTATGTTTGCTGGGTCGCCCGCGTTCGCTCAGGGCCGCATCGAGATCGACGCAAAGCCGATCGCCTCTTTCGACAACAGGGATAAAACCCTGCGCCGTTTCGGGAAGCTGGAATTTCGCGGAGGGCTCGATCTGACTTCGAGCGCGCGGGAATTTGGCGGCGTATCGGGCTTGCATGTCTATCCGGATGGCGCGCGGTTCATCGCGGTGACCGATACCGGCCGATGGCTGCGCGGTCGCATCGTTTATTCCGGAACGACTCCATCCGGCATCGCTGACGCGGAAATGGCGCCGATTCTGGGGCCTGATGGCAAGACACTTAAGGCGCGGGGTTGGTACGACACCGAATCGCTCACAGAAGAAGCCGGTACGATTTACGTCGGTATCGAGCGGGTCCAGCGCATTCTGAAGTTCGATTTCGGAAAGAGCGGATTTCAATCGCGCGGCATGCCGATCGCGGTGCCGGCAGACTTCCGGACCATGCCGTCGAACGGCAGTCTTGAAGCGATCGCGCTTGTCCCGAAAGGATTGCCACTCGCAGGCACGCTGATCGTCATCAGCGAAGCGGCACTCGACGCCAGCGGGAATAACCGGGCATATTTTATCGGTGGGCCTCATCCCGGCACATTCACCGTCAAGCGCACCGAAAATTTCGACATCACCGATTGCAAGATATTGCCGAATGGCGATGTGCTGATTTTGGAACGTCGGTTTTCGCTGCTGAGCAGCGGCACGCGCATTCGCCGCATCGCGGCGGCCGATCTTCAGCCGGGGGCCCTTGTCAGTCCGGAAGTGATTTTCTCCGCCGACTTCGGCCAGCAGATCGACAATTTCGAAGGCCTCGGTCTGCATCACACGGCAGCGGGCGAGACGGTGCTGACACTCGTCTCCGACAACAATTTCTTTGCCTTGCAGCGGACGCTGCTGATGCAGTTCACGCTGGTGGAATAAAAATGGCCGGGACATAAGGGCGTTCACGCCCGGCCATTTCAAAATTCAAAAGCGAAACTTATTCGGCGGAAGCCGGTGCCGGTGCCGGCGCGGAAGCGGCGTCGCGCTTCTTCTGCACCTGGCGCTTGAGGTCGAGCGCGCGCGGCGACAACTCGTCGGCCTTGGCCTTCAGCAGGAAAGCGTCGAGACCGCCGCGGTGATCCACTGTCTTCACGGCATTAGCCGAAATGCGCAGGCGTACGCGGCGGCCGAGAGCATCCGACGTCAGGGTGACGTTGCAGAGGTTCGGCAGGAAACGCCGCTTGGTCTTGTGATTGGAGTGGCTGACCTTGTTGCCCGTGAGGGGGCCTTTTCCTGTCAGCTCGCAGCGCTGCGACATAGCAAATCCTCAAAATTCATGGCCCCGCGCGAACTGCGCCCGGGCGGTGATAAATCTGTTGCGAGAGCAGGCGAACGTATAAGGGACGGGGCCCAAAGGCGTCAAGCCAAGGCTTCCGGGCCATATCCGGCACTTTCATAGAATCGACGCATTCCCCGCCGAGACCAAAAGCAGGGAATCTGTTGTTAAGCTTGCATTTGCGGCCATTCCGCCTCGTTCGTGGCAGCGTCTTGTGCTACGCGCCGATGTGCCCCCAAGCTGCGTTTCCGGGCAAAAAGGACTAAAACTCCGTGCTGCCAATCCGGCTCCGCCTGCCGCGCCTCTTTCAGTCTACCCTTGTCAGCCTGTCCCTTGTGGCCGGCCTGTCCGGCCCTGCCCTGGCGCAGGCCAAGCTCGATGCAAAATATACGGCCTATTTGGGAGGGGTCACCATCGGCCGCGGCGCCTGGGTGATCGACTACCGGGACGACCAGTACACCGCCGCCGCGAGCGGCATGGCCACCGGGCTCCTGAAGATGTTTGCCGGCGGCACCGGCACCAGCGCGTCCCGTGGCAGTGTTTCCAACGGCCAGCCGGTATCCCGCGCTTATGCCGCGACCATTACCGCCAGCAAGAAAAAGGACGAGGTCGAACTGGCAATCGAGAATGGTGCGGTGAAGGATTACACGGTGAAGCCGCCATCGCCGGAAGATCCGGAGCGCATCCCGATCAAGGAAAACGACCGTAAGGGCGTTACCGATCCCATGACGGCGTCGCTGATGCGTGTCGGCGGCAATGGCGATCTGATGGCTCCCGAAGCCTGCCAGCGTTCAAGCGCCATCTTCGATGGACGCATGCGTTACGACCTCAAGATGTCATTCAAGCGCATGGACAAGGTGAAGGCCGAGAAGGGCTATCAGGGACCGGTGGTGGTGTGCGCCGTGCATTTTACGCCGCTCGCAGGGCATATTCCGACCCGCCCGGTGATCAAATACCTGGTCGCGTTGCAGGACATCGAAGTTTGGCTGGCTCCGGTAACCGGAACCCGCATTGTGGTGCCGTACCGCATATCGGTGCCCACGCCGGTCGGTGATGCTGTGCTCGAAGCTACGCAATTCATCGCTTCGCCGGCTTCAAAGGCAACGCCTACCAGCGCCAAGGCGCTCTGAACCCGCTTGACTCTTCGCTCGGGGCGGCATCGTGCGTCGTTAACACATTCGGCCCGATTGAGACGTCTTGAAACACTGCATTTTCTCGATCTAGTGGGGTGTCGACTGTGAAGCGCTAGATGTCGCAGTGAACGAAGTCTGACTCGCGCGTGAATACCGATTCGGCCGCGATTCGTTCCAGACTCGTTCCAAAGATGAAGGCCGGCGCTTTCGGGCGTCGCATTGTGATACAGAAACCAGAGATTTCGCGTGAAAACGCTCTGGAGGGAGCCAGCTCCCCTCCATCAGCCCGGACTTTCGATGGCAATTTCCTTTTCTTCCCCCGCTGCCCGCGATCCGCGCGCGCGGGGAGCCGGCGTCACCGCCGTTCTCGGTCCCACCAATACCGGCAAGACCCATCTGGCCATCGAGCGGCTGGTCGCGCATTCGTCGGGCATCATCGGCCTGCCGCTGCGGCTGCTGGCGCGCGAGGTCTACAACAAGGTCGTGGAGCGCGTTGGCGTCGACTCTGTCGCGCTGATCACCGGCGAAGAGAAGATCAAGCCGCAGAATCCGCGCTACTGGGTCTCCACTGTCGAAGCCATGCCGCGCGATCTGGATGTGGCCTTTGTCGCCATCGACGAAGTGCAACTCGGCTCAGATCTCGAACGCGGACACGTTTTCACCGACCGCATGCTCAATCGCCGCGCGCGCGAAGAAACGCTGGTGCTCGGCGCGGCCACCATGCGGCCGATGATCGAGAGGTTGTTGCCGGGTGCGCATATCCTCAGCCGCCCGCGCATGTCGCAGCTTTCCTTCTCGGGCGAGAAGAAAATCACACGCCTGCCGCGCCGCTCGGCGATCGTCGCGTTCTCCGCCGAAGAGGTCTATGCCATCGCCGAACTGATCCGCCGCCAGCGCGGCGGCGCCGCGGTGGTGCTGGGGGCGCTCTCGCCGCGCACGCGCAACGCACAGGTCGCGCTCTATCAGTCGGGCGACGTGGATTACCTGATCGCCACCGACGCCATCGGCATGGGGCTCAATCTCGACGTCGATCACGTCGCCTTTGCGTCCGACCGAAAATTCGACGGATATCAGTATCGCAAGCTTAACCCCGCCGAACTGGCGCAGATCGCCGGCCGCGCCGGGCGCGCCACCCGCGACGGGACATTCGGCACCACCGGCCGTTGCCCGCCGTTTGAGCAGGAACTCGTGCAGGCGCTCGAAAGTCATACCTTCGAGCCGGTGCGCATGCTGCAATGGCGTAACACCGATCTCGATTTTGCTTCGCTCAGCGCTTTGCAGGTTTCACTCGCCATGACGCCGAAGGAGCAGGGGCTGACGCGCGCGCCGGTTGGCGAGGACATTCTGGTGCTGGAACATGCCGCGCGAGACGAAGCGGTCCGTGCGATGGCGAAAACGCGGGCAGCGGTCGAACGGCTATGGGATGTCTGCCAGGTCCCGGATTATCGCAAGATTGCGCCGGCCACCCATGCGGAACTCGCGGTCACCCTCTATGGATTTTTGATGCGGGACGGCCGTATTCCGGATGACTGGTTCGCCCATCAGGTTGCACAGGCAGACCACACCGACGGCGGCATCGATGCCCTGTCCAACCGTATCGCGCATGTCAGGACCTGGACCTATGTTGCCAACCGCGTCGATTGGCTTACCGATCCGGAGCATTGGCAGGGTGTCACCCGCGCGGTAGAAGATAAACTTTCCGATGCGCTGCACGAACGTCTGGCGGAACGCTTTGTCGATCGCCGTACGAGCGTGTTGATGCGCCGGCTAAAGGAAAGCACGATGCTCGAGACGGAAATAGGCAAGACAGGCGAAGTTGTGGTCGAGGGTCATGCGATCGGCCGGCTCGATGGCTTTGTCTTTGCCGCGGCGCCGTCCGCGGGCGGCTCGGAAGCCAAGGCGCTGCAGGCCACCGCGCAAAAAGCCCTGGCAGGTGAGATTGATGCCCGCGCCACGCGGCTTTCTCAGGCGCCCGATGAACAATTCCTGCTCGCCTCCGATGGCGCGATCCGCTGGCAGGGCGATGCGGTCGGCAAGCTGGTCCCCGCTGAAAAAGTTTTGCATCCGCGCGTACGCGTCATCGCAGACGAGCAACTCATCGGTGCTTCCCGCGACATGGTGCAGGCGCGTCTCGATCTCTGGATGAAGACCCATACCGAAAAAGTTCTGGGTTCCCTGTTCACCCTGTTGGGTGCTGAGGACATCACCGGAATGGCGCGTGGTGTTGCCTTCCAGCTGGTCGAAGCGCTCGGCGTGCTGGAGCGGCAGAAAGTCGCAGACGACGTCAAGGGGCTCGATCAGCCGGCGCGCGCAACGCTGCGCAAATACGGCGTGCGCTTCGGCGCCTATCACATTTATCTGCCAAACCTGCTGAAGCCCGCCCCGCGTGTCCTCGCCGCGCAACTATGGGCGCTGAAGCATATGGCGCCGGATGCCAAGGGTCTGGACGAGTTGCGTGCGCTTGCTTCCAGCGGGCGGACGTCCATTCCAATCGACGTGGATATCGCGCGGCCGCTCTACCGCACGGTCGGCTATCGCGTCTGTGGTGAGCGCGCGGTGCGCGTCGATATTCTGGAGCGGCTCGCCGATCTCATCCGCCCGGCACTGGCGTGGCGCGAAGGTTCGCCGATTCCGAAGCCTGCCGGCGCAGTCGCCGGCGGCGGTTTCACCATTACGCCGGCCATGACCTCGCTCATCGGCGCATCGGGGGAAGATTTCGCCTCGGTGTTGCGGTCGCTCGGCTACCGCATGGAGCGCAAGCCGAAGCCTGCCGAGGCTGCGCCCGTGGCATCCGTAGAACCGGTCGCGCATGTGCCTGAATCCGGCGAGGGGCTGGAGACAGCACCCGGTCCGGAAGCGGACAACGCACCGGTGCTCGAAGCTGCACCCGTTGCGGAGCCAGAGGCATTGCCTGAGGCAGATGCGCCGGCTGAAGCGGCCGTCACTGCGTCGGAAGAAACGCCCACCGCAGAATCAACCGTCACGGAATCCGCGCCCGCCGAAACAGCATCTGTATCGGCCGTGGCCGAAGACGCCATGATCGAAGTTTGGCGCACCGGCCGCCCGTCGCCTGAGCGCCATCACGCCAAGCCGCGCCGTCATCGCCGTCCGGAGCAGGCAGTCACCGAAGGCGCGGTCGCCTCTGCAACGCCCGCGCAAACAGATGGTGTGGCCGCGGAAGGCGCCGAAGTCCCGCAGCCGCAACACACACCGCGGCAACAGCATCATCGCAAGGAAGGCAAAGGCGGCCCACCGCGTCATCAACGCCAAGATCGCAAGGATCGGCCGGACCGCGGACAAGATCGCGGCCGGCCCCCGCGCCGGGACAAGGATCGCAATCAGGATCGCGGCGCTTACGCCAAACAGCAGCAGCGGCCCCCGGAGCGGCGGGAAAAGGTCGCTGATCCGAATTCGCCTTTCGCCAAGCTCGCGGCGCTGAAAGCGCAACTCGAAGCGGACAGCAAGGAGCGGCGCTAGTGTCCCGAATCCGAAGTTCGCACGCATTTGCTGCAGACACTTTTGCGAACATCGGATTCAAAGGGACACTAGAATTATTGAGTTGCTAGTGTGGCTTTGGTTCAGAAGTTCCCTCCCGACCTGGCTGCAAGGTATGGGGAGTTTCTGAACCGCCACACTAGGACTTGATGATTGGATCGTCAGCGCATCGATAAGTGGCTGTGGCATGCGCGGGTGGTGCGCACGCGCAGCGCTGCGACCTCGCTCGTCACGTCCGGCCTTGTGCGGGTGAACGGCACGCGCATCACGGCTCCAAGCCAACTGGTGCGGCCTGGCGATGTGGCCACCATCGCGCTCGACCGGCAGGTGCGGCTTCTGAAGGTGGCGGGCTTCGCCGAGCGGCGAGGGGATGCTGAGGCCGCACGGGTGCTGTTTGAGGACATTACCCCGCCACCACCGCCTCCTGACAAATCGCCCAAGGTCGCCGCTCGCGAGCCGGGCTCCGGCCGTCCGACCAAGCGTGACCGCCGGGCGATTGACCGGCTATTCGGCGAGGACGATTGATATGCAGCCCTCTCTTGCGCCGTCCGAAGCCGTGAGTTAGGCCACCTTTAATCGCCACATGTTATCTGGGTTTCCGATGCCTTACGTCGTCAATGAAAACTGCATCAAGTGCAAATACATGGATTGCGTGGAAGTCTGTCCGGTGGACTGCTTCTACGAAGGCGAGAATATGCTCGTCATTCATCCGGACGAATGCATCGATTGCGGGGTTTGCGAGCCGGAATGCCCCGCTGACGCGATCAAGCCCGATACCGAGCCGGGCCACGAAGAATGGCTGGGCATAAACGCGGAATACGCGAAAGTTTGGCCGAATATCACCGCCAAAAAAGACGGTCCCGCGGACGGCAAGGAGTGGGAAGGCGTCGCCGGAAAGAAGAAATATTTCTCTCCAAATGGCGGCTCTGGCGACTAATCTTTTTCGCTGCTCTTTTACCCCTCAAAAACCTTCGAACCTGTCCCTTTAGCCTGGGCCAGGAACCGGAACCCGTGCCTGGGGATTTTAACCAAGGTGGCGTTTCCGCGGATCGCGAATGGGTAGATTACCACTTTGTAAGCCCTTAAGGCTTTGATTTTTGGGGAAAATGTGCTATATAGGCGGAATATAATGAAATCCCGCAGCCCAAGCCTCCAGATGGGGGCCTATTTTTTCGCTGCGTCCCGAGGCGTCGTAGTGAGGGCGTGGAACCCACGCGAATGCAGTGGCAGCAAAAACGCGTCAACGTGTGAAAAAGGCCTCCGCCGGAGCTAACGGGAGAAAAAAATCCTCCGTTGCCTCTTCCCGCGAGACCAAAAAGAAGTCAACCGGCGCAAGCCGGCGGACCCCGCAAGCTGCACGTGCTTCTACCCGGCGTGCAGCCCCCCCCGTGGCCAAACCGGACGTGCGCAAGCCGGCCGGTGAAGGAGCAATTTCTGGGATGACCAGCAAGAAAACTACACAACGCCTAGGCTTCAAGACTAACGAATTTATCGTCTATCCGGCCCACGGGGTTGGCCAGATCATTTCTATCGAGGAGCAGGAAGTTGCGGGCGCCAAGCTCGAACTGTTCGTCATCAACTTCATCAAGGACAAGA
>CANJBX010000099.1 GCA_947472885.1 Hyphomicrobiaceae bacterium
CCGGCTCCCGGCAGGGCTTGCGCCCGGGCGGTACCCGAAACCGCTGGCGTATGATGCTGCGTGCATCGCCCGCCAGACCGCACCCTGCTCCACCCGCCGAACGCCTCCGGTAGACGCCCCTCGACGAGCAGGGTGAAAAGACCGTAGCGCAGGAATGTGGCAAAAATAGGATTATTAGCAAATATAAGCTAATAATCATATTCTCCCGCTTGCCGTCCAGACCGCTCTGGTGTCCCAGACGAGCCTCGCGTGAGCCGAGACGAAGATCCGGGACCCAGGGCCACAACAATGGACTGAGATTTCAGCTCGGGGTCCCGGATCGTCGCGCGCGATGCGCGCTCCACGCGTCATGCCCGCAACAAGTGCGGGCATGACGACGACAAGCGTTTGCGCGCGACACTCAATGCCGCGTCGGGATCAGTTCGCGCGTGACGTCACGACCGTCGTTCGCATCGACGACGACCACATGCAATCCGCTATCGGCCATGATGCGGATGTCGTCGAGCGTGACGTAGCGCGCGTCGAGCGTGTGATAGAGTCTTTCGCCCGCGTATCGCTTGATGAGGATCAGCGCTTGCTCCATGTCGGCCATGTCGAGCCTCCGGTTTCCCCGCCGCCTGGACGAATATTAACACGGAAGTCCGCCGCGGGTGCTTGCGGAATCGTGCCGCCAACACAGGTATCGTGATGAAGCACACCGCAAACAGTGCCAAACCGTCCAAATTAACCGCATCCCCCATACCCGCTTCCCCGGCCTTAATCTTGCCCGCATATTCCATGACGTCAGTAGCGCTGGACGAACACCGGCCGGGACGCTGGGGTGGGAAATAGCCTGATGAAGTCGAACGCCATTTTTGCGTTGTGTCTTGCTTTTGCGGGCGCTGCCGCTTCCGCCGGCTGCTCGATGCTGCTGGAGGATAACAGCGCGGTCTATTCGACGGCGCCGGGGAAATACAGTTTCCTCGACTGCCCGAACCTCTCGAAGCGCGCCGAAGTCAATTCCAAGCGCACGGCAGAACTGACTGCGCTGATGCAACGCACCAGCCAGGACCCGATCGGGCCGTTTGTCAGCAACATGGTCTATCGCGATGAATTCAATGTCGTGCAGGCCGACCAGCAGGCGATACGGCAGGCGGCGGACGAAAAACGCTGCGCCCCCGACCTGATGAAGACAAAGCCGGAATCGCTCGGCCCGATGCACTGAGCCGGCTTCGCGCGCTTTCAAAACGGCGGCGCAAGAAATCGGGCGCGACTTGCGTCACGCCCGCTTCATCCCGGCAACTTCAAATACGGCTAACTGCCTTTGGGGCCATTGCGCTGCTGGCTCTGCTGCTGCATGTGCGCGGAAGGACCATCCTGATGCGTCATGGTATTGTCCTGACGCACCGCGCCGTCACGCGGCGCTGACTTGATATCGTCGCTGCGGTCCTGGTGACGTTCCGACTTTTCCATCAGCGCAGCTTCGGCAAGATATTCCTCGGCCATCAGCCGCAGATCACGCGCCGTCCCGAGGTCCATGCACATCCGCGACAACCGCTGGCAACGCTCGGCCTGCAAACGCAGGTAGGTGGTGGATAGTGACTTTGCCATCGCTTGCTTCTCCTTAACGACCTGCCGCGAGTGCCGGCCTCCAAACTGCACTTCGCAGCACGCTTAATCTGCCGCAACGCGCTCCTGTTCCGGAGCAACTTCTTGTAGCCGCTGCAACAGGCCCCCGCAGCGCGAGCGCCCTGTTGCAGCGGTTTGCATTTCAACGTGCGGGCACTAGTTGCCGCGCACCGCGTCCTTGATGCCGCCGACGGCGTTCTGGATCTTGCCCGCGATCTTGTCGCTCTTGCCTTCGGCTTCGAGCTTGGCATCGCCCGTGACCTTGCCGGCGGCTTCCTTGATGGCGCCCTTGGCCTGGTTGGCAGAGCCCTTGATACGATCAGCGTCCATTTTTGATTTCCTTATGGTTACAAGCAAATTCAACGCGCTACGCATGGCGTTCAATGAGCTAATGGGTGCGAGGGGGAATGGTTCCGCACACCATGCTTGTGACGCATGGCGGAAAGCACGCGCTGGCGTGCAAAAGCAAGCGATGAGGAGGAGCGGTAATGGACAACGGATTCACGCCACGCATGATAAAAGCAGATATGCGCGAAACGCCCGCGGCCTGAAAAGGTTGCGGCTTTTACAGCAAAAATTGCTGAAGGTAATTTAGTCCTGCGTATCCGCACGAATGACGCGTGCATCGCACAACGCGGGAACATTCATCGCCACGCAAGCCGCGGCGGATCCTGAAGCTTTGGAAATTGCGCCGGGGCGGCGCATCCGCCGCCCCGCACGTCAACAGCTATTACGCTTACCCAAGTTACTTGGGCATCACGTAGGCGTAGATGCGCGAGCGCGGATAGGTGCTCTCGGCAACGCGCTTGTTGTGATTGCCGGAGACAACGATCACGTTGCCCTTGGCGTCGATGCCGGAGACGACGCCGACATGGCCGCCGCCGCGCCGCGACATCACGGCAATGGCGCCGATTTGCGGGCCGGAGACGCGCGTGCCGTAGGCAGCAAACGAGCTTGCGGTGTTGGAACCGCTCGACCGATGGCCGGTGCGTTCCAGCACCAGGTTCATGAAGTTGCCGCACCAGAGGCTCGACTTGCCGGTCGGATTGCCGCCGAGGTACCGCCGCGCCTCGGAAACGAGGTCGGAGCGGCCGATGCCGAAAGCGACGCCGTTCGGGGCGTCAGAAAGGATATTGGGCGAGCCCACTTCGTTCGTCGCGTAGCGCACAAGGGAGCGGCCGTGATGGCGGGAGGTTCGCGCGATGCGGCGCGAGCTGACTTGTCGGGAAGGTGTTGCGGAAACGGCCGGTGCCGAATCGAAGGATGGCGGCGGGGTATACATCTGCGCGGCAGGGCGCGGACGGGCGAGACTTGCAGTGCTCGACATTCCGAGCACGGCGGCAGCGGAAAGCAACACGGGCACAGCAAGGGTGAGGGGCAACTTCATGCAGAGTAGTCCATGGCTGTTGACGGGATGGGTGAAGTCCGCAGCCACGGGATCGGTAAGACCCCCTCCAGGCATGCCGGACGCGGGTTGGTTGTTATCGGTCGTGATGGCGCAATCAAGGACGCATCGCGACGCCTTATGCCCCATTCATAGGTATTATAATAAGTTTAGCCTGCAATTTCAGGTAGTTGAAAATTTACCGTAATTGCTGCATTGCAAGAAACGCAGGCAAATACCGCCCAAGAAATGGCCCAAGCGGAAAGTGGGGCGCAGTCCTGCACCGCCGCCGGACGGGTCCGGCACGCCTTCAGGCTCAAGATTTGCGGAAGCTCAGCGGCCAATCAGTCCCGGCGGCTGAGCAGAAACACGCCCTGCTCGCCGAACAGATTCCAGAACCACCACGGCGCCGGCAGCCGCAGCCGCTTGCCCCAGTAGTTCACCGCCACCGACCGCTCCATCTTCGCGCCGACGTCCTCGCAGAGGTCGCGGAAGTCCTTGATGGTGCAGAAGTGGATGTTCTGGGTGTCGTACCAGGTGTTCGGCAGGTTGTTGGTGCGCGGCATCCGCCCGCCGAACAGCAAGCCGAGCCGGATGCTCCAGTGGCCGAAGTTCGGGATCGAGACGATGCCGTGGCGGCCGATGCGCAGCATGTGTTCCAGCACGACGCGCGGATGGCGGGTCGCCTGGATGGTTTGCGACATGATGACGTAGTCGAAGGCGTTGTCGGGGTAATCGGCGAGATCGGTATCGGCGTCGCCCTGCACCACCGCGAGACCCTTGGCGACCGACAGGTTGACGCCCTGGCGCGAAATCTCGATGCCGCGGCCATCGACGCCACGCGTCTCCAGCAGGCGCAGCAACTCGCCGTCGCCGCAGCCGACGTCAAGGACGCGCGAACCCGGCGCGACCATTTCGGCGACCAGCAGATGATCGACGCGCGCGCCGTTCTGCGTGAAGTCGGCATCATTGATAATCGGCGCGCCGGTACGGTCGAGCATGGCCATTACCTCAATCCGCGCGCGGCGCTGGCGGCACCCAGGAACCCGCGCATGATCGCGAACAGTTCCGGCTCGTCGAGCAGGAAGGCGTCGTGGCCCTTGTCGGTGGTGATCTCGGCGAACGACACCCGCGCCGATCCGGCGTTGAGCGCATGCACGATGGCGCGCGACTCCACGGTCGGGAACAGCCAGTCGGACGTGAACGACACCACGCAGAACCGCGTCTTGGTGCCGCGGAATGCGTGCGCCAGCACACCGTCGTAATCGGCGGCGAGATCGAAGTAGTCCATCGCGCGCGTCAGGTAGAGATAGCTGTTGGCATCGAAGCGTTCGACGAATGACGAACCCTGATGGCGCAGATAGCTCTCGACCTCGAAATCCGCATCGAACGAAAACGTCGCGGAATTGCGGTCCTGGAATTTGCGGCCGAACTTGCGATGCAAGGCGGCGTCCGACAGATACGTGATATGCGCGGCCATGCGCGCGACCGCGAGGCCGCGGCGCGGCGCAGTGCCTTCGACGAGATAACGTCCGCCGCGCCATTCGGGATCGGCCATGACCGCCTGACGTCCGACTTCGTGGAACGCGATATTCTGCGCCGAATGACGCGTCGCGCAGGCAATCGGCAGCGCAGCGAACATGCGCTCGGGATAGCTCGCAGCCCATTGCAGCACCTGCATGCCGCCCATGGAGCCGCCGACGACGGCAAACAGCGTGTCGATGCCGAGATGGTCGATCAGCATCGCTTGCGCGCGCACCATGTCGCGGATGGTGACGACGGGAAACGAAAGGCCCCACGGCTCGCCGGTCTTGGGATCAATCGACGACGGGCCGGTCGAGCCCATGCAGCCGCCGACGACATTGGAGCAGATGACAAAATAGCGGTCGGTGTCGATCAGCTTGCCGGAGCCGATCATGATGTCCCACCAGCCCGGCTTGCCGGTGAGCGGATGCACGTTGTTGACGTGCTGGTCGCCGGTGAGCGCGTGGCAGATCAGGATGGCGTTGGTGCGGCCGGCGTTGAGCGTGCCGTAGGTCTGATAGGCGATCTGGAACGGCGACAGATCGACGCCGGCGTCGAGCTTCAACGGCTTGTCGGCGCCGAAATGCGCGACGAGCGAATGCGGGTTCTCCGCCTCTCGCACGCGCTCGGTAGTGCCGCGGCTCGTCTTGAGTTCGACCTCAGCCATAACCTCAGAAGTCCTGCATTTCCCGCCAATCCAGACTGGCGACAATCTAGGCCACGTCACTCCGCCAATCGATTCTGGCGAAAATCATGCTTAACGGCGGGCCGCGCCCGCCTTCAGGCCAATAAAGCCAATGGAATTCGGCCTTTAGATAGGCCGCCGGGACCATGGCTTCAATGTTTCTTTGCATTCCGGATCGGCCCCACCTATCAATATCGGCGTCCCACCTATTGCGCACTGCACCATGTCCCAGAACGCCGACACACCCACCGCCATGCCCTCGCTCGCCGACCTGCGCGTCGAGATCGACAGCATCGACGCGCAGATGCACGAACTGCTGATGCAGCGTTCGGAGATCATCGGCCGTCTCATCAAGGTCAAGAAGACGGCGGATTCAGGCTCGGCGTTCCGTCCGGCGCGCGAGGCCGACATGATGCGCCGCCTGGTCGAGCGCCATCGCGGCATCCTGCCGCTCGATACCGCCGAGAGCATCTGGCGCGTCATCATCGCGACGTTCACCTACGTGCAGGCGCCGTTCAAGGTTCACGCCGATATTTCGGCGGGCGAATCCGCGATGCGCGACTCGGAGCGTTTCAATTTCGGTTTCACCGTGCCGCTCATCACCCACATGGGCGCGGCCGGCGTGGTCGCGGAAGTGGCGAAGTCGCAGGGCGACCTCGGCATGGTGCCGGCGACCGGCGCTGCGGGTTCGCCGGCGTGGTGGACCGCGCTTGAGGGCAATGCGCCCAAAATCATCGCACGGCTGCCGTTCGTCGAGCGGGCCGACCATCCGGCCGGATTGCCGGTGTTCGCCATCGCACGGCCGAACAAAGACGCCATCGTCAAGGATGTCGAGATGTGGAGCATCCAGGTCGCCGGCTGGGGGCCGAAGGCTGCGCAGGCGATCACCGCGCTGACCGATGTGGTCGCGGTCCCGAACCGGGCCTTTGACGGCGCCGCCCTGCTGGTTTCGGTGCCGGAAGGCATGACGCTGGCCCATGTGACCGATGCGCTGACCCGCGCCGGGGCCTCGGTGCGCAGTCAGGCCCTCGTCGGCAGCCACGCAAGACGCTATACCGTCGCCGCCGATGGGAAGCTGTCGGCAGGGCATTGACCCTTCTCTTTACCTCTCCCCGCAAGCGGGGCGAGGGAGCAGACCGCCGATGTAGTGAAAGTGTGAGAAATGTCGCCTGAGAAACTGAAGCGTCCGACACCGCGCCCCGGCGTGCTCGACATCGAGGCCTATGTGCCCGGCAAGAGCAGCGCGCCCGGCGTCGCCAAGATCTTCAAGCTGTCGTCGAACGAGACGCCGCTCGGGCCAAGCCAGAAGGCGCTCGATACCCTGAAGCACGCCACGCATCTTGAGGATTACCCGGACGGCGCGGCGACCGCGTTGCGCGAAGCCATCGGCAAGGCGTTCGGTCTCAACCCGGATCACATTGTCTGCGGCGCGGGCTCCGACGAATGCCTCAACATGCTCGCAACCATCTACCTGATGGACGGCGACGAGGCACTCTACACCGATCACGGCTTCCTGATGTACCCGATCTACACGCTGGGCCGCGGTGCAAAGCCAGTGCCGGTGCCGGAAAAGAATTACACGGCGGATGTCGATGCGATTTTGAAGGCCGTCACGCCGAAGACCAAGATCGTGTTCATCGCCAACCCGAACAACCCGACCGGCACGTATTTGCCGTTCGACGAGATGAAGCGCCTGCACGCCGGCCTGCCGCCGCATGTGATGCTCGTCATCGACGCGGCCTATTCGGAATACGTCAGCAAGAACGACTACGAAGTCGGTATCGAACTCGTCGCGCACAACGAGAACGTGGTGATGCTGCGCACGTTCTCGAAGATCCACGGCCTCGCCGCCATGCGCGTCGGCTGGATGTATGCGCCGGCGCATGTCATCGACGCCTGCAACCGCGTGCGTGGCCCGTTCAACCTGTCAACGCCGGCGATGAAAGCCGCCATCGCCTCGCTGGAGGATCCGGGTCACATCGAGAAGGCGCGCGCGCACAACGACAAGTGGCTGCCGTGGCTGACCGAGGAAATCAGGAAGCTCGGCCTGCCCGTTACTCCAAGTGTCGCCAACTTCGTGCTGATCCATTTCAAGGATGTGGACACCGCGACGAAGGCGGATGCGTTCCTCACCTCAAAGGGCCTGATCCTGCGCCGCGTTGCGGGCTACAAGCTGCCAGCCGCGCTGCGCATGACCGTCGGCGACGAGGAGCCGAACCGCATGGTGGTCGCGGCGTTGCGCGAATTCGTGGGGAAGAAGTCGTAGTGGCGCAAAGTTCGGAACCCATGTTCGGCCGCATTGCGCTGCTTGGCTTCGGCCTGATCGGCGGCTCGATTGCGCGCGCCGCAAAGGCACAAGGCCTTGCCGGCGAAATCGTCACCACGGCGCGTTCGGAAAAATCGCGCCAGCGCGTGCGCGAACTCAACGTCGTCGATCGCGTCACCGAGAACAACATCGAGGCCGTGAAGGGCGCGGACCTCGTCATCCTGTGCATTCCGGTCGGCGACTGCGGGCCGGTCGCGAAGGAAATCGCGCCGCATCTCAAGCCGGGAGCGATCACCTCCGACGTCGGCTCGGTCAAAGGGTCCGTTGTACGGGAAATGGCGCCCCATTTGCCGGCGGGTGTGCATTTCGTACCAGCCCATCCGGTGGCCGGCACCGAACATTCCGGCCCGGACTCAGGCTTCGCGGAACTGTTCGTCAACCGCTGGTGCATCCTGACGCCACCGGCAGGCACCAATCCGGCGGCAGTCGAGAAACTGCATACATTCTGGACCGCCATCGGCGCCAAGGTCGAAGTGATGACGCCCGACCACCACGACCTGGTGCTGGCCATCACCAGCCACCTCCCTCACCTCATCGCCTACACCATCGTCGGCACGGCCGATGAGCTGGAACAGGTGACGAGTTCCGAAGTAATGCAATTTTCGGCCAGCGGCTTTCGCGATTTCACCCGCATCGCCGCGTCGGACCCGACCATGTGGCGCGACGTGTTCCTCGCCAACAAGGAAGCCGTGCTGGAAATGCTTGGAACCTTCAACGAGGACCTTGCCAAGCTGACCCGCGCGATCCGCCGCGGCGACGGCGAGGCCCTGTTCGAGCATTTCACGCGTACCCGCGCGATCCGCCGCGGCATCATCCAGATCGGGCAGGATTCGGCGGCGCCCGATTTCGGACGCCCGCACCCCAGCCTGCCGCCGGTTCCAAAGCCTTATTCCGGCGAATAAGCCGCCGCCATACGCACTTTTCACAAAAAGATTATGCCGGAAGCGACGCTGACGCATTGGCATTGCGCCCAACAAGCTCTATCTGAACGCCATAACAATCAAGGACTGAACGACGATGGGGTTCAAAGACCCGAAATTCAACGACCGCACCAGCACCGCCGCGGACGCCAAAAAGCAACTGCTTGAAAAGTTCAAGGCCAAGACCGCCGAGATCGACTCCACGTTCGAGCAGCGCCAGGTCGAAGCCAAGGCCAAGCGCGAAGCCAAGGAAGTCCGCACCGCCGAGCGCGAAGCTGCCAAGGCAGCCGAGGACGCCAAGCGAGCCGAGGAAGCGCGCCTGAAGCGCGAAGCCGACGAGAAGGCCGCAGCCGAAGCAGCCGAGGAAGCCGCGCGCGCGAAGCGTGCGGAAGCCGACGCCGAAGTCGCCAAGCTTCTGGAGCAGAAGGCCGAGCGCGACGCGCGCTATGCCGCGCGCAAGGATCGCCAGAAGAAGAAGCGGTAACTACGCAGCGCGCGCCGCGAGCGCGCCCTGTACGGCCTCACGAATCTGCGCCAGCGAAAACGGCTTGGTCACGACATCGTGGATCAGTGCTTCGAGGCCATGCGCGCGTTCGCGCTGGTCGGCGAAGCCGGTCATCATCAGGATCGTCAGCTTGGGATAGTCACGCGCGACGGCAAGCGCCAGCGCGATGCCGTCCATCAGCGGCATGCGAATGTCGGTCAGCAGCAGGTCGAACTCGCCCTTGGCTTCGTTGATCTTGTCGAGCGCCTCCGCGCCGTCGCTGGCGGCGACGACGGCATGTTCGTCCTGGAATGCGCGCACCAGCATGGAGCGCAACACTTCCTCGTCTTCGGCAAGTAGAATACGGGCCATAGCTCAATATCCTGGCGACTCGGTAATTCTAGTGAATCGTTCTAGCGGTTGGCGGTAACAAGGTCGCGACGCTGCACAAACCGCACATACGCGCCGCGGCTTTCCGGCGGCGGCGAAGCAAGCCTGCTGCGGAATACCATGGTTTGCCCTGGACCCAAAACTGGCTTTTCGGACACCGCCGTCCACGAATAGATGTCGGCGCCGGCGGTATTGCGCATCGCATAGCGCAGGCGCGGCACATCGACCTCGTCGCGCGTGATGTTGCGGATCGCGCCCTCGATCACCAGTACCGGGATGCCGTCCTGCATTTCGGTCACGGTCTTGACGTTCTCGAACGTCAGGCCACGCAGATTGATATTGAGCCCGACCGCCGAATAGAGCGCCGCCGTCTGCGGCATCAGCCGCACGACGTTCACGCGCTCATAGAGCAAGCCAATGACGACGCCGACCATGGCCGCCGTCAGGCGCGGCAGCGTCAAGAGCGGCCCGCGATTCTGCTTTGGCTTTACGCGCGCCTTCCTGCGGCGCTGGATTTCGAAATAATCCGGCGTGGCATTCGGGTCGATCGTGGCTTCCGGCAACTGCTCATCCGCCCCGCCAAAGGCGAGGTCGCCTTCCGGCGCGGTCGCCGGCGCGTCATCGACGACGCGAAGATCGCCGGGCGGCGCAAAATCAATGTCCTGATCTGCCCGCGCAAAATACGTGCTGCCATCGACGGCCGGATCGGCCACCCATTGCGCGGACGGTGCGGCCCATTCAGGCAGCGCTGCTTCCTGCCCGGCGGGTTCAGCGTGCTGCGCGTGGTCGTCAAACCGCGGATCGGGTGCAGGCCGGGGGTCCGGCCATGCGTCGTCCGCGCCGGCCATCGCCGGGGCGGGGTCCGGGGCCATTTCAAACCATTAACAGGATGTTGAAAAAGGGTCTTCCCTTGGGCCCGCTAGCGTGATTCCGTCTTGTTAACGCAGGACGGAGGTGAGCGATGCGCGGGATGGATGAGAGATCGGGGTCGCTGTTTTCATACGTCGATCTTGAAGGGCGGATTCCGC
>CANJBX010000100.1 GCA_947472885.1 Hyphomicrobiaceae bacterium
CTGCGTATTGCGCGGTCCGGCGAGCCTCGGTAAACAGGGGCCGCGCCAAGCCTTCCACTCGCTGGCGCAGGGAAATCAGTTTGGCACATACGCGCAAGATAGCAGTGATCGGGCTTGGCTATGTCGGCCTTCCCGTGGCGGCGGCTTTTGCCCGCTCCGGGTCGCCCACGGTTGGCTTTGACATAGACCAGGGCCGTATCGCCGAACTGCGCGCCGGCAAGGACCGCACGCGTGAGGTGAATGCCGAAGACCTCAAGAACAAGAACCTGCTGGTCACCAGCGAGCCCAAGGACATGGCGGGCTCTGACTTCTACATCATCACCGTGCCGACGCCGATCGATGAAGCGAACCGTCCCGATCTCGGCCCGATGTGGTCAGCCTCGCGTTCCGTCGCCAAGGTTCTGAAAAAGGGCGACATCGTCGTTTATGAATCCACCGTCTATCCCGGCGCGGTCGAGGAGACCTGTGTGCCGGTGCTGGAAGAAAATTCCGCATTGAAGGCGGGCCGCGATTTCACCGTTGGTTATTCCCCCGAGCGCATCAACCCGGGTGACACCAAGCATCGCTTCGAGACCATCATGAAAGTGGTGTCGGCGCAGGATGAGAAGACGCTCGATATTGTCGCCGATGTTTACGGCTCGGTTGTCACGGCCGGCGTTCACCGCGCGCCGTCGATCAAGGTGGCGGAAGCCGCCAAGGTGATCGAAAACACCCAGCGCGACATCAACATCGCCTTCATGAACGAGCTGTCCGCGATCTGCGAGGCGCTCGGCATCGACACCGGCGATGTGATTTCCGCCGCGCGCACCAAATGGAATTTCCTGCCGTTCTATCCCGGTCTCGTCGGCGGTCACTGCATCGGCGTCGATCCGTATTACCTGACGCATCGTGCGGAGATGGCGGGCTATCATCCGCAAGTCATTCTCGCCGGACGGCGCATCAACGACAACGTCGGCTTTCGTGTCGCGCGCGAATGCGTGCGCCGTCTGTTCGGCAAGGGTGATGGCGGTTCAACCGTGACGGTGCTCGGCCTGACCTTCAAGGAAAACGTTCCCGACACGCGCAATTCCAAGGTGGTCGATATCGTACGCGAATTGCAGTCGTTCAACATCGACGTGCAGGTGCACGATCCGCTGGCGTCACCGGAAGAGGCCAAACACGAATACGGCATCACGCTGACGCCAATGGACAAGCTCCGCCCCGCCGATGCCGTGATCGTCGCAGTGTCGCATGAGGATTACGTGCAGGGCGGCTGGCCGCTGGTGACGAAACTGCTCAAGGGCGGGCAGGGCGTGGTGCTCGACATCAAATCCCAGCTCGACCGGGCGGTGCAGCCGGCCGGCATCGATCTGTGGCGGCTGTAGGTCATGGCGCAAGAAGAGATCCTCGTTACCGGCGTAGCGGGTTTCATCGGCTTCCATGTCGCGCGCCGGCTGCTCAAGGATGGCCGCAAGGTCGTCGGCATCGACAACATCAACGACTACTACGATCCGAATCTGAAAGAAGCGCGGCTTGAGGAACTGGCGAAGCTCCCGGGCTTTACCTTCATCAAGCAGGACCTGTCCGAGCGCGTGCCGATGGCGGCGCTCTTCACCAAGCATAAGTTTACGCGGGTGGTGCATCTGGCCGCGCAGGCGGGCGTGCGCTACTCGCTGATCAATCCCTTTGCCTATGTGGATTCCAACCTGCAGGGCTTCATGAATATCCTGGAGGGCTGCCGGCACAACGGGTGTCAGCATCTGCTCTATGCATCGTCATCGTCGGTCTATGGCTCGAACACTACGTTGCCGTTCTCGGTGCACGACAACGTCGACCATCCCATCAGCCTCTATGCCGCTACCAAGAAGGCCAACGAGTTGATGGCGCATACCTACAGCCATCTCTATCGCCTGCCGACGACGGGCCTCCGCTTCTTCACGGTCTATGGTCCGTGGGGCCGGCCCGACATGGCGATGTGGCTCTTCGCCACCGCCATACTCGAGGGCAAGCCGCTCAAGCTGTTCAACAACGGCAATATGCGTCGCGATTTCACCTTCATCGATGACATCGTTGAATCGGTGGTGCGGCTGGTCGATCTCCCGGCCAAACCTAATCCCGAATGGTCCGGTGCCGAGCCTGACCCCGCCACCAGCAATGCGCCGTGGCGCGTCTACAACATCGGCAATAACCAACCGGAAGAAGTGACCCACGTGGTCGACGTGCTGGAAAGGGAATTCGGCAAGCCGGCGATCCGCGAGATGGCGCCGATGCAGCCTGGCGACGTGGCCGAAACCCGGGCGAATGTGGACGACCTGATGCGTGATATCGATTTCCGGCCCTCGACCAGCATCGAGGACGGCATCAGGCAGTTCGCCACCTGGTTCCGGGGCTATCGCGGCAACGCATAGCTCCATTTGACAGAGACGGCCGATTTGACATGAAAGGTCCTGGGGCTTACCCGACAGGAAGCAACCCCAATCGCCTGTGAGGGCCGCATTATGACCGCCAAGACGCTGGAAAGCCTGAAGGTCAAGCTGTTCACCGATGGCGCCGACAAGGCGCAGATCGTGGAGATGGCGAAAAACCGGTGGATAGCCGGGTTCACCACCAATCCCTCGCTGCTGAAAAAAGCCGGCGTGAAGGACTACGAGGCCTTCGGTCGCGAGGTCGTCGCCGCAGTGCCGGACCGGCACATTTCCTTCGAGGTTTTTTCCGACGACATTCCCGAGATGGTGGCGCAGGCGCGCCATATCTCGAGCTGGGGCAAGAACGTCTATTGCAAGCTGCCGGTCACCAACACCCGCGGCGAGACTTTGTATGAAGCCGTGCGTTCGCTCGCGCAGGATGGCGTGAAGATCAACCTCACGGCGATCTTCGATGATGAACAGGCGCGGCGTGGCGTCGAGGCTCTGGCCGGCGGCGCGCCGTCCGTGGTCTCGGTCTTTGCCGGCCGCATGGCCGACCTCGGCATCGACTATCGCCCGACGATGAAGGATGCGATCGCCCGCGCCCGCAAGACTCCGAATGTTGAGATAATCTGGGCCTCCACCCGCGAAGTCTTCAACGTGCTGGAAGCCGACGAGATGGGCTGCCACATCATCACCGCGCCGGCCGATATCCTGAAGAAGCTGCCCGCACTCGGGACCAAGACCGGGGCAGAGATATCGCTCGATGCCGTGAAGGCCTTCCGGGAGGACGCGATTTCGGCCGGCCTGGCGCTCAATCTTCCGGCCTCCCGGGCCGCTGAGTAACCTTGTTAAGCCGCTCAGGGACCTTGTAACCGTTTGAATTAAAACGTGTTCACCATGCGTGCGGTGCAGTGGTCGCCGGGGCCGTGGCCATGCTAGAAAGACCAGCAAATAGAGACTGAGGGGATTCTTCCGACATGGGGCAGACCGCGACACATAACGCGGAGAGAATTTTGCGTGTCGGCGTCATTGGCGTTGGCGTCATGGGCAGCAACCATGCGCGCGTGTTCGCCGATGTGCCGGGCGTGAAGCTCGTTGGCGTCTGCGATCCGGATCAGAAGCAGCGCGACTTCGTGGCGAAGACCTTGGGCATTGCCGGCTACGATTCGGTCGAGGCGCTGCTCGATGGCGGCGTCGATGCCGTCACCATTGCCGCCCCCACCCATCTGCATCACGAGATGGCGCTCACCTGCATCGCGCGCGGCGTGCATGTACTTGTCGAGAAGCCGATCGCCTCCACCGTCGAAGAGGGCAACGAGATCATAGCGGCCGCCCGCAAGGCGGATGTCACGTTGATGGTTGGCCATGTCGAGCGTTTCAACCCGGCGGTCGAAGCCATCAAGAACGCGATCAGCGGCGAGGACATTCTTTCCATCGGTATCACCCGTGTCGGCCCGTTCCCGCCGCGCATGTCGAATGTCGGCGTGGTGATCGACCTCGCGGTGCACGACATCGACCTGATCCGCTGGTTCACCGATTCCGATATCATTGAAGTGCAGCCGCAGCTCGCGAGCGCGGTGGCCGAGCGCGAAGACATCGCGCTCTTGCAGTTCCGCACCGCCTCCGGCGTGCTGGCGCATATCAACACCAACTGGCTGACGCCGTTCAAAGCCCGCAGCGTCACGGTGGCGACGCGCGGCAAATACGTCACCGGCGATCTGCTGACGCGCCAGGTCACGGAATGCTTCGGCTTCCAGAAGGACGGCAGCTATTCCATGCGGCACCTGTCGGTCGGCCATGCCGAGCCGCTGCGTTCCGAACTGATGGCTTTCGTTTCCGCCATCATCACCAAGACGCCGCCCGCCGTCACCGGCGAGCAGGGCGTTGCTTCCCTCGAAATCGCCATTCAATGCCTTGAGGCCAAGCCTGCGCGGGTGCAGTCCAAGCAACAGCGCAAGGGCCCACGCGCCGTCGCCGGCTGACGCGCGTTCACTCCCAAGAACATGAGTCTGATGAACCAGCACACCCGTCCCGATACGACGCCGATTCCATTCATTGACGTTGCCTCGCAGCGCCGCCGCATCGCGAGCCAGATCGACGCCGCTGTCGCGCGCGTCATGAACCATTGCCTGTTCGTCATGGGCCCGGAGGTTGCGGCCTTCGAGAAGGATCTCGCAGCCTTCTGCGGCGCGAAACATGCGATCAGCTGCGCCAGCGGCACGGATGCCCTGCTGCTGGTGCTGATGGCGCGCGGCATTGGCCCGGGCGACGCGGTGTTCTGTCCGGCCTTCACCTTCTGCGCGACGGCTGAAGTCGTTGCGCTGCTCGGCGCGACCCCGGTGTTTGTCGATATCGACGCGACGACCTTCAATATCGACGTTGCGAGCCTCAAGCGCGCCATTCCGGTGGCGAAGCAGAAGGGGCTTAATCCTAAGGCAGTAATGCCGGTCGATCTGTTTGGTCTGCCGGCGGATCACGATGCGGTTACGGCGGTTGCCGCAGCGGAGGGCCTGTTTGTGCTGGATGACGCCGCGCAGGGCTTTGGCGGAGTCTACAAGGGCCGCAAGGTCGGCACGCTCGCACCGGCAACCGCCACCAGCTTCTTCCCGGCCAAGCCGCTCGGCTGCTTCGGCGACGGCGGTGCGGTGATGACCGATGACGACGAGCTTGCCGACATCCTCCGCAGCTTGCGTGTCCACGGGCAGGGCGCTGACCGTTACGACAATGTCCGCATCGGCATTACCGGGCGGCTCGACACCATCCAGGCCGCGATCCTGATCGAGAAGCTCAAGATTTTTTCCGACGAGATCGCCGCGCGCAACGCAGTGGCCAGGCGCTACAGCGCTGGCCTCAAGGACGTTGCGACGGTGCCGCAGGTGCCGGAAGGGTATACGTCGGTGTGGGCGCAATACGTCATCCGCCTGCAACCCGGCCGCCGCGATAAGCTCGCCACCGATCTCAAGGCTCAGGGCATCCCGACCGCGATCTATTATCCGCGTCCGTTGAACAAGCTTGCGGCCTACACCCAATTCCCGCTTGCGGATCGCGGCGTGCCGGTGAGCGAAAAGCTGTCCGAGGAAGTCATTGCGCTGCCGATGCACGCTTATCTCGATGCGCCGGTGCAGGATCGCGTGATTGACGCAGTGAAGCATGCGCTCAGTGCTTAGGCATTTGCTATCGCGGCAGGGCAGACTTCGGTGAGAGGATGAATTTGCGTCAACTAAAGCGCGGCGATATCACGGCTATAATGTTTTTTGTTGCGCTGCTTGTTGTCTGTGCGGTCGCTTTAGTAGCATCTCGGAGCGGTTCTTTTTCGAACTCGAATGGCTTCGGGCCAGATTGGGAATGCAGCAATACGGGATCTGGCGAGCCCGTCTGTCACAAGAGGCCCGCTGCCAAGCCAGACTCTCCTTAGTCTCGCTGCGCTCAGCTTCTCTTGTAGATGTCGTCCAGGCGGACGATATCGTCCTCACCGAAATAGCTTCCGGTCTGCACCTCGATCAGCTCCAGCGGAATCTTGCCGCGGTTGGCGAGCCGGTGCACCGAACCGATCGGAATATAGACCGACTCGTTTTCTTGTACGGCTTTCGTCTCATCGCCGATCGTGACGTCCGCGGTGCCGCGCACCACCACCCAATGCTCGGCGCGCCGGCTATGCTTCTGCAATGACAGCATGCCGCCTTCGTTGACGACGATGCGCTTGACCTGGAAGCGCTCGCCGGCGTCGATCGCCTCGTAATAACCCCACGGACGATAAACGCGCGGGTGGGTGATAGCCTCTGGCCGGTTCCCGGCCTTCAGCTTCTCGACCAGTTCGCGCACATCTTGTGCGCGCTCGCGCGGGATCACCAGCACGGCATCCTTGGTCGCGACAACGACAAGGTCGCTGACGCCGACCACGGTAGTGAGCCGGTCCTCGGAATGGATGACGTTATTCGCGGCATCCGTCGTGACCACATGGCCATGAACAGCATTGCCGTGGCTGTCGCGCTCACCAACGTCGAAGATCGCATCCCAGCTGCCGATGTCAGACCAGCGGAAATGGCCTTCCACCACCGCGGCGCGGTCGGTCTTCTCCATCAGCGCATAGTCGATGGATTTCTGCGGCGCACGGCTGAACGCGTCGGTGTCGAGGCGTAGGAACCCGAGATCGTCGGTGGCCTTTGCCACAGAAGCCTCAGCGGCTTCGACGATGCCGGGTTCGAATTTTGCCAGTTCTGCCAGCAGCACATCGGCGCGGAACAGGAAGTTGCCGGAATTCCAGAGATAGCCTTGCGTGATGTAGCGCGCCGCAGTCGCGGCATCTGGCTTCTCGACGAATTTCTCGACCTTGTAGGCATCCTTGGGGCCGAGCGGCTTGCCGCGCAGGATATAGCCGTAGCTTGTCTTGGGTTCGGTTGGCCTGATGCCGAAGGTGACGATGTTGCCGAGGTCGGCGGCTTCGCGCCCGGCGCGGCAGGCCTGTGCGAACGGCTCCGCATCCAGCACCACGTGATCGGCGGCGAGCGCCAGCACCACGGCGTCCTTGTTCTGCCGGCGCGCCAGTACGGCGGCGGCGGCAATGGCTGCAGCGGAGTCCCGGCGGACCGGCTCGATTACCACTTTGGCGTCGGCCGCCATACTCTCGGCCTGATGCCGGGCGAAGAAATGGAATTGCCCGCCGGTCATCACGATCGGTGCTGCGAAAATGGAACGATCCGCTACCCGCTGCAGCGTCTGCTGATAGGTAGAGAGTTCGCCGACCAGCGGCAGGAATTGCTTGGGCAGGGCATCCCGCGATACCGGCCACAGCCGGGTACCCGCGCCGCCGGCGAGAAGAACAGGTACGATGGGGGCAGGGGCCATGGGCTCTTTGATTCGCGTTGGTCGGTCCGCTTGGGTCCGGCGCTGTTTATTCCACATGGGCAGTTAATGATCGAGCGTATTCTGGCCGTCGGCGGGCTGACTTTGGTGTCACGGCTCACCGGCTTTATCCGTGACATTATGCTGGCGGCGTTCCTTGGCGCCGGGCCGGTGGCGGATGCGTTCTTTGTGGCGCTGCGCCTGCCCAACCATTTCCGCGCGATCTTTGCCGAAGGCGCCTTCAATGCCGCTTTCATTCCGGCCTATGCGCGCATCCGCGAGCAGGGTGGCACGGAGAATGCGCGTGTCTTCGCCGATCGCATTTTCACGCTGCTGTTGCTCAGCCAGATCGTGCTGCTCGCCGCGGCGTTAATCTTCACCCCCGGCGTGATCGCCGTGCTGGCCCCCGGCTTCCGCGACGATCCCGAGCGCTATGCGCTTGCCGTCGAACTGACGCGCATCACATTCCCTTACCTGTTGCTGGTGACGCTGGTGACGCTCTATGGCGGCATCCTCAATGCGCTGCATCGCTTTGCCGCCGCTGCCGCAGCACCCATCTTGCTGAATCTGTCCATGATGATGACGCTGGTGCTCGCAGCGTTCTTTCCGAGCGCGGGACACGCCGCGGCCTGGGGCGTGTTGCTCGCGGGCGTGCTGGAATTCGCGCTGCTCGCTGGCGATGCCGCGCGTGCCGGCGTGCTGCCGCGCTTTCGCTGGCCGGACTTCGATGCCGACGTGAGAAAATTCTTCCGCGCCCTTGGCCCTGCCACGGTTGGTTCAGCCGGCGTGCAGCTCGCACTGTTCGCCGACACGCTGATCGCGAGCTTCCTCGCCACCGGGGCGTTGTCCGCGCTTTACTACGCCGACCGGCTCAACCAGTTGCCGATCGGCGTCATCGGTATTGCCGCCGGCACCGTGGTGCTGCCGGAAATGGCGCGGCGTATCGCAGCGGGTGACGAGATCGGGGCGGCACGGGCACAGAGCCGCGCCATCGAGCTGACGCTGCTGCTGTCGGTGCCTTGCGTCGTTGCATTCATCCTGGTGCCCGACGTCATCATGCGTGCGCTGTTCATGCGCGGTGCATTCACTGCGGCGGACGCTACCGCAGCAGGCCATACACTTGCGGCTTACGCGCTCGGCCTCATCCCCTTCGTGCTGATCCGTTCCGTGGTGGCGACATTCTTCGCCCGGGGCGATACCAAAAATCCGGTGAAAGCGGCGCTGAGCGCTGCCGTGGTCAATATCGGTTTCAAGTTCCTGCTGGTGGGAACGCTGGCGCAGGTGGGCCTCGCGCTCGCGACCTCGATTGGCGCCTGGATTAATCTCTTGATCGTGCTGTGGCTCGCCGCCCGCGCCGGTTTGATCGGCTTTGATCCCGCCCTGCGCCGTGCGGTGGTGAAAATAGCGGCAGCCGGTGTCGCACTTGGCGCGGCGCTTTGGCTCGGGAATCTTGCCGCCGGACGCTATCTGCATGACGGCGTTGCGCTGGGCGATGTCGTTAGGCTTGTGCTGCTTGTGGCCATTGGAGCGGTGGTTTATGGCGGGGTAGTGCTGGCCCTGTTCGGCCGGCAGTGGCTCAAGGCTTTCCGCCGTCCCGCGGCGCCGCCCCTTTAACCGGTCCTGGCCAGCACTTACTTCTGCACAGGCCACCCTTTTTTCGATACAAGACATTCCCATGCCATCACTGATTTCCGCGCGCTTTTTTGCCCTGGTCCTGACGCTCGGCCCGCTGCTGGCGGCCTGCGGCGACGGCCAGAAGGCGGGTGGACCGCCACCGCCGACGGTGACGGTGGCAAAGCCCGTCACGCAAACGGTGACCGACCTCGACGAATATGTCGGGCGCTTTATCGCAGTGGATGCAGTCGAGGTGCGCGCGCGTGTCGCGGGTCAACTCGAAGCCGTGCATTTCACCGACGGACAAAAGATCGCCAAGGGCGACCTCCTGTTCACCATCGACAAGCGTCCGTTCGAAAACACGCTTGCGCAGGCGCGCGCCAATCTGCTGACCGCGCAATCCAACCTCGAGTTTGCCACCAACGACCTCAACCGCGGTTCGCAACTCGTGCGCGAGAAGACGATTTCCGAACAGGTCTTCGATCAGCGCGCTCAGACCAAGCGTAACGCGGAGGCGTCGGTCGCGGCCAATGAAGCTGCCGTGCGTCAGGCCGAGCTCGATCTGCAATTCACCGAAGTGCGCGCGCCTGTCGGCGGCCGCATCGGTGACCGCCGCGTTTCGCAAGGCAATCTGGTGGCGAGTGGCGCGAGCGCGCCGGTACTCACAACCATCGTTTCGACCGATCCAATGCGCTTTGAATTCACCTTCGATGAAGCCTCCCTGCTGCGTTATGATCGCCTTTCCAAGACCGGCGATGAAGGCGCCACGCGCGGGCTTTCCCTGCCGGTGAAGCTCAGGCTGATCGACGAGCAGGAGTTCAAGCACGAAGGCAAGATGGACTTCGTCGATAACGCCATCGCGTTCGGTTCCGGCACGATTCGCGGACGCGCGGTGTTCGATAACAAGAATGATACGTTCGTCCCTGGCATGTTCGGCCGCATCCAGATTCCTGCTGGTCCGCCTGCGGAAGCCTTGCTGGTGCCGGATGCCGCGATCGGAGCCGACCAGACGCGCAAATTCGTTTTTGTTGTGGAGGAAGACGGCACCGCGAAGCAGTCCTACGTAACGCTCGGCCCGGTGTTCGGTGGCAAGCGCGTCATCAAGGATGGCCTGACGCCCGACTCTCGCGTTGTGGTCAACGGCCTCATGCGCGTGCGGCCCGGCATCAAGGTGACGCCGGAGGAAGAGGGCGCAACGCCACAGCCTGCATCCGGTGCAGCGCCGGCAGCGGCCAAGTAGGGCGCGGCCATGCGCATCTCACACTTTTTCATCGACCGGCCGATATTCGCTGCGGTTATTTCGATCGTGATCGTGCTTTTGGGCGCAGTGTCCTTCGCGCGCCTGCCGATTGCGCAATATCCGGACATCGCGCCGCCGACCATCAACATTACGGGACAATATCCCGGCGCCAGCGCCGAAGTGGTGGCCTCGACCGTGGTCTCTCCGATAGAGGATCA
>CANJBX010000101.1 GCA_947472885.1 Hyphomicrobiaceae bacterium
GACGGAATTACGCTTCGGCCCGTTAACATCGACGCCCGAAGGGACGCCTGCGCCAGCTTTGGGGGAGCGCTCCGGCGTCCCTTCGGGCTTGCGCCCGTCATCATTCGTCATGTCTGACACTCCGGTTGAGGTTCAATTTACCTCAGCCGGGTGTCTCATCTATCCGTGCCGCACCCCAACGTATCCCACTTCCGCTCGCGCTGGCGGTCCAGCGAGAATGGGAACTGCCGCACAAGACACAGAAGCTGCGCCACCGCGTGCTCCGCGACCGACGGCGCATGAACGCCCGCGGCGTAAGTCAAATGAACGCCCGGTGGCACGCCGACACGCGAAAGAATGTCGTAGCCGCCACTCGTGAGACCGATCCAGCGCAGTTTGTGAGGATGCTCCTTGAACGCATTTGGAATTGCAGCACTGTAGTAAGTCGGCGTTATCCAAAGGGCATCAGCCTGCGGCAACTCCCGCAGCAGCGCAGCTTCATCGGGCACTTCCAGAAAGTCCAGGTTGCACCGCGCAGCCAACTCGGCCAGTTCGGCCTGGAAAACCTGCCCCCGAAATATGATGCGCAAAGTCGTTCTCCACGAACGGCGAACTTCCAGCGCCTTGCGCGGAAGCCTCCCTAGCCAATTCTAGCTTACTGAAGTCGTGGGTGTCTCACACATCAAGCTGGCGTTTGCATTTTGCAGCTAATTCAAATCTTACCACTTGATCGCGGTGCCGATATCCAGCCGCTCGGCATTGGCAATTGCCAGCTCAGCCGCCGCTAGATCTTCGACCGCAAGCCCAAGCGACTTGAATATCGTGAATTCACCGTCGCCCGTGCGGCCGGGGTGCCGCTTCGTCAGCACGTCGCCCAATTCGGCGCGAATGTGGTCCTGGCCGATATACTTCTCCACAAGCGCAAAGAGATATTCGCCCGATTCATTGACAGCGGATTCCCGGCGGTCGACGAAAAGGCTTCCCGCCTTCACGGTTGGTCCGTCCAGCTCACGCGCCGCTGCAAGGCTCGAACCCACCGCATTGAGATGGCAGCCGGATTTTAGCCATTCCAGTTTCAGAATGGGTTCGTAGGAACCCGTTACAGTGCACACCACATCAGCATCGGTGAGCGCATTCCTGATATCAGGCGCCCACGCACAGTTCTTTTGTTCCGCCAGTTCCCGCGCACGCTCGACAGTCCGGTTTGCAACAACGAACTTCGCCTCCCCCGGCACGACACAGCGCAACGCATCGACATGCGCGCCCGCCTGAACGCCGGCGCCGATGATGGCGACCTTCTTCACGGTTTTCGGCGACAGATACTTCGTCGCCACCGCCGTAACCGCCGCCGTGCGGATGGCCGTGAGCGACGACGCATCGACAATACCGATGGGGCGGCCGTCGTTGCCGTCGTGCAGGATCACCATGCCCTGGTGGGGATCCAGACCACGCGAACCATTGCCCGGCGTCACGCAGATCTCCTTGAGCGCCCACAGCCGCCGTTCCGGCGCGAGTCGCAGTGCCGGCATGAAGCCCATGCGATTGGGCTGGCCTTCCGGCCGGGCTTTCAGGCGCAGCGGCAGATAGTAAGCGCCTTCGGTCAGGTCGATCAGCGCGCGCTCCATGGCCGCGACGCATTCCGCCATCGGCAGCGCACGAACCACATCGTCATGGGTAAGAATTCGCATCGTTCATTCCAGACTTTAGTACCGACGCCTATTCGCAGATAAACGCGTTGGCATCGCCATGGCACGGACAACTCGCCGTCAGGTGAACCTTGAAGCGCGATGGCGGTGTCTGTTCGCTGCGTTCCTTGACCACCGGGTTGCCGTTGATGAAGGCATAGGAAATTCCGGGCAGATCGCCGTGCGCGATGGCATGGCTCAGCGTTGTCCCCGCGGAACCTTCCACGGGGCCGCATATCAACAGATCGGCGGGGTCGCCGACGCGCAGGAAGCCGACGTCGAGCCCATGCGCCTTCGCGGTGTTGCCGCTTGCGACCGCGACCGCCTCGCCCGGTGTGAGTTCACAGACCGACGCGAGATAACAGATGTTGCGCAGCATGCCGCGAGGTATAACGCCGGTGCCGCCCGGCGTATCCGTGCCTAACGTCATGCGGGCAAGCTGGCCACGCTGGCGCAACTGCCGCGCAGCCAGCAAGGTCGAGCGGTAGTTGCCGGACGTGCAGATTTCGAGCGCAAAGCTTGTCTCGTCGATGACGCGCGCAAGGTCTGCATCGCTCATCGGAATCGGCCCACCCGAAACGTGTGCGGCAATATCCGGCTGCAACCACGACAGGATATCAAAACCGCACATCTGGCTCACGCCGGAACGTGACACGCCGCCGGTATGAATCTTGGTGCGAATGCCGCGCTCGCGGCAGAGCCGGACGAAGCGCTTGGCTTCTTCGGGGTCCGCATTCAGCGGATAGAACAGAAACTTCGCAAGGATCGCACCGACTTTCGCGAGACGGTCGAAATGGGTTTCGTTCATGCCCGGAACCAGCAAAACCGTGCCGGCGTGAAGTTTCACGTTGCTCCAGCGCACCCGCCCGGTTGTCTGGCGCGTGACTTCCGCCAGCGCAGTCACAAGATCGGGCGTGAGGTTGTTATAGTCGAGGCCGGGTGCATGAAGTTCACCCGCAGACACCATCGACGTCGTGCCGCCATGCAGATAATTGCCGACCCAGCCGATAGCGTCCTGCGTCGGTGTCCACTCGCCCATCACAGGATGGACATGGCCATCCACCAGACCCGGCAGCACGGCGCTGCCATTGGCATCGATGACAACATCCGCCTTGGTGTCTGCCGGCGGATCAAGCGCGGCTATCCTGCCATTCTCGACCAGCAGCGATGTCACGGCAGCCATCGGCCTGGCGATATCGCCCGTGAAAAACTCGCCGATATTCCGGATCAGCAGGCTGCTCACTTGGAAGGCTCCTTGCGCGCAACCGTCGCGCCGGCGGCCTTCCAGGCCGTGAACCCGCCGTCAAGGTGCGCAACGTTATCCAGCCCCATGTCCTTCAGCGTCTTCACCGCCAGTGCCGAGCGCCACGCACTGGCGCAATACAGCACGAGCTTTTTCTCGGCGCTGAATACAGGCTTGTAATATGGGCTTTCCGGATCGACCCAGAATTCCAGCATGCCGCGTGGCGCACTGAATGCGTTGGGGATCATTCCTTCGCGGTCGAGTTCGCGCGGATCTCGAATATCGACGAACACGACATTCGGATCTTCCTGCATGCCGATGGCATCTGCCACCGGAATTGCGGTGGCAACGGCATTCGCCTCGGCCAGCAGCGCCTTGTACCCTTTCCGCAACATGTAGCTCTCCCTGACAGAACACAGACCGCGGCTGGACTAGCGGCCGTTCATCTGGCGCGGCTCGACCGCAACGACACGGCTTGCATTCCTGACAGACAACTTGCCGGGTTTGGCCGCTGGAACGACCTGCGCGCGTGTCGCCCCGGCATTGCCTTCCAGCAATTTACTCAAGAGGGATTTCAGTTTTTTCTGCTCCACGACACTCAACGGAGACAACAATTCAGTTTCCGATTTCAAAACCGATTTCTGCGTCGCTTCCAGAATGCCGCGGCCCTTGGCCGTGATCTTCAAACTATAGCGGCGCTTGTCGATGGGATCGCGCGTCCGCTTCAGGGTGCCACGTTTTTCAAGCTTGTCGAGGACGACCCCAAGCGTGGACTTGTCGAACGCCACCAGAGACGAAAGCGCCGACTGATCGAGATCCGGCCGTTCGCGCACCGCAATCAGGATCGCGTATTGCACCGATGTCACGCCGAACGCCCCATTACGCCGCGTAAAATGCGCCACAGCGAACTGCTGAAACCGGCGGGCAAGATGGCCCGCGCGATCATGAAGCCCGTCAATTGGTTTGACTGTCGGGCGATCAGCCATGTTTCAACCCGTGTGTCATTACCTTCTCGGCAAACAGTTTCATCGATGCCATCGTTTTTTGATAGGGCAACATGTTGAAGCCAACTTGCAAGGAGGCATGTTCGATCGGACCGAATTCGTCAACCAGTCCCTTTAATGTTTCGCGTATCTCATCCGGCGAGCCGATCCAGGCGGACTTGCCTTCAATCTGGTTTTCCATGGTTGTGGTCTTCAGCTTGGCCATGATGGACTCGTAGCCAGGGTAGTCCTGCGAACTCGTACCCGAAAGCCAGTCCGAGGCGGCGTCCACGAGCGAATGGAAATACCCTTCGATAAATGGCTTCGCAGTCCGGCGAGCCGAGTCGCCATCTTCCTCGCAATACATGTGGAAGGCCAGCATGACCTCGCCATTTCCGGGATGTCCGCCTGCCCGCCATGCGTCGCGGTAAATCCCGGTCAATTCACGCATACGCCCGCCCGCAATCGGGATCGCCATGATCGAATAGCCATGCCGGCCGGCGAATTCAAAACTGTCGTGCGTGTTCAATGCCGCCACAAAAAACTTAGGACGCGGCTTCTGAGTCGGGCGCGGCAACGAGGTCGTATTCTCGATGGTCAGGAATTCGCCCTTGTCGGTGACATTCTCTTTCGTCAGCAGCAGGTCAATTTGACGCACGCCCTCGCGAAAACGGCTGACGGATTCGTTCGGTGAAATCCCGAAGCGGCGGAATTCATGCGGCAGGAACGCGCGCGCAAAACCAACGTCGAGCCGTCCATTGGACAGCGCATCGACCATGGCGATCTCGCCGGCCATCTTGAGCGGGTTGTTGAACACGGGAAGCAAAGCGCCGGTGATGAGGCGCATTTTGCTTGTGCGTTGCGCAAGCGATGACAGGAAAACAAGCGGATTGGGACTAAACCCGCCATAGTAGTGGAAATAGTGCTCAACCATGCGGCCATGGGTGAAGCCCAGTCGTTCCGCCTCGGCGGCGATGCTGAGACATTCCTCAAAGTAGATTGCCGCCGATTTCTCCTCGGGACGAACGTCTGGAAAAAACTGGACGCCGAATTCCATTCTCATTCCTCCGCAAATTCAGAAAAAACGATGCGTCTACGTATTGTAAGTATACGCATAATTTCTGTTGCCTAGCAAAATAAACGTGCCTAGCATGGGTGTCAGGCTGACGCGTAATGGGAAGATTGCGAGATGCGACTTTGTCGGTTTGACGAAAATCGTTTCGGCATCGTGGACGGCGACACTGTTGCCGACGTCACTGAAATCGTCCGGGGCATGCCGCCGATGCATTATCCCGCCCCGGCCTACGATCCCCTGATTGCGGCGCTACCGGACCTGCTGCCGCGCATGCGCGAAGCCGCCCGAACGGCGCCCCACAAGAAGCTGTCTGAAGTGAAACTGCTGAGCCCAGTCGCCATGCCGGGAAAGATCATCGGCGCGCCGGCGAATTACATGAAGCACGTCGCTGAAGTCGCCGCCGACAAACAGATCAACCAGGGTGTGGTCGGCAAGACCATCGACGACCTCGGACTGTTCCTGAAAGCCGGCACATCGGTTGTCGGCCCGAGCCAGGGATTGCAGATTCACTTCCCCGGCCGCCGCACTGACCACGAAGGCGAACTCGTGGCCGTGATCGGCAAAGCCGGAAAAAACATTCCCCGCGAGCAGGCGCTGGACTATGTGGCGGGATACACGCTTGGCCTCGACATGACGCTTCGCGGCGCGGAGGACCGCAGCCTGCGCAAATCCGTCGACTCCTATGCCGTGATCGGGCCATGGTTCGTCACGGCCGACGAAATCGCCGACCCGGACGATCTGACCCTGTGGCTCGACGTCAACGGCACGCGCCGGCAAGATTCATCGACCAAATACATGATCTTCGATACCCGGAAACTGATCTGGTACGCGTCACAGTTCTATACGCTGCAGCCGGGTGACCTTATTATGACGGGCACGCCGGAAGGCGTGGCGCCGGTCGTTGCCGGTGACTTGATCGAATTCACCATGCCGGCAATCGGCACCCTGCGGGTGGAGGTTCGCGGATCATGACGGCGGAACCGGCTTCTGCTCAAACCTCAACCTGGGAAAACGGCCTGCGCGAGCGCAACCTAATCCCGCTGTGGACCGTCATGCGCGGCATGCTGCCGCCGGAGCCGACTCCGCCAGCGGTCGCGCATCATTGGCGCTACGCCGAATTCAAATCTGAACTCGAACGTGCCGCGGTCGAGATCACCGCCGAGCAGGCCGAGCGGCGCGTGTTGCTGTTTGAAAACCCGTCGTACCCTGGCGAGTCTCGCATCACCGCGACCCTGCACGCCGGCATTCAATATCTCCTGCCCGGTGAAACCGCGGCGCAGCATCGTCACGCGCAATCCGCATTGCGTTTTATTCTCGAGGGCGAAGGCGCTTTCACCGAAGTCGGCGGCGAGCGTTTCTCCATGTCCGCCGGCGATCTGATCCTGACCCCGGCGTTCCAGTGGCATGGCCATGGCAATCCGGGCAACGGCGCGGTGGCGTGGCTCGATGGGCTCGACCTGCCGATGGTCCGCCTGATGGGAACGACGTTCGCCGAATTCAAGCCGCCGTCAGACGGGATTCCGAAACAGGCCGAGGGCATTTCACGGGCGCGTTTCGGCAGCGGGATGTTGCCGACCGAAGTAACGACACCCAGCGCAGCCTCGCCGCGCGTCCACTACCCTTACGTCGAAGCGCGCGCCGCACTCGCCTCGCTCGCTGCCGGCGAACCGGCAGACGGAGTGCACGGCTATCGGCTCGCTTATGCTCATCCGCAGACCGGCGGCCCGATCATGCCGACCATGGCCGCCTATCTTCAGCTTTTGCCGAAAGGCTTTGGCGGCGGAACCTATCGCAGCACAGAAGCATTCGTTTTCTGCGTCGCCGAGGGCCGGGGCAAGACCACCGTCATTGGAATCGACGGCACCGAGAAGGTCTTTGAGTGGACGAAACATGATCATTTCGTCATTCCGGGCTGGCTTCGCTTCCGCCATAAAGCGCAGAATGAGTCCGTGTTGTTCAGCTTCAGCGACAGGCCGCTCCAGCAGAGCATGGGCCTTTGGCGCGACGCGCGGGACTAGGCATGACAGGAACCTCCACAGCCATTGAACTCGCACGCATCGAAAAGTGGTTCGGTAGCGGCGACGATGCTGTGCATGCGCTTGCGCCGACCAATCTCGATGTCGCCGAAGGCGAACTCGTCGTGCTGCTCGGCCCTTCGGGTTGTGGCAAGACAACATTGCTGCGCATGATCGGCGGCTTGCTTGAACCGACACTGGGCTTGCTGAAAGTCGGACACAAGGAGCTTTGGAGTAACGGCAACCGCCAGGGGCAAGCGTTGTCCGAACTCGGCATGGTGTTTCAGGACGCCAACCTGTTTCCATGGCTGAGTGTCGAAGACAACATTGCCTTGCCTCTTGAACTCAAGGGCATGGGTAAGGCCGAGCGCCGCGAAAGAGCACGCGAACTGACAAAGCTCGTTGGCATCAGCGGTTTTGAAAAGCGATGGACGCGTGAACTTTCCGGCGGCATGCGGCAACGCGCGGCGATCGCCCGCGCCCTCTCCTATAATCCCAAAATCCTCCTAATGGACGAGCCGTTCGGCGCCCTCGACGCCATGACGCGCGACACCATGAATCTCGAACTGCAGCGCATCTGGACCGAAACAAAAAAGACTATCGTCCTGGTCACGCACTCCATTTCGGAAGCCGTATTCCTGGCAGACCGTATCGTGTTGCTGTCGCCACGGCCCGGCCGCATCGACACGATTATCAATGTAACGATGCCGCGTCCGCGCTCCCTCGACGTGCAGGCAACTCCGGAATTTCAGGATATTGCCCGAACGCTGCGCCACCGCCTGACGGAGATTTCGTGATGAGCGGACCTGTCATGCGCGACGACGACATCATCTCGCTGCCACCGCCTGCCGCGCGCCGCAAACCGATGCGCGAAAGCCTGCTGCCGTGGATCACGACGCCACTGCTGGTGCTGTTGCTGATCGGCACATGGCATTTCTACGTCACCACGACCAAACTGTCGGCGTTCATCCTGCCGACCCCCTATGCGGTCTGGGAGGCGTGGCTTGGCCTGCTGCAATCCCAGCGCGCCTGGAACAACACGCTTTCCACGATCTATGTCACAGTCGTCGGTTTCATTTACGCACTCATCATCGGCGTGGGCCTTGGTGTATTGCTGGGCCGGATACGCTGGCTTGAACTGACGCTCAATCCGTTCGTCGTGGCGACGCAGGTCATCCCGAAGGTCGCGCTGCTGCCTTTGTTCATTGTCTGGTTCGGCTTTGGCGCAACGCCAAAAGTCATCGTTGCCGCCGTGCTGGCCTTCTTCCCGATCCTCACCAACACCGTGCTTGGCGTGAAGTCGGTCGATACCGGCCACCGCGATGTCATGACCAGTCTCAACGCCAGCCGCTGGCAGATTTTCTGGCGGCTGGAACTGCCGTCGTCGCTGCCCTATATTCTCAGCGGCATGGAAGTCGGCATCGTGCTCGCCATTATCGGCGCTATCGTAGGTGAATATCTCGGCGGCAATGCCGGGCTTGGATTCATGCTGGTTTCCAAGATGAATGGCTTTGAAACCGACGGCTTGTTTGCCGTGATCGTGCAGATGACCCTGCTCGGATTCTTCTTCTACTTCGCCACCCGCGCGCTGCAACGGCTGCTCATTCCGTGGCACCAGTCGATTGCAATCCGGTAGCAACAAATCGATTTGCGAGACGCCAAAGCAAGTTTCTGAATAGAATGATGTAACCCAGACACAGGAGCGAACCATGACTAGCCGGCGCAATTTTCTCAAAGGCTCGGCGGCGATCACCTCGGCCTCCGTGCTTGGACTTCCCGCCATCGTCCGTGCGCAGACGCGCGACGCTTTTACGATGATAACGCCGTTTGGCTTCATCTCGGACTTCATCGAGATGATGAACACCGTGTCGGGCGGCCACTTCGCCGCACAGAATATCGACGGCAAGATCCTCGGCGGTCAGGGCGGCGCGCAGGTGCTCCAGCAGTTGATCACCGGACAGGTAGACGTCATTCGCGCCGGCGGTACGGACGTGATGCTGGCGCTGGCGCAGACCAAGATTCCGATCATCTCCATCGCCACCATCTATCAAGGCTCGACGTTCAACATCATCAGCTCCAAGGACAAGCCGATCGAGAAGGCCGAAGACCTCAAGGGCAAGACCGTTGGCGTGACATCTGTCGGCGGCACGAGTGACATTCTGCTTGAACTTTGCCTCGCGAAGGTCGGCCTGAAGAAGGAAGACATCAAGCACGAGACGACCGGCAACAGCCCGGGCGCCTTCCAGATCCTCAAACAAGGCCGCGTCGATTGCTTCATGGGATCGTTACCCGTCGTCGTCGCGCTGAAGGCGATGAACGAGGACATCGTGGCGTGGTCAACAGATCGCTATGCGCCGACGCCCGGCCAGAGCTACGTGACCACGCAGCAAACCATCGACACCAAGCCGGCGATCCTCACCCGCGCCATCAAGGCCCTGACGGCCTCGGCCAAAGAAATGATCGACCAGCCGCTCAAGCCGATCTTCGAGCGCGCCGCCAAGGACTACGACATTCCAGGCATCAAGAATGTCGATGCGCTGGTTGCTGCTGAAAAAGCGGTGATCGACCAGCTCTGGCTTTCCGAGGGCAAGGAAAACCTGATGCGTAACGTACCCAAGCTCTGGAAGAGCGGTGTCGATGCGCTGCGCGCCAGCAATATCGGCCAGGCCAGCGACGCCGAAACGCTCTATACCAACAAGTTCGTCGACGCGAAGTAAGCGGCACGTGCCCATGTAGCGGGGCGGCGGTACTTTCCGCCGCCCCGAACGCATTTGTTATTGAAGGAAAATCGCCTACAGGATATAGTTCGTCCGGTTCGAAATAGGCCGCCCCGGTGTCTAACTCGTCGGTGTGCTCATGCACCCACGGGCATGTCATGTCGTGTTTGCCAGACCCCAGCGGCGTTTTGTAAAGCCCCCGCGCTGGGGTGCGGCACGGATAGATGAGACACCCGGCTGAGGTAAATTGAACCTCAACCGGAGTGTCAGACATGACGAATGATGACGGGCGCAAGCCCGAAGGGACGCCGGAGCGCTCCCCCAAAGCTGGCGC
>CANJBX010000102.1 GCA_947472885.1 Hyphomicrobiaceae bacterium
GACGCCGAATGTCCTTCAGCACTTGTTCTGCGGGCGCTTTGCCCGGTCCGGGTTTCTGTTTCATCTTCGCTCCTTGCGGCTACGATGAACCAGAAATCCTCCCTTCGTGAAGTCCCTCAAATGGTCTCAGGGGTGCTGACGGCGAACACATGCATGGATTCCAGCTCTGGGCCAACCTGCCCGCCGCGCTGAAAATGACCGCACCGCGCTATCAGGATATTCCGTCGAAGGAAATTCCCGACGTCATCGACGATGACGGCACGCGCGTGCGCATCATCTGCGGCGACTTCTGGGGCAAGAAAGGCCCGGTCGAAGGGGTCGCCGCCGATCCGCGTTATCTCGACGTCTCGGTGCCGCCGGGCGTGCGCAAGACCTTGCCGGTGGAGACCACGCGCCATGCGTTCGCCTACGTGTTCGCCGGCTCCGGCGATTTCCGGTCGGCGTCGAAGCCGTTTGGCGTGCTGACCGAGAAGGACACGCCGAATGGCGAGATGCTGGTGCGCGAGCAGACCGGCAACCGCTCGCTGGTGCTGTTCGAGAACGGCGATGAGGTCACCGTGCAGGCCGGGCCGGAAGGCGTCCGCTTTCTCCTCGTCTCCGGCAAGCCGATCGAGGAGCCGGTGGCGTGGCACGGGCCGATCGTGATGAACACCAACGCCGAACTGCAGCAGGCGATGGCCGAGCTGCGCGCCGGCACGTTCATCAAGCACGCGCGGGCGTAATTTCTCGCGCGTTCACAACACTCGTGTCCCGGACCAGCGCGCGTTCGCGCGCGCCGATCCGGGACCCAGTGCCATAACAAAGACTCGCGATTTCAGCCCTGGATCCCGGATCTCGCTACGCTCGTCCGGGAAAAGTTGCGGGCTATTGGCCCTGATCGCTCACGGCCAGTGCCAGTTGAGAAACTTCGCCACGCCTTCCGGCAGCGGCAGCAGTTCCATGCTGGCCGACAGCGCCACGACACCGAGAAACGAAAACCCGGTAGCGACAATGATCTTGCGCCCGAACACTTCATGCGCCGGGTTGAGCCAGCGCGACAGGTGCATGCGAAAGATGTTCGCCAGTCCCATGATCGGCGCGGTGATCGTCACCGGCGCGAGCGACACCGCCATGTAGGCGAAGATCTGCGACACATAGACCATGCTGCCCGACGACAGGAACCACTTGGCCGCTTCGGGCTTCACCGCTCGCACTTCTTTCAGGTGTCCCGGCAGGAACAACAGCAGCAGCGTTGCAACGCTGGCGCCAAGCGACGCGATCACCCCGCCCGCGAGCCCCCCGGTCACGCCGCGCCCGTCGATGGCGTAGCGCACCAGTGCGGGGCTCGCGCCGTAAAAAATCGCCGCCAGAAATGCAAAGATATAGCCCTCGACCAGACGCGGCTTGAACGCGGGCATGGCTGGCGGCGCAGCGGCGGCGTCTTCATCGTCGTCCGCCAAAGCCGCATCGGGGATCGGGCCGGCTGCGTCCGCCGCGGCCTGTGCCTTCGGTACCGGCGCCTGCACATGGCGCTCCCGCGAAGCAATCGCCGGCCCCGTCACGATCAGCACGATGCCGATGATTTTCAGCGGCGTCAGCGTCTCGCCGAGGAGGAAAATGGCGAGCGAGAGCGACACCACCAGATTGAACTGCATCACCGGCCCGGCGAGATTAGTGCCGACGGCGCTCAGCGCACGGTAATTGCAATAGCGCCCGCAGACGAAATGGCTGATGCCGACGCAGGCGAACACGATGACGGATTTCATCGGCAGGTCGAACAACATGCCCGGATTGCCGGTGCACAGCAGTGCCAGGAAAAACACCGGCACGCCGACGGGGATCGAGAGCGTTGTCGCCTGCACCACCGAGCCCGAGAGAACGCCGCGGCGCACGGCTGCATTGGTCCACGCGAACGTCGATGCCGCAACCAGCGCAAAAAGCCCACCGAGAACAACCACGCTTTACCCCCAAACCGTTTCTTATTGACCGTAGGCTTCAGCCATGTCCCTGGCGCCTTGCAGCTTGCTCTCGTTGTCCATTTTAACATCGGTCGCCGCCAGCAGCGCCCTCACCGTATTGTTGCGGATCGCGACCGGGTTGCGCTCATAGCCGCCGCGCTGAAAGAAATTCGACGTCGGCACCTTGTCACGCATTTCGTCCGGCATCGTCACCATGTCAAAGCCGGTGCCGTCGCCGGTCAGGTTCATCATTTCGAGTTCGGCGGCGCTCAGCACACGCTTGACGCCCTTCATGCGCGCAAACTCGACGGAGGTCATGAGCTTCTGCGTCTGCGCATGGGGGCCGATGTCGATGTCCAGCGTGACCGAATGCACGCCAAGTCCCTTCGGCGTCTGGGCAAGCTTCTCGTGTTCACTCCACTGGTCCGGCACCGTGCGTGTGAAGGCGATCATGCGCCGCAGGATTGCGATCTTGCCTTCCATGCGCTGGTGTTCCTGCCCTGTCATGCTTGCCGCTGTCTTTTGCAGCGCCTTGACGAAATCGTCGCCCTGCTCGGCCAACACCTCGACGCTGTTGGTATTCAGGAGCTGATTGTAGCCGAGCGCCGTCGAGATCGCGCGCGCATTCGGGCGGTCGTATTCCAGCCCTGCCTGCACGTCATAGCGGCCATTGCCGCCGGATTCGAAGCTGTAGATGCGCACGACCTGGTCTTTGGTCAGTCCGGCGGCGGCCGCGATCCTGGCATAGGTCCGCTTGTAGAGGATTTCGCTCACCGGACGCTGCGGCACGAAGTCGAACTGTTCCTGCGCATGGCGCAGGAAGTCCGCGACCACCGGAATGGGACGCCGGGTTGACGGCGGCGTGGCTTGCGAGGGGTCAATCGGCTTTGGCGGACCGCTGTAGAGCGGCGGCTGCGTCAGCACATAATCCTCAAGGAAGATTTGCTCCTTGGCGCGGCGCTTGGCGTTGCGCGTGCGGCGCTTCTCGGTGATCGAGGTCCAGTAGGCCAGAGCCTGCGCATCGAACCTGCCAAACTCGCGATTGTAGATCGCGAGCTTCTGCTCGTATTCCGCCACCGCCGCCGCAGACGCCGGAACGGTCTGCGCCAGCGCGGGCATCGCCGCGCTGAAGGTCAGCGCGGCAGCAATGAAAAAACAAAACCGGCGGCAGGAAATCCCGGATCGCATCACCCAGCCCTTGTCGTGCGCGCCACCAGCTGGCGCGCAGGGAATCGCAAGGCATGAGGATAGCGTGAAACCGGCGATGAAAGGCAGCGCCGGGAACCTCCGGCGCTGTAGTGCCGCAGCCCTATTCGGCTGCCGCCTGATGCTGGTAACGGCTCGGCGGCGTCGGCAGGCCGAGGTTTTCGCGGAGCGTCTTGCCCTCGTATTCCGTGCGGAACAGGCCGCGCTTCTGCAGTTCCGGGATGACCATGTTGCAGAAGTCGTCATGCAGGCCCGGAATATAGGGCGGCATGATGCAGAAGCCGTCGCACGCGCCCGCCCTGAACCAGCTTTCCATATAATCCGCAACTTTCTTCGGCCCGCCATGCGTGGTGTTCTTGCCGCGCGCGCCTGCAACGCGTGCACCGAGCTGGCGGATGGTCAGATTCTCACGCCGCGCCATCGCAAGGATGCTGTCGTAGTGGCCCTTGCTGCCTTTATTTTCCGGCAGCGGGTCCGGCAATTCCTTGTCCATGTCGTATTTCGAAAGATCCAGACCACCCATCATGGTCGAAAGGATTTCGCGCCCGACCATCGGATGAATCAGTGACTGGAGATAATTGAAGTCCTCCTCGGCCTTGGCATCGGTTTCCGCCACGACAACGCTGAGGCCCGGAAGAATCTTGAGATGGTCCGGGTCGCGGCCGTACTTTTTCATGCGGCCCTTGACGTCATCGTAATAGGCCTTGGCGGCTTCAACGTTGAGATGCGGCGAGAAGATCGCCTCGGCAAACATCGCCGCGGTTTCCTTGCCTTCTTCCGATGCGCCGGCCTGCACGATTACCGGATGGCCCTGCGGTGGACGCGGCACGTTCAGCGGACCACGCACGTTGTAGTATTGGCCCTTGTGATTGAGGTAATGCATCTTGCCCGGCTGGAAATAGAGGCCGGTCTCGGTATTCATGATAAAGGCGTCGTCATCCCAGGAATCCCACAGCGCCTTCACGATGGTCGCGAATTCCTGCGCGCGGCCGTAACGCACCGCGTGCGTGTCGATGCCATCGCGCCCAAAGTTTCCAGCTTCCGCAACCTGCGCAGACGTCACGAGATTCCACCCGGCGCGGCCATTGCTGATCCAGTCGAGCGAAGCAAACTTGCGCGCGATGTTGAACGGCTCGTTGTAAGTCGTGGAAGCCGTCGCGACGAGGCCGATCTTTTCGGTAACGGCCGCAAGCGCCGACAGCAAGGTAATCGGCTCGAAGTGCGCGATGAACTGAACGGAGCGGCTGATCGCTTCCATATCTGCCTGACGCGTCGCCAGGCCGTCGGCGAGGAAGATCATGTCAAACTTGGCGCGCTCCGCCGTCTGCGCGATCTCGACGTAGTGCTTGAAGTTCATCGACGCGTCCTTTTGCGCGCGCGGATGACGCCACGACGCCACGTGGTGACCCGTCGGATTGAAATAGGCTGCAAGCCGCATTTTCTTGTCGGACATGCGCGTCGCTCCTTCGCTCGTTTTCCCGGCACCGGCGGCGGACCTGTGCCGCGCCCTGCGCCATTCCGGTATCGCACCACAACCGGGCGCGTTCAGCATACCTTATAGTATGCGCAAAAATGCCGGGCGCAACGTTTTGGCATTCGGCTCATGCCGAAGCGTTATGAATGGAGAAAAACACACGCGCCGCTTGCTTTTTTTGTCACCAGCGCGAGTTACAGAAGTACCTTGTCAGGGCGACGGCATGTTGACGATTTTCAGCCGCGTCCAATCCGGCGCCAGCAATTGTGTGCGGCGACGCTGTTCCGCGTTCTTGTCGATGATGTCGAGCAGCTCCGGTTCGACACCCATGTCCCGCAGGTACATGCGGAACTGCTCTCCGAACCGGCTGGTCAGTCCTTCGCGGCGTTCGTCCGAGACGTTGGGCGCGAGGCGGTTGCGAATGAACATGCCGGCCACGACGACCTTGGTATCGGCTGGCAGGCTGCGGTGCACCCCGCCAGCAAGGATCAGCACGCAGGCGAAGTCGCATTCCGCCGCGGTCATGTCCGCGACGCCGATCAACGGACCACCCAGACGCTTGAGCGTAAAACAATCCGCATGCGGTATTCCCCGGCACGCCTTGGCATGGGTGGGACCGGCGGTGGCATCGAGCCCGCGGTCGCGCAGGATACGGCCAAGACTCGTCGCGACGTTGAGATTGGATTCGCCCCAGGTATGGATGACGAGCGGAAGCTTGCGGCCGGCTTGCCGGTCAAGAATCGCAATCAGCCGCTTGTGCGTGTCCCACTGCACCGTGCCTTCTGCGGCGATCCATTCCGAACAACCCTCGCCGCATGCACCGGCAGGCCCCTTCGCCACGTAGAAGATCATGGCGTCGGGCGGCGAGCCGATGCCCCCGACGGGCGGACGCTGCGGCGTCTGCGCTTGCGCTGCGGCGGCCATCGCCAGCGAAATTGCTGCGCTGAAAACAAGCGTTCGTATGGACAAGACAGCCTCCGGCAAGCCCGGCGCAATAGTCGTACCTGCAACCCTGAAGCGCAATCGGCTTTCCACGGTTTTCAAATGGGTCGCCACGGAAAAAGAACCCGCCTAACGCCGCTCGCCGTCGAGATTTTCAATCACGCGCGCCAGCAGATTGCAAAGCTGGTCGACCTCGGCGGCACTCATGCCGCGCGTTGCGCGCGTATTGATCTTTCCGGCGAATGGCAACAGCGGCGCTTTCAGGCCCGCGCCTTTTGCGGTCAGCGTAATGTTGATCTTGCGGCGGTCGATCTTGTCCGGCGTTTTGCGGATCAGACCCTTGCGCTGCATCTTGTTCAGCACGCCGGTGAGCGAAGCCTTCTCGACACGCATGCGCTGGGCGAGTTCGACCTGGCTGATGTCATCGCCCTTCCACAGCACGCGGAAGACCGACCACTCGCCGGGCAGGATGCCGTGCCTCTCAAGCTCGATCGCCAGCGATTTCACGAAAGCGCGGAATGCGTAGCGCGTGAGATAGCCAATACTGTCCTCGTCCACACTGAATTCGGCGGACGGCGCGGCTGAAGCGAGAGAGCGTTTGGAAGCTGCGGCCATGACAGACAGAGCGCTCGAAGGCGTGGCGGTGCCACACAAAATCAGGCGCCAGCTTTGGCCGGGGAAGCGGGTTTTGTCCATCCGGACGCGGGTGAAATGGTGCAGAGAAAACGCCACCCGCGCAGGGCCGGCGGCAGGAATGCCTGATGTCAGCGCGACGCGACCGTGCTGATGAGCGGAGTCGTGCTATCCAGCGCCTCGGTGCGGGTCGCCGCATTGAGGACGAAAACCAGGGTCAGGACGAGACCCAGTCCCAAACCAACCCACCGCGCCGACTGTGTCTCTGACATTGCTCAAGCCCTGCTGTTCGCCAAAACAACCCTGCCGGGCGGCGATGGTTCCGCAAATGCCGGAACGCAGGCGATGTTTCTGAAGATGATGCGCGCGGCCTAAGTGCGGCAGCGTTAGCGCTGGTCGTGCGTCTCGGCCGAATCCGGCTCCGGGCTGTCGGACGCTTCAGTCCGCGACATCGCATTGAGCGCGAGAATCAATATCAGCAAACCGCCAAGGCTGATGCCAATACACCGTGCTGATCGCGTCTCTGACATTGTCGTCTATCCCGGTCGTATACCCATGCCCGCGCATGCAGCGCAGCGTTTGCCGAAGGCGAGAAAACACCACAAGCCGGCCACAGCGCCAGTACCTGGCGGCGCCGCGCGCAGCAACTTGTGATGTTAGTATTAATCCGGCGGCGCCCGCCGCAATGTGATGGCCATCACGAATTGGCTTAATACGACGGCTGTTAATCATCGCGGCTTGGCGGCAGCGATTAACTTGCCTTCCCGGTCCCGCCTTCGCTCCGCCCGCGCAGCGGGCGCTCTTCCATCATGATGAGCGCGAAGATCGACAGCAGCAGGAAAAAGACACTCGCCACGAACACCCAGCGGAAAATCTCGGCGAGGTCCGTGCCGCTGGCGCGCATCGCCGCCAGCACGTCTACTGCTTTTCCATCCCGGCCGAGGCTGGTGAGGATGATCGCCCCCATGATCGCGACGACCAGCGCCGAGGTCAGCGCGCGAAAGAAATTCATCACGCCGGTCGCGGTACCGACCTGAAAGCGCGACACCGAGTTCTGGATGCACACGGTCGCGACCGAAAACACCGTGCCGATGCCGACGCCAAAGATACTCAGCGCCGTAATAACGACCCACAGCGGCGCCGCCGGCCATACCGCGAGATAGGCAATCGACAGCACGGCGCAGCTCAATCCGATCATCGGCAGCCACTTGTAACGGTCGAAATGCAGCATGACGCGGCCGGACAGCACCGAGCCCGGCGTCGTCATCACCGCGATGGGAATGAGCGCCAGCCCGGAGTCCGCGGCCGACAGGTGATGCACGCTTTCATAATAGAGCGGCAGGAACACCGTGAGGCCAATGGCGACGCTGACCGCGCAGGAGGCCGTCGTGGTGCCCCAGCGCACCACCGGATTGACCAGGATCGAGAGCGGCAGGAACGGCTCGTCCTCATGCGCAAGGCGATAGGCAAACGCCATCGTCAGCGCGAATGAAAATCCGAACAGCAGGATGATCGTCGACGACAGCCAAGGATACCGCACCCCGCCCCATGTCAGCGCGAGCAGCAAGGAGATCGCCGCCGACATCATCAGGAACGCGCCGAACAGGTCGAGCTTGTGCTTGCGATGGTTGACCGGCAGCCGCTTGAGCTGGCGGTTGATGATCCAGGCCGCGCCAAGCCCGAGCGGCACGTTGACCCAGAACACCCATGACCAGTGCATGTGGTCGGCGATGTAGCCGCCCATCACCGGCCCCGCGATGCCGGCCGCGATCCAGACCGTGCCGATATAGGCCTGATAGCGCCCGCGTTCGCGCGGCGCGACGGCATCCGCCACCGTCGCCTGCACCAATGGCACGATGCCGCCGCCGCCGATGCCCTGCAGGCCGCGCATCAGAATCAGCGTCAGCATGTTGGGCGCCAGCGCGCACGCGATAGATCCAATAACGAACATGCCGAGCGCGCACATCATCACCAGCCGGCGGCCGTAGATGTCGGAGAGCTTGCCGCACAAGGGCCCGGCAATCGTCGAACTCAGGAGGTAAGCGGTAATCAGCCACGACAGGCTATCGAAGTCGTGGAAGTCGCGCCCGATGGTCGGCAGCGCGGTCGCGATGATGGTCTGGTTGAGTGCGGCAATGAACATCGCCGTGCAGACGCCGAGAATGATCGGGCGGATTTCCGCGTCGGTCAGGACCCAGCGGCCCGGCAAAGGCTGGTCGTCCGCCGAAGCCGCACCCGCGTCGGGCGAAATCGCCACCACATCGACACCCGCAACGCCGACCGGCGATACGCCGGACTCCACCAGTTCCTCCGCACCCGGATCGGCGCCCGCCTGCGGCGAAGGCATGGTGCCGCCACCCATCGTAAGGTCCGCGGATTCGGGATCGCGGCGGGTGTCGGCGTTGTCTGGCTTATGCGGCATAAGGCTTTGAATATCTTGCTGGAAGCGTGCGCGAGAAGCGAACGCCACCTTATCGTTCGGCAACGCCCTTGTCCGCTGTAAGGCTCGCCACTGCAACCGTAACGCGGTGCGGGGCTGCTATGAATCCTCAACGCGGAAGCGTTCCGCGCGCATCGTATCCATCGCTATTTCCCAACGCCGCAGCGGCAACGCCACGCTGACCCGCAACGCCAGGGCCAAGGCCTCCGGAAGCGGCGGCACATCATCCCCGGCGTGCGCCGCGTTCCACGCGTATTCTTGTTTGCGGAACTGAACGAGCGCATCCTTCACCGCCAGGATCGCGCCGATACCTTCCTCGGCCTGCCGTTCGCGCCTGACTTGCCGCTCCGCCTTGGCCGACAAGGCCGCGGCATCTGCACAGGCCCTGCCCGCCAGCGCTGCGCCCGCCGGATCGGTGGCCTTGAGGCCGACGGCAAAAGGCTTGCCCGTCTCGGCCCGCGCGACAAAGCGGCCGCCCGCCCCCTTCACCGGCACAAATTCCGGCGAAGGCTGCCAGCGGCGATGGCGTTCGCCGGCCTTGCCGTTTTGCCAGCGGTAACGCGGCTTCCACCGATGCCTGGCGGCATATTTGTAGATCGTGCGCTCGGTGACACCGGCAAGCCGCGCGATCTCGGCGACCGGGATGATGGAATTCTCGAACAAGGCCCGCACGCGTTCGGTGAGTGAAGGCTCCTTATGTGCAGGCGCTTGCGCTGACGCGCGGAGATTCGACGCCTGCATTTCGTCTTGCAAAATCGCACGCGCCTGCACGCGCAAAGAACTGCGTTTCGTCATGGGAACCGGATTCAGTTGTGGGAGGATGCGGGAGAATAGCGCGAGCAGCGGCACGCTGTCAAGGATTATATTCCGCCGCACCCTTATTATTGTCGCAACGGTCTGCAGGCTGAGTTCTAAATGCGATAATCGCGAATTGCTTTTTGATCGAGCCCTGCCGCAGGCACGAGCCTGTAATGACGCTCCTCAACAACTTTTACGGCGTCCGCTTGAACCGTAAGTTCGAACATTGCAACGCTCTTGTCGGGCATAAACTGCGCCGAGATCGCCCTACATCGCATTCCAGGGTAATGCTGACCGCACCAAGCAATATCTTGCTTCGTTTGCACGACGCTGATCTGGTCGCTTCCGCCTTTCGCTTGCACAGGAGAGCTATGGTCAAAAGTTGGTGACGGGGTAGATCAGGAAGGCGGCATATCGTGGGGGTAGTTGAAGCCTCCACTTCTCCACCGAAGGAGTAATATGCCGTGTCGAATTCTAACGTCGTCAAACTGGTTCAGCCAGGCACCTTCAGC
>CANJBX010000103.1 GCA_947472885.1 Hyphomicrobiaceae bacterium
ACGTCGCTGGGATAGCGAAGTTTGCTTCGGTCATAGCGCCCGCGATTTTCCTTCGTCCACATCGGCGATCTCCAAAAGAATCGGACCGCCTCCCTTGAATCATAAACGATTCAAGAGATTCAAGTTTTCTCCGGACAGGCTCTTAGATCTTATTGCTTCCCGCAACCTCAGGACAGGCGGCGGCCTTCAAAGCAGAGACTTCCGGCATCTGGAAATACATTGGGACGCTTCAGAATGCGGGCTGCCCGGGCGTGCGCGAAGCGTTACGCTCTGGCCAATTTGAGTTCGTCATGCTAACGATAAAGCATATAAAGGTTGGCGAGCTGTTTTTGAACGTTCAGAGATCGTGTGTACTCAACCGCTAACGCATAAATCAACCATGTTCACCCTCGCCCATCTCTCCGACCCGCATCTCGCGCCGCTGCCGACGCCGCGCTTTTCCGAACTGTTGTCGAAGCGCCTGTTCGGATTTCTCAACTGGCAGAAAAAGCGGCGCGATATTCACCTGTTTGGCACGCTTGAGAAACTGATCGCGGATATCAAGCAGCAGTCGCCCGACCACATCGCCGTCACCGGCGATCTCATCAATATCGCGCTGCCGGACGAATATCCGATTGCGCGGCTGTGGCTAAACAATCTCGGCGCGCCCCATGACGTCACGCTGGTTGCCGGCAACCACGACGCCTACATCAAAAAGATGGAAGGCGAGCCCTTGCGCGAATGGGGCGCCTACATGTGCGGCGACGAGCAGACGCAGGCGGCGTTTCCGTTCGTGCGCAAGCGCGGTCCTGTCGCCATCGTCGGACTTTCGACCGCCGTCGCTTCGCGGCCGGGGCGCGCGACCGGCAGGCTCGGCGCAGAACAACTCACCCACCTACCCGGCATTCTCAAGAAGCTCGGCGAGGAAGGCACGTTCCGCATCGTGTCGCTGCATCACCCGCCGGAAAGCGAACCGCATCGACATTCGGAACGTCTCATCGACGGCAAGGCATTTGTCGCGGCGATTGCGGAATCCGGCGCGGATCTCGTGATCCACGGCCATGAGCATATCCATTCGGTAGCGTGGATCGACGGCGCTGGACGCCGCGTGCCGGTGGTCGGCGTGCCGTCCGCCTCGGCTGCGCCGCGCGGCGGAAAATGGCAACCCGCAGGATACAATCTCTACCGGATCGAAGGCGGGCCCGGCGCGTGGCGCTGCGAGATGGCCTCATGGAGCATGAACCGGGACGGCGAGACTTATGAGATCGGCCGCCGCATGCTGATGCGGACCAAAATCAAGACGCGAAACTAGAGCCCGTTGCCCGCGGCGATCCAGGCGGCCGCAAGCACCGCGCCGACAATCAACACCAATGCAAACAGCACATACTTGAGCGCGCGCAGCATGCGTCGTCCCCGGCCGCGGCGTGGCGCAATCGCAAAGACGCCCTCGCCCTCGGTTGCCGCCAGCGCGCGCTCGCGCTCGATCATGCGGCGCGCGATGTAGCGCGTGATCGCCGATATGATCTCCGGCGTATGCGATGACTCCGCCAGCACCTTGGGGCCATTGCGGGTGTCCTGAATGAAACGGTAGACGCGGCGGTCGCGGTCCATCGACACATGCGCGACCATGTCAATCCACAGCCGCGGCGTGTCGCCACGCGAGATGCCGCGATCGAACATTTCCACATTGGCGGGGATTTCTTCGAACAGCGGCGTAATGGCTTCGTTGAGCTGTTCGAGGCGCGCGAACTCGGCATCCTGAAGGTCGAAGAACACGGCGGAACGCTCAGCGGATTCGACTCTCGCCTCGCGCAATGCGTCGCGCAGCCGCAGTGGCGGCGGCACCGGCATTTCTGCGCGCGGCTTGTCCATCGTCCCGATTTCCTTCGCGTTCCCGTTAAACGTTACCAAGCGCATCATTTCCCGCAACAAGGAGAGTCTTAAATGGTTAGGCGGGCCGGGATGCCGCGCGCATCCAGCCAAGGCCGTCCTCGGTCCGGCCGCGCGGCTTGTATTCGGCGGCGACGTAGCCGCGGTAACCAAGACGGTCCACCGCCTCCAGCACCGCGGGATAGTTAATCTCGCCCTCGTCAGGCTCCGCCCGCGACGGCACCGCCGCGACCTGGACGTGGCCGATCCACGGCAGGTGCTGCTCGAAACGCTTGAGCAGGTCGCCGCCGGAAATCTGCGTGTGATAAAAATCGAACTGGAGTTTGACGTTGGCGTGGCCGACCTGGTCGATAATGCTCGCGGCATGTTCCGGCCGCGTCAGAAAATAATTCGGCCGGTCGCGCGCATTGATCGGCTCGATCAGCAGCGTGATGTTCTTTGACGCCGCCTGACCGGCAGCGCGCTTCAGATTTTCGATGAATACACGCTCCGCCGCCGGACGCTGTTCGGGCGGCACGAGGCCAGCCATGCAGTGAATGGCGCTGCCGTTGATCGCCACCGCGTAGTCGAACGCCTGCCTGAAGGCGTCGGCAAAATCCTGCTCGCGGCCGGGCAAGGCCGCCAAACCGGACTCGCCTTCCCGCCCCATGGCCGTGTTGAGGCCCAACATGGGGAGTCCATGGCGCTCAAGTGCTGCCCGCATGGCGGAGGCCGGCTCGGCATAGGGAAACTGCAGTTCCACCGCCGCGAACCCCGCCGCCTTGGCGGCCCCGATGCGCTCCAGTAACGGCCTGTCGGCAAACAACATTCCAAGGTTGGCAGCAAAGCGCGGCATCCGAGTCCCTCACGTTTTCCGAGCCTAGGTTTGCACGGGTCCGGAGGTTTCGGCACCCCCATTTCATGGGATTGCCGCCCACCAAAATACGGGCACCCGCCCACTTATTAGCCCAAGAAAATTGTGGGATTTTTTTTGATTGACGGGTGAAGCTTAGATTGATTTGATCCCGATCCAGCGGCCTACAAGCAATGCAAACAAAGCCGCTAAACGAGACACCGAGGAAACGTAGCAACCTTCATCACCAGCTAGCGATCATGAACGCCCAAGAGCTACTTCAGGAAATCTCGGAATACTGCCGTCGCACGGGCCTTGCCGAATCAACATTCGGAAGGCGCGCGGTGAACGATGGCAAACTCGCCAACCGTTTGCGCAACGGTGGCCGTATAACCACCGAAACCCTTGACCGTATTCGCGCCTTCATGGACGCTAACCCTGGCACCCAAGCCACGGCACAATCAGCCGTTATCGCGCATCGCAAAGAGCCAATTCCAATGCCGGCAAAAACAACGACACCACCCGCCCCTGAAAAGGCGGGCGATCCCGACTCGCAACGTAATTTCCGCTTCTTCGACAATCGCCAGAAATACCTGCTGTTCGTGAACACCACGAGTGAAAAACTGGTGGTGGCAAACCGCATTTCACAGGAATTGCCGAACCTTCACCCGCGGCCCCCGGCGCTGCGCCTGTTTGACGCCGGCGTTGGCGACGGCAGCGTGTTGGCGCGCGTGATGCGCTCGATGCATGACCGTTTCCCCACCACGCCGTTCTATGTGGTTGGCAAGGAAATCAGCCTCGAAGACGTCCGCTTGACCATGTCAAAGCTGGCGGATCGCTTCTACGAACATCCCGCCACCGTCGTCGTGCTGACGAACCTGAACTACGCCGACGCGCCGTGGCTTGCGGTGAAGTCGATGAATGCCGCTTCCAGCATGATCTGGCATGAGATTCGTCTGCAGGGCGACAATGCCTTCAAATTCGACAGCCAGATCGCCGAACTCGAACCGTTCCTGGCCGACGCCTGGAAGGCCGGCGTGTCGCCGAAGACCGGCAACCCGACCTATGAGCGCCCGGTCGTGCTCGTGATCTACCGCGAAGACCACAAGTTCCTGCTTGAGCCGATGCTGCCGAAGCCCGGCGGCACGATGGCCGGCTACGACCTCGTGATCGCCTCGCAGCCCTATCGCGCGCGCGCCTCGCTCGACTTCAAGGTCAAGCGCGTCATCGCGCCGCTCGCCCGCGCGCTTGGCCCGGGTGGCCGCATGATCGCGATCCAGTCCTATGGACAGGACCCTGCCGCCGAGATCGTCCAGAAGGTATGGCCGGGCGACAACCCATTCATCCACGACCGCCACATGATCCTGAAGGCGGTGAAGGCCGAACTCGGACCGGCGGGACGCGAACTCAACTTCAACGTCTACGCCGACAACCGCGCGCTGTTTCGCTACGACATGCATACGCTGCCGTCGGAAGTCGAAGGCTCGATCGGCACCTCGACGGCGTTCGCCGCGTGGAACGCGGCGGTCTACGTTTCGCAGGTCGAAGACGAACGACTGGCGGAAGCGCAGAACGACGCCAAATATCTCGAAGCCACCCGCGAAGTGCTGCGCAAGCACGGCGGCCTGTGGTTCTGGGATGAGTCCTACGTGATCTCGCGCCGCCGCGAGTAAAATCTCCCGTCCACCAGGACAGAAACCATGACATCGGCCACTGGCGCGCCCTCAGCATCCGAGGGCGCGAAGCAGGACGCTGTTGCCCGGATCTCGGCGTTTGCCCGCAAGGCATCGTTCGAGACGACCCGCCTGTCCGAACAGGAACTGGCCGAGGTTGCCGGCGTGACGCCGCCCGGCAGCGCGATCTATGTCAGCGCGATTCCCTCACGCCCGCTCGACGAGCAGGTCACGACGTCGAGCATGTTGCACGGCGCGGGCTACGAGCCGGTGCCGCACCTTGCCGTGCGCAACTTCTTCTCCGTCACGGCAATGGAAGACCATCTCCGCAAGCTGATCGACGGGGCTGGCGTTAAACGCGCGCTGGTGATCGCTGGCGACCGCGAGCAGCCAGAGGGCACGCTGTCCGATGCGCTTGCCGCCATCCGGAGCGGTGCGCTGCAGCGGCTTGGCATCACCGAGATTGGCATTTCCGGCTACCCGGACGGCCATCCGCGCATTGCGGACGCCGCACTTGAGCAGGCACTGACCGACAAGCTCAAGGCCGCAGCCGATGCCGGTCTTGGCGTGCGGATCGTGACGCAGTTCACCATGAGCACCGACCCCATCGTCGAACTGGTGACGAAGCTGCGCCAGCGCGGCATCGACAATCCGGTCAGTATTGGCCTCGCCGGCCCAACCAGCATGACGACGCTTTTACGCTTCGCGCGCATCTGCGGCGTGAAGGCTTCGACGCGCGGCCTGATGAGCAACATCGGCCTCGTCAAGAACATGATCGGCGCCTCGACGGCTGACCCCATCGTCCGCGCGCTCGCCGAACTTGAGGACAAGCTCGGCAATATCCATCCGCACTTCTTTTCGTTCGGCGGCTTGCCGGCGACGGCGCGCTGGGTCGGTGCGGTCGCGACCGGACGCATCAAGATGACGAAGGAAGGTTTTGACGTCCAGAAGGCGTAACGCTTGCTTATCCCTCCCCGCTACGCGAGGAGGGATAAGCGCAGCCCGGATTCAGACTCTTACTTCACCCCCGCCGCCTTCTTGCCCGCAGGCGTCAGCTCGACGATATGCAAGCCCGTGTTGGCGCGATCGACGACGTAGACATAGCCGCGGTCGTCGGTTTCGACATTGTTGCTCTGGATCGCGACCTTGCAGACATCCTTGCCATCGACCTTGATGCACCGCTTGTCGGTGTTCTTGGTGATCGGCGGGATGAAGTAGCCAATCTCCTTGGGCGCATAAGGATCGCGCACATCGACCGCACGTACACCGGCATTGAAGTAGGTGATGAACGCAGTCTTGCCGAGATAGATCGGCGCCATGCTCTCGTTCGACGAATGCGAACCGAAGCGCCCGCCGCGCTGACAGAAGTTTCCGCTCTTCTCGGGCACCATGAAGTTGGAAACCACCATCGGCTTGTTCTCAACCGTGACGTCAGCAAACCAGACGAATTGCCGCGTTTCCGCTTCCTGGCATTCGTTGACGAGACTTTCATCCACGATCATCACAAAATCCCGCGTCGCACCTCGCTTGTCCGGCGCGAATTCGGCGACCGACATTTTCAGCATGGGGAACGTGGTGTGCGCGCCGTTCAGCGGCGTCATGTCCATCCGGCCGATCTCGGGATATTTCAGGTTCTCCGGCGTCGGCTCTTTCGGACCATTGATGAGCTTCTCCCGGTCAATGATCTGGAGAACGCCGCCCTTGTTGGTGCCGTAACCGATGTAGACGCGGTTGCCCTTCGGCCCGGTCGAGATTGCGCCGTGCAGTTCGGTCGGCACCGTGCCGGTCGCGCCCGGTTCCTGGCCCGGCAGGCCGAAGTCGCGGATCTTCACCGGCTTGGCGGGATCACTAAGGTCATAGACTTGCGTCATGCGGCGGACGCGCCAGCCTTCCACGCCCGAGACGAGGAACGCGATGCCGGTGTCACACTCCCACCAGTTCTTGTGGGTGTCGCGCAGCCCGCCGGTGATGCGCGTGATGATCGAGGGATTCGCCGGGTCGGTAACGTCCCAGATTTCGTGACCCTGCCCGCCAAACACGCGCAGCATGTAAAACTTGTTCTTGTCGCCCTTCGGCAGGCTCGCACCCGGACAGATGCGCACCATCTGCGCCCCGCCTTCCTCGTAATTCCCTGGGAGGCCGGGGATATGCTTGAGGTACTTCGGATGCGCCGGATCGGTGACATCGAGGATCGAGGTGCCGTTGAATTCGGCCTGTCCGGTCAGCGGATTCATCGGCTTGGGAACATCCGGCGTGCCGCCATGGTGCCCGATGTAGGCAATGTAACGGCTGCCCTGCTTCTGGATGGTCGGTTGATAGCCGCTGCGCGCCTGCAAATCGTTCATGCCGACGAGGCGCATGTTCCTGGCTTCCGGCGGCGCACCGATTTTTTGCTGCTGTGCCAGCGCCGGCATCGCGCAACCCAGTGCGCATGCAGCCACGAAAGACGCTTGTAGAGTCCGCCTCATCCTCAGCCTCCCTGAATTTTTGCCGTCTTTTTAAAGTGCGACAACTTAGCACAGGCCGGATAGCCGTCGAGGGGGCGAAATCGAATTGTGAAGCGGGAGCTGCGCTTGCCCGGCGGAGCTAGTATGCAGCCAGCAACAGCGCGCGTGCGTCTTCCGCCGAAACCGGGCGCGGCGCGGTGATTTTCAGCGCGTCGATCTGTACCGCCGCATCTGGGATTCTCGCTTCGGTGAAGCCAAGGTCACGCAGGCGGCGCGGAATGCCAAAGCCATGCAGCATGTTTTCAAGTGCCGCAGCGGGGTCCCTGGCGCGCAATGCTTCCGTGAGCCGCGTATTGGCATCGGTATTGGCCGCAAGGTTGAAGCGCGTCGTATGGGCCAGCAGCACCGCATGGGTTTCCGCATGCGGCAGGCCATAGCCGCCCAGCACATGGGCGAGCTTGTGGTTCAGTCCGGTGCCCGCCGTCAGCACAGTCCCGGCCAGCCATGACGCGATCAGGCATTCGCTGCGGCTGTCGATATCCTGGCCATTCGCAACGGCTTTGTTGAGATGATCGCCGAAGCGCCGCATCGCTTCCGTCGCGAAAACAACCGTGACCGGCGTGCGATCCGGCGACCACAGGCCCATGACACAGTGCGCCATCGCGTTCATCGCACTGGCGGCCGTGACATTAGCCGGCAGCGCCAGCGTGAGTTCGGGATCGTAGACGATGGTGCGCGGCAGCACCTTGTTGTCCTTGCCGGTCGTCTTACGGTCGCCATCGCTGGTGCCCCACACTGGCGTCGCCTCAGAACCTGAATAAGTCGTCGGCACCGCAAGGATCGACAGGCCGGTATCGCGCGCGATGATCTTCGCAAGCCCGATGGCCGACCCGCCGCCGACCGCGACAAGGCCGTCGGCACTTGCGGCCTTAGCGGCGGCAAGTCCGCCTTCGGCAACCGCGCGTGGCACATGAATGACAGCCTTCGCATGCAGGCCCACCGCGCGCGGGCCGAGCTGCGCGGCAACCTTTGCGCCCAGCCGCTCGCCGCTGCCGGGCGTTGCGATCACCAGCGCGCGGGAAATGCCGAGGCGTTCGGTTTCGGCTTCGACTTGTGAGATCGCGCCGGCGGCAAAGACAACGCGTTGCGGGAAAGCATCATGGGTGAAGCGTGGCGGCATTCTCAACTCTCATGTCCCGGACAAGCGAGCATAGCAAGCGGCGATCCGGGGCCCAGAAAAAAACCGCGGCTTGAAGGCCGCGGTTTAAAATTAACATATTTTTGAAAACCTGGCCCCGGGTCCCGGATCTTCGCGCCGCCATCGCGGCGCTCGTCCGGGACATGAGAACATGCGTTCAGCGATTACGCGTCTTCGCGCCAGATGCCGAGCGCTTCCTGCATCGGACGATCCGAGATCGAGAACAGCACCGACTCCTTGTCGGCGGTGTGGCTGTAGCGCGCCCACGGCGGCACCACGAACACGTCGTTCCTGGTCCACTCGAACGTCTCTTCGCCAATTTTGGTATGCCCTTTGCCTTCGGCGCACACGAAGATGGTGCCGTCGGTCGAGCGGTAGGGTTCGCCCTTGAAGCCCTGCGGGAACAGGGCGAGGTGCGCGCCCATGGTTGGCAGCGCCCAGCCGCCCGTCGTCGGGTTGGCATAACGCACGCGCGCGCCGTGACGCTTGTCGATGTCACCGGCCTTCATCAGGCGTTCGATAATCGGGCGGGTACGGGCGTAGGTGTAGTTGATGACGGGGCTGATCTTGCTGACTTCCGCCCCATCCGGCAGAACGCCTGAGCCATAAAACTCCAGCGAGTCGCCCTCGCTTCGCTTCGTGGCCTGCACCGCCTCGTCGAAGTGATTCATGAACGACGTTTCAAAGTGATTGACCGTCGGCAGGTCGAGTACGTCGAGCCACAGCATCGGCTTGTCCGACGGATTGCCGTGGTCATGCGGCGCCCAGTTCGGCGTCAGGATGAAGTCGCCCGGCGACATGTTGGCCTTCTCGCCCTTGACGGCCGTGTAGGCACCCTCGCCGTCCAGCACGAAACGGATGGCGGAAGCAACGTGCTGATGGGCCGGCGCAACTTCGCCCGGCATGATGAGCTGGATGCCGGCAAACAGCGAATTGGTGATGCGGGTCTGGCCACGCAGGTTCGGGTTTTCGAGCACCAGCACGCGGCGCTCGGCTTCCTCGGCGGTGATCACGTCACCGGCCTCGCCCATCAGCTTCTGGACGTCGGTGAACTTCCACAGCGCCGGCGTGCACTTGGTCTTGGGTTCCTTGGTCACGACGTTCTTCAGAACTTCCCAGAGGGGAGCCATGTCGTACTTGGAAATCTTGTCATAGTACGCTTCGCGCACCGCCTTGAGGTTGTGCTTGCTATCGTTGGGTACGACTGCGACCGACATGGGTATTCCTCCATCGAAACGGGCAAAAAACCGGGTTATCGGCAATATAGGGTAATCCCCGGGATTCCGAAACCGCCACGATGCCCCAGTGGGCAGCGGCGGCAACGGGTCCGCTATGCGTTTATTGGCCAAATCGGGACGAACCCGTCATTGCGAGTAAAGCGAAACAACCCCGGTCAGGCGCGTACCAATCTGACAAGGATTGCCAAGGCTTGCATCGTCGGCCAATGGCCTCCTCGCAATGCCCTGACGAACGTCAATGCCTTCAGTGCGGAGTGTAGTGCGGAAACCGGTGCAACGCGGACAGTAATCCGGTGATTGCGGACAGCAGGTGATGGCGTCGTAGAGAGGACTCCCGTCGACAGTCGAAACAGGTGATCGGTCTCCCTGGCAACCAGGGGGAAACCGATGCCGGCGGAGAGATTGTCG
>CANJBX010000104.1 GCA_947472885.1 Hyphomicrobiaceae bacterium
GAAAGCCCGAAAAGTGCTGCAATTCCATAATGATGTGGCAGGGTCGGTCAGGCTGCGGTGGCGTAGCCGAAGCGGTGTGAATGGTTGGATCGTGAGGCCGGACGTGGCTGAAAGCCCCGGCGCGCGATGCCCGAAAGGATTTCGATGATTGGTGGTCTCGCCCGCAAGCTGTTCGGTTCCTCGAACGAACGGCGCATCCGGAACTATCAGTCGCGCGTCGATGCGATCACCGCGCTCGAGACTGAGCTCATCAAGCTGACAGACGATCAGCTGCGCGCACGCACGGCGACCTTCAAAGCGCAGCTCGCCGAGGGCAAAACCCTCGATGACATTTTGGTGCCCGCTTTCGCCACGGTTCGCGAAGCGGCCAAGCGCGCGCTCGGCCAACGCCATTTCGACATGCAGCTCGTCGGCGGCATGATCCTGCATGAAGGCAAGATCGCCGAAATGAAAACCGGCGAAGGCAAAACGCTGGTGGCGACGCTGCCGGTCTATCTCAATGCCCTGAGCGGCCGCGGCGTTCATGTGGTTACGGTCAACGACTATCTCGCCAAACGCGACGCCGAATGGATGGGTCAGGTCTATGGCTTCCTCGGCCTGACCACCGGCATCATCGTTCACGGGATCGATGACGAGGAGCGCAAGAAAGCCTACGACTGCGACGTCACTTACGGCACCAACAACGAGCTCGGCTTCGACTATCTGCGCGACAACATGAAGTACCGGCTGGAGGACATGGTCCAGCGCGGGCACATCTTCGCCATCGTCGATGAAGTCGACTCAATCCTGATCGACGAAGCGCGTACGCCGCTGATCATTTCCGGTCCGCTCGAAGACCGTTCGGAATTCTACAACACCATCGACGCGTATCTCCTCAAGCTTTCGAAGGAAGACTACGAGCTCGACGAGAAGCAGCGCACCACCAACCTGACCGAAGTCGGCATGGAGAAGATGGAGCAGATGCTGCGCGACGCAGGTTTGCTCAAGGGCGATCATCTCTACGACGTCGAGAACGTCTCGACCGTGCATCACGTCAATCAGGCGCTGCGGGCACACAAGCTGTTCCAGCGCGACAAGGACTACATCGTCCGCAACGATGAAGTGGTGATCATCGACGAGTTCACCGGCCGCATGATGCCGGGACGGCGGTATTCCGAAGGCCTGCATCAGGCGCTGGAGGCGAAAGAGCACCAGACGATCCAGCCGGAAAACCAGACGCTCGCCTCAATCACTTTCCAGAACTACTTCCGCATGTATGAGAAGCTTGCCGGCATGACCGGCACGGCGCTTACGGAAGCCGACGAGTTCATGGACATCTACAATCTCGAAGTGCTCGAAGTGCCGACCAACAGGCCGATGGTTCGTATCGACGACGACGACGAGGTCTATCGCACTGCCGCCGAGAAATACCGGGCGATCATTATCCAGATCGCCGACTGCCATAAGCGCGGCCAGCCGATTCTGGTCGGCACGGTGTCGATCGAAAAATCGGAATTGCTCTCGGAGCAACTCAAGGACCGGAAGCTGATCAAGAAAATCGGCGCCGACATGATTGCCGAAGCCAAGCAGGTTCTGGAGGCTGAAAAGGCTGAAAAGAACGAGCAGGTGCTCAAGCACGCGGCGCGCACCAAGGAGCTCGGCGAATATCTCGTCAAGATCAGCGCTTTAGAAACGCCGGTTCCGCACCAGGTTCTCAATGCGCGCTATCACGAACAGGAAGCCTATATCATTTCGCAGGCCGGCGTTCCGAGCGGTGTGACGATTGCGACCAACATGGCGGGCCGCGGCACCGACATTCAGCTCGGCGGCAACGCCGACATGCGCATCCGCGAGGAGCTCAAGGAATTGTCGGCGGAAGCACGCGAGGCGCAGACCGCCGTCATCAAGGCCGAGATCGAGACGCTAAAAGACAAGGCGCTTGCCGCGGGCGGCCTGTTCGTTCTGGGCTCGGAACGCCATGAAAGCCGGCGCATCGACAACCAGCTGCGTGGCCGCTCCGGCCGTCAGGGCGATCCCGGCCATTCCAAATTCTTCCTGTCGCTCGAAGACGACCTGATGCGCATCTTCGGCACCGATAAGCTCGATGGCATGTTGCAACGCCTTGGGCTGAAAGAGAACGAGTCGATCGTCCATAGCTGGATCAACAAGGCCGTGGAAAAAGCCCAGCAGAAGGTTGAGGCGCGTAACTTCGACATCCGCAAAAACCTGCTCAAGTTCGACAACGTGATGAACGATCAGCGCAAGGTCATTTTCGACCAGCGCATCGATCTGATGCGCGACGAGAACGTGGCGGAAACCGTGGCCGACATGCGCCGTGCGGTGGTCGAGGATCTCGTCAGCAAGCATGTGCCGGAAAACGCCTATCCCGAGCAGTGGGATACGGCGGGTCTGAAGGAAGAACTTACGCGCGTCCTGGCGCTCGATTTGCCGGTGGATCAGTGGGCCAAGGAAGAAGGCATCGCCGGCAAGGAAATTCTCACCCGCGTCGAGCGCCGTTCCGATGAAGCGATGGCCGGCAAGGTCGCGCAATGGGGACCGGACGTCATCCGCTACGTGGAAAAGACGATCCTGTTGCAGACGCTCGATAACCTCTGGCGCGAGCATCTCCTGATGCTTGAGCATCTGCGCCAGGTCATCGGCCTGCGCGGTTACGGCCAGCGCGATCCGCTCAACGAATACAAGGCGGAAGCCTTCAGCCTGTTCGAGAGCATGATTGCGGGCCTGCGCGAGAATGTGACGTCGCAGCTCATGCGCGTCGAGATCGTTCAGCAACCGCAGCAGGAAGAGCAGCAGCTTCCCTATATGGAAGCGCACAAGATCGATCCGCTGACCGGCGAGGATGAATTCGGCGCGCAGGCGCGGCTGGTTCCCGCTATGGCCGGCAATGGCGAGCCGGCGGCTGCTCGCGATCCGCAAAATCCTTCAAGCTGGGGCAAGGTCGGCCGCAACGAGAACTGCCCGTGCGGTTCGGGCAAGAAATACAAGCACTGCCATGGGCGCTACGCCTAGAGTCTGATTCAACAGAGTTGAATCAGACTCGTCGTTTCTCTTGGTAGGGCATGATCCCGAAAACCGGTTCCCACTTTTCGGGATCATGCCCTGAGCGCCTGCTGCGATCACAATAAAAAACGGCCGGGAAATCCCGGCCGTTTTTTATTATCCAACGGATATGACTTAGCGCCAGCTGCCGCCAAAGCTGCCGGACGGAATGACCGGAGCTGCACCGGACAAGAGGCCACCGTTGCCGGTCTGAGGCGGGCCATTAAACGCTGAAACCGAAGACGGCTGCCGGATCGCGCCGGGATTGGCAGCGCGCGGTGCGGCTTCTACCGGCTCAGGCAGCGGCATCGGCTTGGCCTCTGCCACGGACGTCGTTTTGGGCTTGGCGGGCGGCAGGCCCAGCGGGCGCGGGACGGCGGCGCTGGAGCCGCGCAGATCGACGGGTTTTCCAGCGGGTGCCGGTGCGGTTGGCGTTGCGGAAGCCGTTTGCGTTTGCGGCTGCTTGTCCTTCGCGGTGAACAGGCTGCCGAGGAATTTCTTCGTGGCATCGACGCCGGGCACGGACACGGCGGCGGTCTGTTTCGGTTGGACGACGGAAGCGGCCTGGGCCGGGCGTGCCGCAGGCTGCGCTGCCGGGGCGTTCGCCACGATGGTGTTGGAACGCGGCGGGGAAGCAGGCTGCGCCACAGCGGCGGGAGGAGCAGGCGGGGCGGCGACCACAGGAGGGGCGGCAGCCATCAAAACGTTCGAAGGCGGATTCACTGTCGGCGGGATGGTGCCGGGCAATGAGCGGGACGGGGAAACGATGCGCTCGAGGTCGCCATCGGCGCCCTTCACAGCACGTCCACCTTGCAGCGCGTTTGCAAACACTTCGTGCATGCCACCATCGGTCGCCATCTTGATCGGAGCGGCCGGTGTGCCGCGACCAATCAGCTGTGCGATCTGGAAATCATCCTTCTTTTTCTTCTCGGCAACCGCGGAAGCGATCTCGGCAGGCACTTCGTAAATCGGGCACTGCGCGCGCGGGCTGAATTTTGGAGCCGCACCACCTGCCGGTGTGCCGGCGTTGAAGACGTAGCGCTTCTCGCAGACGTCGATCTTCGGCTCCTGCCGCGTCACTTCGAAGTGGTCGTAGCCTTCCTTCAGCATTCTCCAGAACGGCATGTTCGGATTGCCGCGATGCTTGGCCATGTTCACCGGCGTCATGCGGAATGGATACGCCTGGATCTGGAAGGAGCGCTGGCCGCCGAAGAAAGATTCGCGGGCGAGTGCATAGATCTCTGCGATCTGCTCATCCGTCATCGCGTAACAACCGCGCGACGAGCAGTCGCCGTGGATCATCAGGAAATTGCCGGTGCGGTCGTTGGCTCTGTCGTAAGTGTTGGGAAAGCCGATGTTGAAGGCGAGATAGTATTGCGAAGACGGATTCATGTTCGCCTGGGTGAGGTTGTAGAACCCCTCAGGCGCCTGCCGATCGCCTTCTTTCACCTTCGGACCGAGATCGCCTGACCAGCGGCAAATCGGGAAGGTTTTCAGCAAGGCGAATTGACCGGTGTTGTCCTGCTTCCAGACTTCGAGTTCGGATTCCTGTTTGAACAGACGCACAAGGATCGGAGATTCCTTGGTCATGTTCTTTTCGGCTATCTCGCTCATCGTCTTCGGCGAGATCGGCTTCATGGCCTTGAGCGCGAGAGACGGATCGGCGTTGTCGGTATCGCAGCCGCCAAGGGCAATAGCGGCAGCAATCGCTACCGAAGCCAGCACGGCGCGGGCCGAAGAGCTACGGATCAACGCATTACTCCCCGATGGGTGGAGGGTCCCCAAGCCTTCATTGAGCAATCGTTAGCCATAAGGCGGCTTGGTCGCAAGGTGTTGATTTCCCCAGCATAAGGTTCAACACCCTCATGGTGAACAAAGGGTAAACTTGGTTCCGGATTGCTGGATTCTGTTAAGATTTCCGCCCCCGCCCTCAAAATGGTACCGGCCCGCCTCAAAGTTTGCCCATGAAGACATGGGTTTATGCCGACACTAAGGCGATGGGATCAGCCCAGATTGCGGCCGATGGCCAGGAATTTCTCCCGCCGCTGCCGGCGCAAAGTCTCCTGGTTCAGCACACGCAATTCGCCGAGGGCTTCGGCAATGGCATCGCTGGTTGTGGCGATCACCGCTTGCGGGTCGCGATGCGCGCCGCCCACCGGTTCTGTCACGATGGCATCGAGGATGCCGAACCGTTCCAGATCCTGGGCGGTGATTTTCATGTTGGTTGCGGCGTCCTGCGCCTTCGAAGTGTCCCGCCAGAGGATGGAGGCGGCGCCTTCCGGAGAGATCACACTGTAGATCGCGTGTTCCAGCATCAGCACGCGGTTCGCGGTGGCAATTGCAATGGCGCCGCCGGAGCCGCCTTCACCGATGACGACAGCAACATTCGGCACGCCGAGATTGAGGCAGGCCTCGGTTGAACGCGCGATGGCCTCGGCCTGGCCGCGTTCCTCGGCATCGATGCCGGGATAGGCGCCGGCGGTATCGACGAGAGAAATCACGGGAATATCGAAGCGATCGGCCATTTCCATCAGCCTGACCGCCTTGCGATAACCTTCCGGACGCGCCATTCCGAAATTGTGCTTGAGACGCGCTTCGGTGTTCGAGCCCTTCTCATTGCCGAGAATGCAGACCGGTTCGCCGCGGAAGCGGCCGAAGCCGCACATCAGGGCGGCATCCTCACCGAATTTGCGGTCGCCCGCGAAGGGTTGCCAGTTGGTGATCAGCGCGTTGATGTAATCGATCGCATGCGGCCGCTGCGGATGCCGCGCGACCTGTGCTTTCTGCCACGGCGTCAGGTTGGCGTAGAGGTCCCTCAGCGTCTGCGTGGCCTTGGCCTCGATCCGCGTGATTTCTTCCGATACGGCGACGGAATCGCCCTCGGGCGCGACGGTGCGCAGCTCGTCCGCCCTGGCGTCGAGTTCGGCAATCGGTTTTTCGAAGTCGAGATAGCTACGCATGAAGCCTTTAAAAATCGCGCCAATCGAGGGGTTGCGCCACAGGCGGCGGAAACTGGCCCGCAGCCGCATTCAAGTCAAGCAAAGGCCTTTTGACGTATTTCTCGTTACTTATCAGTCAACGGATGGAGGTCGCGGACCAGGCTTTTCAGCCGTTCCTCCAGTACATGGGTATAAATCTGCGTGGTTGAAATATCGGCATGGCCAAGCAGCGTCTGCACCACCCGCAGGTCGGCGCCGTTGTGCAGGAGATGGCTGGCAAAGGCATGGCGGAGCACATGCGGGCTGACCTGCGCCGGTTTGAGGCCGGCCTTGGCCGCGAGCGCTTTCAGGTCGCGTGCAAAATGCTGGCGGGTGAGATGGCCGCTCTCGCCGAACGACGGAAACAGCCATTTGGTCTCGGCGCGATCCTTTCGCGCCGCAAGCAGTTTCAAGTAATCGGTCATCGCGCGCTTTGCAGTTTCGTTGAGCGGCACCATCCGTTCCTTGTCGCCCTTGCCTCGCACCATCAGCATGCGCGCATCCTGCCGCGCGGCTGAAACCGGCAGCGCGACGAGTTCGGAAACGCGCAGCCCGGTGGCGTAAAGCACTTCGAGCAGACACGCGAGCCGCATCGCGCGCAGGCGTTCCGGCGCCGGACGCTTTGCATCGGTGGCTTCGTCATGTGCGTAGGTGAGCAATAAATCCACGTCGGCAATCGACAGGACTTTCGGCAGCGTCAGCGCGCGTTTCGGCCCATCCAGCACCGCCGCGGGATCGTCAGGCCGATGGCTTTCCGCATAGAGGAATCGATAGAGCTGGCGAATGGCGGAAAGCCTCCGCGCCACCGACGACGCTTTGAAGCCGCGCTTCGCCAGCGTGCCGAGATAACCGCGCAGATCGTCGGTTTCCGCTTTGGCGATGCTGTTGCCGTCGGCCGACAACGTCGAGGACAGATCCTCGAGGTCGCGCCGGTAGGCCGAGAGCGTATTGACCCCTGCGCCGCGCTCCGCCGCGAGCATGTCCAAAAACAGCGCGATCAGCGTCTGGTCGGATGATTTTGTTGGGCGGGGCACGCGCATGATCCCGAAAAGTGGGTACCGGTTTTCGGATCAGATTATGCGCTCATTTTCAATGAGCGCACTCTTCGCTGGAAGCGTCAGTGGTTCTTGTAAAATTTATCGTTCGGGACGGTGAAGGTGATATCGCGCTGTTTCGGCTCCACAAAGCGGGCCAGCGAAAACACCGCGCCATAAGCCAGACCGCTCAGGACCCCGAGAAACACCAGGAATCGGAATAGGCTAGGCATGGGTGGCTCACGCAGCCCGCCGTGGGGCCATGGGGACAACGACCACGGAACCGTGGTCCTGACAAGACCCCCGTTCCGCTTGTAGTTCGCGCGCCTTCAGCAAAAGTGGGTACCGATTTTGCGTCCGAACGCGCGCTAACATAAGAATATACGCGTTTTCTTAACGCGAACCGGTTCCCACTTCGCTTGAAAACGCTCTTATGGTTTAAGGAACCATGGCGGCGTTTTCGAGACCGTATCCCGACACCCATGACGACCATCAAAGACCCTATGACAGCCGATTCCGACGCACAGCTGCTGACGGCCCTCGGGTCCCGCTCGCTGGTGCTGGTTGGCATGATGGGGGCGGGTAAATCCTCCATCGGCCGCAAACTGGCGCAACGGCTGAACCTGCCATTCGTCGATGCCGACACCGAAATCGAGCGCGCGGCGGGCATGAGCATCACGGATATCTTTGCCAAGCACGGCGAGCCTTACTTTCGCGCCGGCGAGGCGCGGGTGATCGCCCGCCTGCTGGACGGCGGACCCCAGGTGCTGGCAACCGGTGGCGGGGCCTTCATGAATCCGCAATCGCGCGAGGCGATCCGTGTCAAAGGCGTTTCGGTTTGGCTGAAAGCGGATTACGACGTGCTGATGAAACGCATTAAGCGACGCAACGACCGGCCGATGCTGAAGACCGACGATCCGGGCGAGACGCTGCGGCAGCTGATGCAGGAGCGCGATCCGGTCTATACCGAAGCGGATGTCACCGTGCATTCGCGCGACGTGCCGCATGAGCTGATCATCGGAGAAATCATCGTTGCTGTGGCGCAGCGGCTGGCAGGCGTCAGCGCGGGAGCAAGCGTATGACCGCGCCTTCGCGTCCCGGCGAACCGGTGATCGTCAACGTGCCGCTGGGCGATCGCGCCTATGACATCGCGATCGGGCGCGGACTGCTGGCGTCTTTTGGCAAGCGGCTCGCCGCGATCCGTCCGAATGTGCGCGTCGCTATCGTCACCGATTCCACTGTGGCGCCGCTGTATCTCGATATGACAGAAGCGGCATTGAGCGAGGCCGGCATCAGCTCGGTCCGCATCATCGTGCCGCAAGGCGAGAAATCGAAAAGCTTCCGCGTGTTCGAGCGCGTCTGCGAAACCCTGATCGCCGAGCGCATCGAGCGCGGCGATGTCGTGGTCGCTCTGGGCGGCGGTGTTGTGGGCGATCTCGCCGGTTTCGCTTCGGCCGTGGTGCGCCGTGGACTGGAAGTGGCGCAGGTGCCGACGACGTTGCTCGCGCAGGTCGATTCTTCCGTTGGGGGCAAGACCGGCATCAATTCGCAGCATGGCAAGAATCTCGTCGGCGCTTTCCAGCAACCGATCCTGGTGGTGGCCGATACCGCGTTGCTCGATACCTTGCCTGCGCGCGAATTTCGCGCCGGTTATGCTGAGGTGGCGAAGTATGGCCTGATCGCCGACGAAGCTTTCTTCACCTGGCTGGAAGCCAACTGGCGGGAAATATTTACCGGTGGTGCAGCGCGCGAACATGCCATCGCCGTGAGTTGCCGTGCCAAGGCTGGCGTGGTCACTCGCGACGAGCGCGAAAGCGGCGAGCGGGCCTTGCTTAATCTCGGCCACACCTTCGGCCACGCTTTGGAGGCCGCGACCGGCTTCTCGGACCGCCTGCTGCATGGCGAGGGCGTAGCGGTTGGTATGACGCTGGCATTCGCCTTCTCCGCAAAGAGCGGCCTGATGCCGGTGGCGGAAGCCGAACGCGTCGCCCGGCATCTTGCCGATGTCGGTTTGCCGACTCGCCTGTCCGACATTTCCGGCGAATTGCCCGGGCCGGATGGCCTGCTGGAGTTGATGGCGCAGGACAAGAAAGTGAAGCGCGGCAAGCTGGCGCTGATTCTCGCGCGCGGTATCGGTAAATCCTTCGTCGAGCCCAATGTCGATCAGGCTGAGATCAAGACTTTCCTGGCTGAACAGCTGTCGGGGCGTTAGACACCTGCTTCGCCCGGCGCCTTGGCGTGGATGGCGAGCGCATGTACACCGCCTGAGAGTTCCGCAGCCAGCGCTGAATTAATCATGCGGTGGCGGTCGATCCGGCTCTTCCCCCGGAAGGCCTCCGCCACAATATAAACGCGGAAGTGCGTTTCTCCTTCCGCCCGGTGGCCTGCGTGGCCTTTGTGCTGGTCGGATTCGTCCTC
>CANJBX010000105.1 GCA_947472885.1 Hyphomicrobiaceae bacterium
ACGCCGAATGTCCTTCAGCACTTGTTCTGCGGGCGCTTTGCCCGGTCCGGGTTTCTGTTTCATCTTCGCTCCTTGCGGCTACGATGAACCAGAAATCCTCCCTTCGTGAAGTCCCTCAAATGGTCTCAGGGGTGCTGACGGCGAACACGGCGGGTCTAACGGCGTTCCCATACCTCCGGTTCCATCTTTGCCGAATAAATCCGTGGCCTACGCCACCGCCGTCTCGCGCACGATGAAGCTCTCGCCGCGCTCGAGGAAATCCGCCACCAGCGTGCCGACCCTGGCAGGCTGGTCGAACTCGACGGCATGCGCCGCGCCGAACACGTAGGTCAGGTGCGAGTGCGGGATTTTCGCCTTGAGGAGATGCCCGGTCTCGATCGGGATGATCTGTTCCTTGTAGCCCATGACGATCAGCGTGCGCGCGGAGATCTCCGGCAGCTTGTCGGCGAGCGCCTGATCGAACGCGGTGCTGGCGGAATACCCGATCACGGCATTGCGGTTGGCGGTGAGGACAGCGTCGCTGCGCGTCTCGGCCGGCGCGCGGTCGGGCATCGCGTAAAGCTGGCGGTGGCGCTCAGTGGCGTCGGCGGGGAGGCCGCCCTTGCCGCCGGCGCGCAGGCCCGCAGGGCCTTCCAGCACCAGATGATCGACGAGATCGGGATGGCGCACGGCAAGCCATAGCGCGATCCAGCCGCCAAAGGATTCCGCCATCACATCGACATTGCCGCCCGGAAATTCCTTGCGGATGAATTCGGCATAAAGGTCGGCAAGGCCGGTGATCGTTTTTACGTCCGGATGCATCGCGGTGCCGTCGAAGCCGGGCACGAACGGGCAGATCACGCGATGCTTTTTGGTCAGGCTTTGCACGACCGGCGAGAAACGCGGTCCGCCGGCGCTGTGCAGGTGCAGCAGCGGGCGGCCCTGGCCGGCTTCGGAGACGCGCAGCGGGCCGGAGGAAAGCGCGACGTCGCGCGGGATGAAGGTATCGGACATGTTCTGGTTTCCTTGAATTGAGATTAGATGCCGGCGACCTAGATGCCGGCGACTTGCGGGCGGACCTTGTCGCGGAACAGTTCCATGCTCTTCTTCACGGCGACGTCCGCGAGGTTGCCGATCTTCATGTTCATGACGATGTGACCGGCGCCGAGGCGCTGGTGCAGCTTCTTGATCTGCTTGACGACGCTGTCGGGCGAGCCGCACAGCACCGAGCCGGCCTCGATCTGCTCTTCGAGCGTGCGGGCCTTGAGCTTGTTGAGGCGGCCGACGAACAGGTCGCGCTGCTCGTCGGAGCCGAAGAAGCGGGTCTTCTGCAGCACGATGCGCTGGGCGTCGGCCTGCGGGCGCATCAGGATGCCGTGGAAGTAGGCGAGTGCCGGCTTCATCAGCGCGCGGGCTTCCGCGTCGGTCTCGGCAATCACCGTCTGCTGCATGACGATGATATCGTCCGGCGTCGGGTCGAAGTCGTGGGCGCGGGCGACCTTGCGGTAGGCCTCGATGGTCTGCGCGGCGACGTCGAGGTCGGCGATCAGGGCCATGCCGAGCATGGCGCGGTGCTCGCCGACGAATTCCGCCGACTCGATATTGCTCGCCGAGAGGAGAATGCGCGGGTGCGGCTTCTGGCGCGGCTTGGGCCAGATCGAAACCGAGCGGTACTGGTAATGTTCGCTCTCCCAGCCGAACGGCTCCGGCTCGGTCCATGCCTTCTGGATCAGCGCCAGCGCCTCGCGCATGCGCTGGCGGCTTTCGCTCGGCGCAACGTTGTAGGCGATGTATTCGTGCGGGATGCCGCGCACGAAGCCCGCGACCAGCCGCCCGCCGCTCATGACGTCGAGCATGGCGTATTCTTCGGCGACGCGGACGGGGTTGAGCAGCGGCAGCAGGTTGCCGAGCATCGCGAGCTTGATGTTTTTCGTGCGCTGGGTAAGCGCCGCGCCGACGAGGTTGCAATTCGCCATCATGCTGTAGGGCGAGAAGTGATGCTCGTTCGCCGCGACCCAGTCGAAGCCGCATTCCTCGGCATAGGCCATGGAGTTGATGTAGGTGTCGTAAAGCTCGGTGCCGCGTTCGCCGTTGAACTCGGCGTTGCGCGCCGGCCATTGCGTTGGCGCTTCCGTGAGGTCGGTCCACGGCATCAGGTGGAAGTAGGTGAATTGCATCGTCGTTTCCTTGAGGGGATCAGGCGTCGATCGGGAATGTCAGTGCGGTGCGCCGCAGCTGTCGATGAAGGCGATCAGCTTGCCGATGGTGTCGTCCTCGGCCAGCAGCGGCGTATGGCCCTGATCGGCGACCTCCAGCGTCACGAGGCTTGGGCGGCGCGCCTTCATAGCGGCGACGGTCTCGGTGGTGAGGATATCGGAGTTGGCGCCGCGCACGACCATCGCCGGCACGCCGGACAGCGCATCGAACTGCAGCCACATGGCGGGCAGCGGGTTCTCCGGCTGGAAGCCCTCCAGCGTCCTGGCGATCCTGGGGTCGGAGGTCGGCACGAACTGTTTGCCGTCCTCGCGCCACGATCGTCTGGCGAAGGCGAGCCAGCCGTCGGCGGTCAGCGCGGGGAACTGCTGGCTGAACATGCGGCGCAGGATTTCCGCGCCTTCTTCGAAGTTGCGCGGCTGCGGTGTCTTGCCGACATAGCCCTTGATCCGCATCAGGCCCCTGGGCTCGATCACCGGGCCGATGTCGTTGAGGACCGCGCCGGCGATGCTGGCGGGCTGCACGGCGGCAAGCAGCATGGTCAGCAGGCCGCCGCGCGAGGAGCCGACGAACACCGCGGGCTGGGCCTCGCGCGCGGCCAGCACGGCGATCAGGTCGGCGAGTTCGACCGCGAGTGAATAGTTGTTGGCATCCTTGTCGTACTCAGAGAGGCCGCGGCCGCGGCTGTCGAGCGCCAGCACGCGATAGCCCCTGGCGGCAAGCGCGGTTGCCAGTTCCTCGAAGTCAGCGGCGGTGCGGGTCAGGCCGGGCAGGCAGACCACGGGGGGCCGCGCTCCATTGCGCAGGCCGTATTCGCGCACATGCAGCTTTAACCCGTCGGGGGCGCTGATGAAGGTGCTGACGGGCTCGGTCATGGTCGCGGTTCTGCCGTTACGCGGGTTACAGGATGCGGTCGCAGTCTAGCCTATTGGGAAAAATCCGGCGGCCGGGTCAAGCAGAACCGTGGCATGGCGGGGGTGCGGCAGCGCAGGGCAGGTGATACGCGCAAACCGGCGTGGGTGGGCAGGTCGCCTTATAGCTCGTCCAGATTATCCGGCACGGTGCCGAACGACTTGACGATCACGGCGTCGCTGAAATTCCCCATGTTGGGGTCGCCATTGCGCTTGAACGCCAGTGCGCCCGCATTGGCCGGTTCGCGCGACATCGCCTCGGCGCGCCTTATGGCCGCATGTTCGCTCGGCATTTCCTGCGCCTGTCCGGCGGCGACACCATCCTCGGTGCGGATGAACGGCAAGGCGACGTAGTAGGTCACGCTCATTTTTCAGATCCTCCGGCGCAGTATCGGATTTTCTTTCTATCCGATCCGCCGGTCGCCCGTCTCGTCTGGTGCGTTGCTTAGGGCGTCCAGCGCACGCCAGCACATTGCTTCCGGGTCGCGCTCGCCGCGCTCCGCGAGGCCGATTATTTTCTTGGCGAGCGTTTCCTCCATGCCTGCAACCGGCTCGATCTGAGCCAGCCGGGCGCATGCCTTCTCATAGGCGGCGACGATGACCTGCACGTCTTCGGGAGAAAATGCCGAACCCTGTATGAACTGGATGACTGACATCGGCCATTGTTAGGGCTGCGGCCGGTTGAAATCTGTCGCATTTTGCTCACTTTCAGGCCCCTCAGGCGGGAATGCTCCCCGTTTAAGCTGCTGCGCCACATCCAAAATCTTTTTGTGGAACTTTCCCGGATGTGCGACGTTAATTGGCGATATCTGACAGAAATGGTCCCCGTGCGGTCTGGCTGCAAAGCGTAGGCTGTGCGTTGCGCTATCTGTTTGAACGATGGCAAATCCCGAAACCGCAGGAATCGAATGTCCAAAACCGCCAAGCCACGCGTTCGTGCAAAAGCTGGTTCACAGCCATCGAAAGCGCGCGTGAAGTTCAGCCCGATATCTTTCCTGGAAACGGCGGCCAAAGGCCGGGTTGTCGCCAAGCACCCGAAGAAGCAGATCATCTTCGCGGAGGGCGCTGCCGCAGATTCGGTTTTCTATATCCGGTCGGGCAAGGTCAAGGTCACGATCATTTCAAAGGAAGGCAAGGAAGCCGTCGTTGCGATCATGGGCGCAGACGAGTTTGTCGGGGAAGGATGTTTGATCGGTCAGCCGAAGCGGCTGGCGACCGCAGTCGCGATGACGGAATGCGTGACGATGCGGGTGGACAAGATCGAGGTTATGCGGGTGCTGCAGGACGAACCCGCGTTTTCGAAAATGTTTGTCTCTCATATACTGGCGCGAAACGCGCGCATTGAAGAAGACCTCGTGGACCAGCTCTTCAATTCCACCGAGCGGCGGCTCGCGCGCGTGCTTCTGCTGCTGGCGAATTTCGGCAAGGCCGGAAAACCGGAGCCGATCATCGCAAAAATCAGCCAGGAAACACTCGCCGAGATGATCGGGACAACGCGCTCACGCGTCAGTCATTTCATGAACAAGTTTCGCAAGCTCGGGTTCATCGATTACAACGGGCATCTCGAAGTCCATAGCTCGTTGTTGAGCGTCGTGCTGGCCGAGCAGGCCCGCACGACTGTCGGCCTCAACTAATCCCGGTCAGTTGGTCTCGCCGCCGCGCTTGAGGTCGGCCTCGATCAGCAGCTTGGACGTGCCGCCGAACCGCATGCGGTAGACCTGCAGGTTTTCCATCACGCGCTGGACGTAGTTGCGGGTTTCAGAAAACGGAATGCGCTCGACCCAGTCGATCGGATCGACGCCCGGATCGCGCGGATCGCCGTAGCGGGAGACCCATTCGCGCACGCTGCCGCGTCCGGCGTTATACGCCGCGAAGGTCATGATGTAGGAACCGCGATAATCCGACAGCACACCGGCGAGTTCGGCGGCGCCGATCTGGAGGTTGTAGGCGCTGTCGTTGAGCAGGCGATTGGCGTCGAATGTGCACTTGAAGCGCTTGCAGGTGTCCTTGCCGGCGACCGGCGTGACCTGCATCAGGCCCATGGCCTTGGCCGGCGAGACGATGCGCGGATCGAAGCCGCTTTCCTGCCGCATGATCGAGAACACCAGTGCCGGTTCGACCTTGGGGGCGATGGGCGTGTAGTCCGGAATGCCGACGGTCGGGAAGGCGTACTGGCCGAACGGATAGCCACGCGCCAGCGCAGCCTTGCCGAGCAGCACCATGCTGCGGGCATCCTTCTGGCGGGCGGTAATCTCGCCCAGCGCAGTGAGGGCGCCGACATCTTCCAGCCGTTCGCCGAGATCCGCCATCAGCGGACGGATCAGGTTAGGCTCGTCGAGCGCGTAGAGAATTTCGGCGGCGCGCACGAGTTCGAGACGTTCGACTGACGCGCGCTGCGAAGTCAAAGCCTGCGGCGCGTAGAGTACCATTTCGCCCAGGCCCAGCCTGGCGCGGGCGATCTGGCCGTAATATGCGGTGGTCCAGCGTGCCGCTGCTTCATACTGCTTGCGGGCATCCTGCGGGCGGCCTGCGGCTTCGAGCGCGCGCCCCATCCAGTAGCCGGAACGCGCCAGCGAGATCGGATTGCTGCTGACTTGCGGAATTTTCGCAAAATGCGCGATGGCGGCCTGATGGTCATGCAGGAAGCGCAGCGCGATCCAGCCGGCGGTAAATTCGCGCTCGACGCGGTAGACGTCCTTCTCGGGCAGCGGTGCATCGCGCGCGACCACGTAGGCGGTCCTGGCGTCGTTGACGTCGAGGAGCTTGCGCGACAGGAGCCGCCGCTCGATCCACCATTCGTCGGTGTTCTGCAGCAGCGCGGGGTCGCGCGTGATACCGGCCATCACGCGGGCGGCTTCGGCGAACTTGTCCTCGCGGCGCAGCATCTGGACATGCGCGAAGAGATAGCCGGCGTCGCCATGGGCCTCGTTCGGTACGGCGCTGACCAGCGCCCGCGCATTGCCGGCCTTCGAGGTGACGGCGGTGCGGGCGCGCGCAATCGCGATCTGGGCGTTGTTGAGCCGCTGCGCGGCGCGCAGGCCGGCCGCGCCGTCGTTGGCATAGAGGCGGTTTTCCATGCGGGCCTTGTCGTCGCCGGCGGCGATGAAGGCGCCGAACTGGTTGCGCACCTGCGCTTCCATTTCCGCCGTCATGGAATCCGAGCGCCAGGCATCGCGGACCTGTGCCTGCGCGCCCGCGCTGTCGCCGGCTGCGAGCAGGGCGCGGGCCAAGGCGAGCTTGCCCTTGGAAGTGATCGGCTCGTTGCTGGCGAAATAACCCTTGATGGTCGCGTTGTCGGCCTTTTCCTGCCACAGCGTGGCTTCGGCGCGGCGGCGGAACAGCGAGACGCTCGGCCAGGTCGGATTGGCATTGACGAAACTGGCGTAACGCTGGAAACCGATGAAGTTGTCGTCGAAGCGCAGCACGATCCATTCGGCGAGCTTGCGCGATACCGGCTCTTCGATGGTGTCGGCCAGCCGCAAGGCTTCGGCGCGGTTGCCCGCGCGCATGATTTCGATGACGCGCTTGACCGAGGCGATGTCGGATTCCGACGGCGGCGGGCCGGAGGCTTCGACAAGCTGCTGGCGTTCGCGGGGCGGCGATGTCGGGGCAGGGGCGGCAATGCTGGGTGCGGCCATTGGCGCAGAGCCGCCCATCGCGGGCGCGCCGCCGGAAACCGAAGGCCGCAATTCCTGCGTCGTGCGTGCAGCCGTCGGCGGCGGTGCAAGCTGCATGGGCGCAGGCGCGCGCGCCGCAGCAGGTGCCGGGGATGGCCTTGAGGCGGACGCCGGCTTGGGAGGGGTTTCTTTCTTGTCTTTCCTGGCCGCGCCCGTAGCTGCGCCCGTGACTTTCGGCGGCGTGTAATTCCTGGCGTCAGCCTTCTTGGGCTCGACCTTCTTGCTGTCGGATTTCTGCTTCGCGTCAGCTTTCCGGGTGTCGGGCTTTTTCGGGTCGGCCTTGCTGCCGGGCTTTTTTGCCTCGGCTTTTTTCGGTTCCGGCTTTTTGGTTTCGGCCTTTTTTGCTTCCGGCTTTTTGACTTCGGGCTTCGCTGCGGGTTTTGCAGCGGCCGGCTTGTCCGCCGGCGGACTGGTCTGCGCCAGCGACGGCGCGGCACATGCGATCAGGCCGGCGGCAATCAGCGCGATACCCAGCGACCAGACCCGACGCAGGCCGATTCCGTTCCGCAGATTTTCACGCTGGTTCGGGCGAAGCGCGTTCAAAGGCCGTCCTTGGGTCGGGAGAACAGGGGCGCGGGCGGGGTCGCGGACATCGTCCTTACAGGCTGCGAATCGAATCCGGCACTTATAGGTAGTCGCTTGATCGGGTCGACGAAACCCTAATGTGCAGGGATTCCAACAGGTGACGGAACCGGATACTCCAGCCGCGCTGCCACCGCCGCTTTCGACACTTATGTGGCGCTTATTCTATCCGGGCTTTCTTCTATTCTACCCGGGCTTTCTTCGAAGGTTCTTAAGCGTTATTAATAGCGAAGCGGCACGATGCCGCGTTTGCACTGCACCAGGAGCGCGTGATGGCTGCCAAGTCGAGCTTTCGGGGGTCGTTTACGGCCTTGATTACCCCGTTCAGGAACGGCGCGCTCGACGAGAAAGCCTTTCGCGATCTGGTCGAATGGCAGATCACCGAAGGTACGCACGGGCTGGTTCCCGTCGGCACCACCGGCGAAAGCCCAACGCTGTCTCACGAAGAGCATCACAAGGTTGTCGAATGGTGCGTCGATCAGACCAAGGGCCGCGTGCCGGTGATCGCCGGCGCGGGTTCCAACTCGACGCGGGAAGCCGTCGGCCTTGCGCAGCACGCCGAGAAGGCCGGCGCCGATGCGGTGCTGGTGGTCGCGCCCTATTACAACAAGCCGACGCAGGAAGGGCTCTATCAGCACTTCAAGGCGATCAACGATGCCATCGGCATTCCGATCATCATGTATAATATTCCGGGCCGCTCGGTGATCGACATTTCCATCGACACCATGAAGCGCTGCTACGAACTCAAGAACGTCTCCGGCGTGAAGGATGCGACCGCGAACCTTGCGCGCATCTCGCAGCAGCGCGAGGCGCTCGGCCCCGACTTCAACCAGCTGTCGGGCGAGGACATCACCTGTCTCGGCTTCATGGCCCATGGCGGCCATGGCTGCATTTCGGTGACGTCGAACATTGCCCCAAGGCTTTGCGCGGAATTCCAGAACGCCTGCCTCAAGGGCGATTATGCGACCGCGCTCAAGCTGCAGGACAAGCTCGCGCCGCTGCACATCGACCTGTTCGTCGAGGCTAATCCGGGTCCGACCAAGTATGCCGGGTCGCTGATGGGCAAGTGCGAGGAAGAGTTGCGGCTGCCGCTGGTGCCAATCCAGCAGAAGAGCCAGGCCATCGTGCGCAAGGCGATGGTGCATGCGGGGCTGATCAACTAACCGGCTTTACCCCATCGGCTGTTTTGCAAACAACATCGCCGCCCGTTCTCAATTGCGCATGATCTTATCCGAAAACCGTATCCACTTTTCGGGATCATGCGCTAGGCTTAGTGGGCGGCGATTTTCGTTTGCAGGGAGGCGGCCATGATCGATGACTTCAAGAAATTCGTGATGCGCGGCAATGTCGTGGATCTCGCTATCGGCGTCATCATCGGCGCGGCGTTCGGCGGCATCGTGAACTCGCTGGTCACCGACATCCTGATGCCGGTCATTGGCGCGATCTCGGGCGGGCTCGACTTCTCCAACTACTTCCTCGCTCTCTCCAAGAACGTTACCGCGACCTCGTTGGTGGAGGCGAAAAAGCAAGGTGCTGTATTGGCTTGGGGCAGCTTTGTCACCCTGGCTATCAACTTCCTGATCGTCGCCGGCGTGCTGTTCATGATTATCCGGCTGATGAACCGGATGGTGAAAAAGGAAGCCGCCGCGCCTTCGGCACCGCCAAAGCAAGAGGTTCTGCTGACGGAAATCCGCGACCTGCTGAAGAAATAAAGGAATTTTACTGGCGCATGATCTGATCCGAAAAGTCTGCAACTTTTCGGGATCAGGCGCTATTCCGCCGGAATAGCCGCCGGCCCGCGGGCGGAGAGCTATCGCCTAAAGTTGGTGACGGCCTGATCTTTTAGGCGGCGGTTTCGTCCTGAAGGTCGCTCGCCTTGGCGATGACCTCCAACCCGTTAGTGAACTTTACCCCCAGGATAAGTTTTGGCAAGAGCGCGTGGCCATCAAGGCG
>CANJBX010000106.1 GCA_947472885.1 Hyphomicrobiaceae bacterium
CGGAATCCGCCCTTCAAGATCGACGTATGAAAACAGCGACCCCGATCTCTCATCCATCCCGCGCATCGCTCACCTCCGTCCTGCGTTAACAAGACGGAATCACGCTAGCGGGCCCAAGGGAAGACCCTTTTTCAACATCCTGCTAGTGCAATCGCCTTGGTGTCGTCGGTAAGTTTTTCCAACATAGCGGCACATCGCTTTTCCATGTCTTTAGAATTTGTCTGAGACGTTGGATACGGGTCCATCAAAAGTCTCATCGCCAAAAGCATATGATAGCGAGCAGATTTGTAGACTCTCAGCGGCTTTGTTCGAAGCTGAACTTCCAGCCTGTAAGCCGCAAACGCAGCAAGAAAATATGGATCCAGCTTGTCAGATTCGATGAAGATATCTTTTCCGACGCGACCTCTCAGTGATTTATAGTTTTTCGCAGCCGCGTGCGGTTCTTCAAGAAACATTGCGGCAAAAACCTTAATCAACGTCTGCGGAGCGACTATTCTGCCTTTCTCAACCGGAACCCTGTCGTACTAACCGTCACGCCTTTCGTAATGAAGTCGAATGGACTCTGGATGAGATCCGAAAAAGTTTTCGAGCCTTTTAGCAAATTCCGTACGGGCATAAATTTGTTCTGGCGTTAGCTCGGTCTGCTGATTAGTTCCAGTAACAACAGAATCGATTACATTATCATTATCTGTCCAGATCAGCCGAAGTCGCACTTGGATCGTTGAATCCTGAAGTTTGTCGCGCTGATCGAAAAGCACGTTGCTTGTCTGACAGCCATTTACGATTTGAAAGTTTTCGATTGTAAAAGTCTTGCCTACTTGCTTAGGAACGCCCTTCGCAATGATCGTGACGCCATTATTCATCAAAACAAATCGGGCTTTCTTGTCGGATAGAACCGTTTTCCGAATGCCGGAATTTACGTCGTTATAATCCTGCCAATCGCGGACATTGTCATAAAATATTCCACCCACGATACCGTCGCCCGCGTCATCGCTTACAATTTTCACAAAGTCTTTTGCGGGAAGATATCCGAGATATGCTAGGTGGACTCCTTCGATCGCCGGCAGCTGAACTTTTTGGTCAAACGTAAACGTCCGGGTAACTGCGTTTTTTGTCGCAGTATGCAGCCGCATAATGTCATCGGCTCCATAGGGGACAAAACTGACAACATCAAACATTTCTGTGCCAGAGATTTTCGCCGTCTCAATGTCCTTCCGCGCTATCAAATCGGCTGCATCTGTTGTCCACTTTCCGGTGGTAACGTAATAGATGTGGCAAGATTGGCGACGCCGAAAACTTGAGGCGCGACCATAGATAGCTTTTCTAATCTGGGTCGCATCTTTGACGTCATCGTTCTGTGGCATTTGCGGAACATCGCGGAAAAAGTCCTGCACTCCGTTTCCGACGGTTCCGATTTTTGCTCCGTTAAACGACGGGCTTCTTTCACATTGAACAAATATGAAGGTGGCCTCCAAATACCCGTTCTGATCGAGCATTTCCTGAACCTGATCGACGTCAGTCATCAACGCGCCGTTCACAATCATGGCAACGGCATCAATTCCGGTATCGCCTCCATCCCCGATCACCACATCCTTCAGATCAAGCGCGCGGCTAAAATGCCGCCGTATCGTGAGGTAGGCGGTCAGGTACTCAAACCTGTCCTGCTCCTCCAACGCTTCAATCCCATTCTCCTTTGAGAATTCCGCGAGAATCGCCTCGACGATTTTGTTCATGAAAATTCCCTCCGTCCCTCAAGGGGAATGTATGCCTCAAGATCTATTCGGTCGAAGCAATAGGTTACGTTTAGAGCCGGCAAGCGTGGTTTGAGCCCTACGGTTGATCTTTTGAGCCTTTCATGGCCTAGTCCGGCGTTATCCACAGGCTCAAAAATCCAACCGATTCAATGACCCCCACCCGCTATAACGCCCGCGAGGCCGAGGTCCGCTGGCAGAAAATCTGGGACGAACGCGGGATTTTCGCGACGGCGAACGACGACACGCGCGCCAAATACTACGTCCTGGAGATGTTCCCCTATCCGTCGGGGCGCATCCACATGGGCCATGTGCGCAACTACACCATGGGCGACGTGGTGGCGCGCTACAAACGCGCGCGCGGCTTCAACGTGCTGCACCCGATGGGCTGGGACGCCTTCGGCATGCCGGCCGAAAACGCCGCCATGGAGCGCAAGACCCACCCCAAGGCGTGGACCTACGAAAACATCGCGTCGATGAAGAAGCAGCTCAAGTCGATGGGACTTTCCCTCGACTGGGCGCGCGAGATCGCGACCTGCGATCCGAACTACTACCGCCACCAGCAAAAGATGTTTCTGGATTTCCGCGACGCCGGCCTGATCGAGCGCAAGCAGTCGAAGGTGAACTGGGACCCGGTCGATCACACCGTGCTGGCCAACGAGCAGGTGATCGAAGGGCGCGGCTGGCGTTCCGGCGCGCTGGTCGAACAGCGTGAGCTGACGCAATGGTTCTTCAAGATCACGGATTATTCGCAGGAACTGCTCGACGCGCTCGATACGCTTGAGCGCTGGCCGGAAAAAGTCCGGCTGATGCAGAAGAACTGGATCGGGCGCAGCGAAGGCCTGCTGGTGCGGTTCATGCTGGACAAGGCGACCGTGCCGGCGAGCGAAACCGAACTGGAAATTTTCACGACGCGGCCGGATACGTTATTTGGCGCGAAGTTTCTCGCGATTGCGCCAGACCATCCGCTTGCAAGCGCGGCGGCGAAGAAGGATGCAAAGCTCGCGGCCTTCATCGAGGAGTGCAAGCATCGCGGCACCTCGCAGGCCGAGATCGACACTGCCGAGAAGATGGGCTTCGACACCGGCGTGCGCGCGGCGCATCCGTTCGACCCGTCGTGGAAGCTGCCGGTGTATGTGGCGAACTTCATCCTGATGGACTACGGCACCGGCGCGATCTTCGGCTGCCCGGCGCACGACCAGCGCGACCTCGACTTCGTCAACAAGTACAATCTCGGCAATACGCCGGTGGTGTGCCCCGAGGGGCAAGACCCCGCATCGTTCGTCATCACCGATGTTGCCTATGACGGCGATGGCCGCATGATCCATTCGCGATTTCTCGATGGCATGAGTATCGCTCAAGCAAAGGAAGAAGTTTCGAAACGGCTGGAAGCCGAGACGCGCGGCAACGTCGCGGTCGGCAAGCGGCAGGTCAACTTCCGCCTGCGGGACTGGGGTATCTCGCGCCAGCGCTACTGGGGCTGCCCAATCCCGATCATCCATTGCTCGGCCTGCAGCGTCGTGCCGGTGCCGGAAAAAGATTTGCCGGTGGTGCTGCCGGAAGACGTCACGTTCGACAGGCCGGGCAATCCGCTCGACCGTCACGCGACATGGAAACACATCGCCTGCCCGAAGTGCGGCGGCAAAGCCACGCGCGAAACCGACACGATGGACACGTTTGTCGACTCGTCATGGTACTTCGCGCGCTTCACCGATCCGTGGACCGACCAGCCGACCGATCCCAAGGCCGCCAATCACTGGATGCCGGTCGATCAGTATATCGGCGGCATCGAACACGCGATCCTGCACTTGCTCTACTCGCGCTTCTTCACCCGCGCCATGAAGAAGACCGGCCACATCGGTTTGGACGAACCGTTCGCCGGCCTGTTCACCCAAGGCATGGTGGTCCACGAAACCTACAAGACCAGGGACGGCGCCTGGGCCGCGCCGGCGGAAATCCGCATCGAAGGCATCGACGACGATCGCAAGGCCTATCTGCTCACCACCGGCGAGGAAGTCACCATCGGCGGCATCGAGAAGATGTCGAAGTCGAAACGCAACACGGTCGATCCCGACGACATCATGGAGACTTACGGCGCCGATACCGCGCGCTGGTTCATGCTGTCGGATTCACCGCCCGAGCGCGACGTCAACTGGACGGAAGATCGCGTGCAGGGTGCGGGCCGTTTCGTGCGCCGCGTCTGGCGCTTCGCCTGCGAGGTCAACGAACTACTGGCGCAAGCGCAGTCGCCGCCGGCCACCCGCTCGGACAAGGCAACCGGCATCCGCAAGATCGCCCACAAGGCGCTCGCCGCCTACAGCGACAACGTGGAAGCCCTGCGCTTCAACGTCTGTGTCGCGCAGGTCTACGACATGATGAACCAGCTCGAAGCCGAGCTGAAGGACGCCACACAGGACGGCAAGGCGAAGCCCGACGCCGACATTTCCTCGGCCCTCGTCGAGGCCGCCAATATCCTGATCGCCCTGATCGCCCCGATGATGCCGCACCTCGCTGAGGAATGCTGGGTCGCGCTTGGTAACACCGGCCTCGCCTCACAGGCCGCGTGGCCACAGGTCGAAGCCGCGCTGCTGGTCGAAAACACCATCACCCTCCCCGTTCAGGTCAACGGCAAGAAGCGCGCCGACGTCACGGTTGCGCGCGATGCCTCGACTGGCGATATTGAAGCCGCCGTGCTGGCGATCGAGGCCGTCCAGAAGGCCCTCGAGGGCAAAAAGCCTAAAAAAGTCATTGTTGTACCCCAGAGGATCGTCAATGTGGTGGCGTGAGAGGGACGCGATGCGCGGGAAGCTCGTTCGAATCCTGATGGTGATGAGTCTGGCGGCCGCGACCGGCGGCTGCTTCCAGCCGCTCTATGGCGACCGCTCCGTCGCCACCCAGACCGGCGGCGCCGACGTCAAGGAAGCCCTGGCCAGCGTCGATATCCAGCAGATCCCCGCCGCGGGCGGAACGCCCGAATCACGCATCGCCGTCGAGCTGCGCAATAACCTTCTGTTCTCGCTCACGGGCGGCGGCTCGCCGAACTATGCGAGCCATCGCCTGAGCATCCGGATTTCATCGAGCCGCCTGTCGGTGATCGTGGACGTCAACACGGCGCGGCCGGATTTCGAAAACTACGGCCTCAATGCCATCTACGAACTGGTCGATCTCAAGACCGGCAAGGTCGTGGTGAAGGGCACCACGTTCTCGCGCGTGTCCTACGACATCCCCGGCCAGCAGCAGCGCTTCGCCCGTGCGCGCGGCTTGCGCGACGCCGAGAACCGCGCCGCCCAGGTGCTGTCGGACAACATCCGCAACCGTCTGGCGTCGTTCTTCGTCGCGGGGACCTGAACTCCTTTTACTCCACTCTTGCACGCGCAGCGCCCGGACACCCTCTCCCTTGAGGGAGAGGGTCGCGAGCAATAGCGAGCGGGGTGAGGGGTAACGGTGCAGGCGGTGAGAACACCCCTCACCCGGCGATTGTTCGCTTCGCTCACAATTCGCCACCCTCTCCCTCAAGGGGAGAGGGTATTCGAGCAAGCCTCTCCCTTGTTAGCTTTCTCGTGAACTGTCACTTTTTATTCGCAACATTTGCTACATTCCCCCGCATGACCGCACTCAAGGGCGCCGAGATCGAATCCTTTGTCGCCCGCCCCGGCGCCAAGCAAAGCATCGCGCTTATCTTTGGCCCGGACGCCGGCCTCGTGCGCGAACGCGCCGACGCCATCATCGCGAAATCCGTCGATGACCTGAACGACCCGTTTACGCTGGCGCGGATCGACGGCGACACGCTCGCCGATACGCCGTCACGACTGGTCGATGAAGCCCTCACCATTCCGCTGTTCGGCGGCCGCCGCGCCGTGCTGGTGAAGGCGGGCGGGCGCAGCATCGTCGCCGCCGTTGAAATGCTCGCCGCCGCCCCGCAGGCAAAAGACTGCATGGTCGTCATCACCGCCGGCGATCTGTCCAAAAGCGCGCCGCTGCGTTCGCTGTGCGAGAAGGCCAAGGAGATTGCAGCAATCCCCTGCTACGCCGACAACGAACGCGACATCGCGCGCCTGATCGACGACGAGATGAAACAGGCGGGCTTGTCGATCACGTCGGAAGCCCGCGAGATGCTGGTGTCGCTGGTCGGTGGCGACCGGCTTGGCTCGCGCAGCGAAATCCGCAAGCTCGCGCTTTATGCGCACGGGCAGAAGCAGGTCGATATCGACGATGTGCTGGCGGTCGTCGCGGACGCTTCCGCACTGGGGCTCGACTCGGTGATTGACTCGGCTTTCGCAGGCCGCGCCGCTGACGTGGAAACCCATCTCATCAAGGCGATGGGTGCCGGCACGCGCTCCGACGTGATTGCGCTGTCCGCATTGCGGCAGGTGTTCGCGCTGCACCGCGCGCGGCTCGCCGTCGAATCCGGCGAGTCGGTCGATATGGCGATTGGCGGCTTTCGTCCGCCGCTACACTTTCGGCGGAAGTCACTGGTCGAGGCCGCGCTGCGCGCCTGGACATCGGCAAAGCTCGACCGCGCCATGGCGCAATTCTCGGATGCGGTCCTCGATGCGCGCCGCCGTCCGGCGCTGGCCGATGCGATTGTCGAGCGGCTGTTGCTGGCAACGGCGCAGCAGGCAAGAAGAAGGGACTAGTTCTCTTCGTCATTGCGAGAGATGTAGGGTGGGCTAAGACGCGCAGCGCCACATCACTCTCTCCGTCATGGCCGGGCTTGTCCCGGCCATCCCGCTTAGGGGCTGGCAATTTCAACGTACAAATCCCGCCACTCAGGATTGGTCTGTCCGATCAATCGCGTCTTATAAGCCCGCGGCCAGTGCTTGATATTCTTCTCACGCTGAATCGCCTGATAAGCCGTCGCGTGCTGCTCAAAATAGACAAGCTTGTCGATGCCGTATCGCTTTGTGTGACCCTCAGCGACGCCCCGTTTGTGTTCGCCGACCCGACGTATGAGATCGTTCGTCACGCCGACATACAGCGCACCGCCCGGTCTGCTTGCGAAGATGTAGACATAGAAGGCCCGCATCCACCGATTTTCCGGAATCGGGATGGCCGGGACAAGCCCGGCCATGACGGAAAGAATGGTACTTGGCGCACAAATACCCACCTACTGCGGCAGAATTGGACGCGCCTTACTTCCCCCTTGCCAGCCTCCGCATGATCTCGTCGAGCTGATCGAGATCCTTGTATTTGATGTGCACCGTGCCGTTGCCACCGGCGCCGTGATCGACACTGACCTTCAGGCCCAACGCGTCCGATACGCGGCGTTCCAGCGCCGCGGTGTCCGCGTCCTTGCTCTTTGACGTGCGCGGCGCGCGGTCAGGGCGAGCCGGGTTGTCGCGCGAAATCTCTTCGACCTGACGGACGTTGAGGCCGCGTGCGACGATGTCTTTCGCAAGCGCTTCCGCGTTCGGCTGGCCAACCAGCAGGCGCGCGTGGCCGGCGGAAAGCTCGCCCGAATTCAAAAACGCCTTCACCGGATCGGAGAGCTTCAACAGCCGCATCGTGTTGGCGACATGGCTGCGGCTCTTGCCGACGGTCTTGGCGATTTCTTCCTGCGAGTAATGATGATCGTCGGCGAGCGCCTGATAACCGGCTGCTTCTTCCAGCGGATTGAGGTCGGCGCGCTGCACGTTCTCGATGATCGCAAGCTGCAAGGCTTCCTGATCGTTCACCTCAACGACAACCACCGGCACGTCATGCAAGGCGGCGCGCTGCGCGGCGCGCCAGCGGCGTTCGCCGGCGATGATCTCGAAATTTTCGGTGCCTTTCACGGCGCGCACAATGATCGGCTGGATGATGCCGCGCTCGCGGATCGAATTCGTCAGGTCGGCAAGTTCGGCTTCCGCGAATGTCTTGCGCGGATTGTGCGGGTTGGCGCGCACATGCTCGATGGGCACGCGGCGCTGGCTGCGGTTTCCGGTGCCGCGGTCGTTCGCAGGATTTTCAGTGCCGACATCGCCGATCAGCGACGCCAGACCCCGGCCGAGTCGCGAACGTGAATCATCCGCCATCGCTGCCTCCCTGAGAACGCTCATCGTTTATTTCCTTACGCAGTTTGTAAAACCAGAAATCGTTGCGGCCATGAGCAACGCTACTCGCGGCCCGGGAGGCGTACCCTCTCCCCTTGAGGGAGAGGGTGGATCGTTGTGAGCGAAGCGAGCAACGAGCCGGGTGAGGGGTCACTTCCAACAACTCGCAGACCCCTCACCCCGCTCGCTGCGCTCGCGACCCTCTCCCTCAAGGGGAGAGGGTGTTCGAGCAAGCGGCATCAGCGATGCCTCATGCGTGAGACAGATCAACTCGCCTGCTGATCGCGCAGCTCGCGCTCGCGCTGGATCAGTTCGGTTGCGAGCCGCAGATAGGCTTCGCTGCCGACACACTTGAGATCGTAGATCAGCACCGGCTTGCCGTGCGATGGCGCTTCGGAGACGCGCACGTTGCGCGGGATCACCGTGTCGTAAACTTTCTTGCCCATGAACTCGCGCACGTCCGCCACAACCTGTCCCGAGAGATTGTTGCGCGCGTCATACATCGTCAGCACGACGCCATGAATTGTCAGTTCGGGATTGAGCGACTGCTTGACCTGATCGACGGTTTTCAAAAGCTGCGACAGACCTTCGAGCGCGAAGAACTCGCACTGCAAGGGAACGAGGATCGCATTCGCCGCAGCCATTGCGTTGACGGTCAGAAGATTGAGCGACGGGGGGCAATCGACCAGCACGTAATCAAAATGAATGTCACTGTTGGTGTTAAGTGCACGCAGTGCCTCGCGCAGGCGGAACGCGCGGTCGCGGTCGCGGCCGATCTCGAGTTCAAGACCCGAGAGATCCATGGTCGAGGACGCGATGTGCAGGCGCGGCACCGCCGTCGGCAGCACCGCCTGGCGCAGGGTCGCGCTGCCGGTGAGTACATCGTAGGTCGAGAATTCGCGGCTCTTGCGGTCGATGCCGAGGCCGGTCGAGGCGTTGCCCTGCGGATCGAGATCGAGGATCAGCACCGTCTCGCCGATGGCCGCGAGCGCCGTGCCAAGGTTGATCGCGGTCGTGG
>CANJBX010000107.1 GCA_947472885.1 Hyphomicrobiaceae bacterium
GCCTTGATGGCCACGCGCTCTTGCCAAAACTTATCCTGGGGGTAAAGTTCACTAACGGGTTGGAGGTCATCGCCAAGGCGAGCGACCTTCAGGACGAAACCGCCGCCTAAAAGATCAGGCCGTCACCAACTTTAGGCGATAGCTCCGCAACCGCTCAACACAAGAAACGCGAACACAACAACAAGACGCATCTTACAACTCCCCCAGCACAACCTTTGTAGAAGTATACACGCCGGGCGCGCAATTTACCTAGGCCGCTAATGATTTATTGCGCGAGTTGGTGTTTTTTCTTCAGCGCAAACTGAACGCCTCCAACTTCTACATTCCCAAATACGCTTCACGCACCTTGTCATTGCCGAGCAATTCGCCGCCCGTACCGGACATCACGATCCGGCCATTTTCCAGCACATAGGCGTGCGACGCGATTTTCAACGACACCGCGACGTTCTGCTCGACAAGGATGCAGGTCAGCCCCTCCTTGTTGAGCTGCACGATGGTCCGCAAGACGTCCTGCACGATGGCCGGCGCAAGACCTAGCGAAGGTTCGTCGAACATCACCAGTTGCGGCTCGCCCATCAGGCATCGTGCGATGGCCAGCATCTGCTGCTCGCCGCCGGACAAGGTGCCCGCAGCCTGCTTGCTGCGCTCGGCGAGAATGGGAAACAGCGACAGCACGCGGTCACGATTGCGCTCACGGTGCGCGCGGGCGCGCGGCAGCATCGCACCCATCTCAAGGTTTTCGGCAACGCTCAAGGTCGGAAACACCTGACGGCCCTCCGCCACCTGCCCGATGCCGAGGTCGCACACCTTGAAGCTTGGCCAGCCGGCGATGTCCTGCCCGCGAAAATGAATCGTGCCGGCACGCGGCCGGTTCATGCCGGCAATGGTGCGAATGAGCGATGTCTTGCCAGCACCATTGGCGCCGACGATGGCGACAATCACGCCTTCCGCAACCTCCAGCGAGACGGCGTCGAGCGCCTGCGCATCGCCATAGAACACGTCGAGGTTTGCGATCTGGAGCATCAGCCGACGACCTCGGTGCCGAGATACGACTTTATCACCGCCGGGTCGCGCACAACCGCCGCAGGTTCACCCTGCGCGATGGCCTCGCCGTGGTGCAGCACCAGCACGCGGCCCGCAAGCGCCATCACCGCGCGCATGACGTGTTCGATCAGCACAATCGTCAGCCCGCTGGTGCGGTTGAGGTCGCGCAGGATATCGACCATGACGTCCGTCTCGGTCGGGCGAAGCCCAGCCATCACTTCATCCAGCAGCAGCAGCTTGGGATCGGTCGCCAGCGCACGCGCGACTTCCAGCCGCTTGCGATCCGGCAGGGTCAGCGACGAAGCGATCATGTCGCGCTTGTCGTGCAGGCCAAGCAGCCGCAGGATTTCGTGCGCGCGGACGGAAGCACGCGATGTATCCGGCTCGCGCAGCAATGCGCCGACCATGACATTGTCGTGCACGCTCAGCGCCGGGAATGGCCGCACGATCTGGAACGTGCGGCCGATGCCGCGCCGGCACACCGCATCGGGCGGCAAGCCCTCGATGCGCTCGCCGGCGAATATGATGGTGCCGTCGTTCGGCGCATAGGCGCCGGCGATCATGTTGAACAGCGTGGTCTTGCCCGCGCCGTTCGGGCCGATCACCGCATAGATTTCGCCTTGCGTTACATCGAAGCTGACATTCTGCACGGCCTTGAGCCCGCGAAAGTTCTTCGACAGCCCCTTGATCTCGAGGAGCGCGCTCATGGCTTCTCGTCCGTTGGCTTGCCCTCGCCGGACTTTTCCGCGAGGCCGAGCGCGCGCGCAATCGGCGGCCAGATGCCATGCGGCATCAGCAAGATAACGACCAGCAGCGCGATGCCGTAGAACACCTGTTTTGCGCCGGGACTGGTAAGTTTGAACACCTCCAGCAACTCGGTCATGCCTTCCGAAAAAATCGTCAGCACGAACGCCCCGACAATCGGCCCAACCAGAGTGCCGATGCCGCCGATGATCGGCCCCAGGATGATCTCGATGGAACGGGAGATGTGGAAGACCTGTTCGGGAAACAGGTTGTTGTAATAGAACGCGAAGAACACGCCGGCGACAGACGTCATCGCCGCCGAGATCACCACCGCATACATCTTGCAGCGGAACACATCGATGCCGAGCGATTGCGCCGCCTGCTCGTCCTCACGGATCGCGCGCCAATAGTAACCAAGGCGGCTGCGCAGCAGCATCCGGCAGATGCCAAGTGCGACCAGCATCAGCACCAGCATCAGATAGTAGAACATCACCGGCTTGCCGCGCAGGCTCCACAGGTCATTGCTGACGTATTGCTTGACCGGCAGGAACAGCCCGCTCGACGCGCCCAGGAATTTGATGTGGTCAAAGCCGATGCGCGCGAATTCCGCAAAGGCAATCGTCAGGATCGCGAAGTAGACGCCGCCGACGCCGAAGCGGAACGCGAGATAGCCGAGGATGACTGCCACCACGCCGCTGATGATGATTGCCGCGCCCATGCCGATCCATGGGCCGACGCCGAAATGAACATAAAGCCCCGCCGCCGCGTAAGCACCAAGCCCGACATAGAGCGCGTGGCCGAGCGACAACTGGCCGGCAAAACCCATCATGATGTTCCATGCCTGTCCGGCGTAGGCGAAATAGAAAATCAGGATCAGGACCGTAATCAGGTAATCGTTGACGAACAGCGGCGCGGCCAGCAGCAGCGCGGTCGTCACTGCCAGCATCAGCCAGCCGTGGCCGGGAACGCCGTCGATGAGCAGCTTTTTCATCGCGTTGCCTTCCCGAGAATGCCTTGCGGCCGGAACAGCAGCACAATGACGAGCAGCGCGAACGAGAACATGCTTTTGGCGGACGGCGTGAACAGCAGCCCCGCCATGGCTTCGGTGACGCCGATCAGCACGCCGCCGAGCAGCGCGCCCGGCATCGAACCCAGACCGCCAGTGATGACGATGATGAAGGCGAGCAGCGTGTAGCCCGGCCCAAGCGCAGGCGTGACGTCGATGAGCAGCACCAGCATCGAACCTGCCGCGCCGACGCAGGCCGCGCCGATGCCGAAGGTCAGCGCATAGAGATGCTTGACGTTAAGGCCGACCACCAGCGCGCCGGTGTAGTTGTCGGCGCAGGCGCGGATCGACTGGCCGGTGCGGCTCATCTGGAAGAACGCAAACAGCGCCGCCGAGAGCACAACCGCCGCAGCGCCGGTATAGGCCTTGGTGGCGTCAATGATGACGCCAGCGATCTCATAGCTGTCGAGCGAATACGACGTCTGCACGCTCTGCGCATCCGGCCCGAAGATGATCAGCAGCAGATTGACCATAATGAGCGCCACCGCGACCAGCAGGATGAACTGGCTGTGTTCCGGCCGGTTGATGAACGGATTGATCAGCCCCGCCTGCATGACGTAGCCAAGCGCGAACAGCGCGGCGGCAATCGGCACCATCATCAGCAGCGGATCGAGATGAAACTGCGAGAACGCCACGACCGCGACATACATCGCAATCGTCATCATCTCGCCATGAGCGAAATTGACGATCCGCACCACCCCGAAAATGATCGACAGGCCAAGCGCCATCAGGCCGTACACGAGGCCGGTCAGCACGCCGCCGATGATGACGTTGATGTAGGTTTCTAACGGCACAGATCATTCCGCCTAAAACAGCTCCGGCCGCACGCGATGCGGCCGGAGCAGGTTCGCCTGCAACAACACCCGTTACCGCTTGGTGTAGTCCTTCATCGGATATTCCGGCTTGGCGTCGGCTGCCGACGCCGGCGCCACCACGACGACCTTGCCGTCGCGATTCTGGATGGCCGAGTTCTTGAGCTTGTCGTTCTGACCCTTGGCGTTGAACTGGATGCCGGGGCCGGTCGCGACATTGTTGGTGATGTTGGTCGTGCGGATCGCGTCGGCGAGCGCCTTCGGATCGCTGCTGCCGGCGCGCTTGTAGGCATCGGCCGCCGTCATCATCGCCTCGAACGTGTAGACGTGATTGGTGTTCATGGTGACTTCGGGGAACTTCTTGCCCATCAGCGAGACGAGTTCCTTGCTGACCTTCTTGTTGGGGTCGTACCAGGGAACGAAGCCGAGCGGGCCGTCGCTGAGCTTGCCGAGCGTCTTGAGATACTGGTCTTCGTACCAGCCCGGACCCATGCTGAGCACCGCCTGCGGCGTCCAGCGCTGCTTGACCATTTCGCGGGTCAGCAGGATGGCATCGTTGAGGCGGCTGACCACGAGCAGCACTTCGGCGTTGGCGGCCTTGGCCTTGGAGATTTCAACCGACAGATCGCGCGCGGTCGGATCGTAGGCGATGGTCTCGACAATCTTGTAGGGCATGTCGAACTTCGGCATGACGGCGCCGATGCCGCCCTGCATGGCGGTGCCGAACGTGTCGTTGACGTGCAGCATCACCGCGGTCTTCGGTGACATGCCGACGGCCTTGAAGATTTCGAGCTGATTGGCGAAAGCATCGCCCAGAATCATCGGCGCGGTCGGGAAGTTGCGGAACACAAACTTGTAGCCCTGCTCCGTGATCGGCGGCGCGGCGGCAATGTTGATGACGTAGGGAATGCCCTTCTGCTCGGCAACCTGCGCAATCGCGGTGCTTTGACCAGAGTCGAACGCGCCGATCAGAATTTGCGCGCCGTCGTTGATGAGTTTCTCGGCGCGCGAGCGCGCAACTTCCACATTGGTTTCGGTGTCGCCGTTGATGACCGTTATGGCCGGGTAGCCGAGATCCTTCAGCACGCCGAGGCCAATATCAACGACACGCTGGCAATCCTGACCGATACCGGCCTGCGCGCCGGAGGTCGGCAGCAACACGCCGAGCTTGAGCGGCGGCATCTGCGCTAGCGCGCGGCTGATCGACGAAGCGCTGACAACGGCGGCGGACGTTCCGGCCACGAAATGGCGGCGATTGATACGGATTTTGGACACGAGAATCCTCCCTGGCAGCGATGCTTTTGAGTGATGCGATACGGTATTGATAATGTTGCCCAGATTGTGGGACATCGGGCAGCGGGGGTCAATCTGCGGCGCTATTGTCCATAAGTGCAAGGTGTCGCAACCGCATTGCACAACATCGGCCGTACACAGAACATCATCGGGAAATCATGGCCACATTCGACGGCATTATCATTGGCGGCGGACATAACGGTCTGACGCTCGGCGCCTATATGAGCCGCGCCGGGCTGAAAGTCTGCGTGCTGGAATCGACCGCCGCGATTGGCGGCGGTTGCTCGACGCAGGAGCCAACCTTGCCCGGTTTCCGCTCCAACCTGCATTCGAATTTCTACATTGCCTGGGCCAATGCGCCGCTCACCCGCGATCTCGAATTGCACCGCTTCGGGTTCTCCACCATAGAGCCGCCGGTGCAGCAGGGTCTGGCGTTTCGCGACGGCACGGCGCTGACGATCCACAAGGACATCGGGAAATCCTGCGCGTCGATTGCCCGCTTCTCGCGGCGCGATGCGGACACCTACCGCGAGATGCACGAGGCCTACGCGGTAAAGATGCGGCCGCTGTTCGCGGCGCTGATGTACAATCCGCCGTTTGCACCGACTGAGTTGCGCGAGCGGCTTTCCGGCGCATCGGGCAAGGAATTTCTCGCGTTCGCCCAGCAGAACTTGTTTTCCGCCGTCGATGCGCGGTTTGAAGATTACCGGATGCGCGCGCTGTTCAAGGTGCTGCTGCATGCAGGCGCCGGCGAGAACGAGCCCGGCACCGGCATGGCATTGCCCGCGATGATTGCGGCGCTTACCGGCAATGCCCTGCCGGTCGGCGGTTCCGTCAGCCTGCCGCTCGCGCTGGCGCGCGTGATCGAAGCCGGCGGCGGCACGGTGCGCACGCATGCCGATGTCCGCGAGATTGTGGTGAGCGGTGGCCGTGCAACAGGCGTGAAACTTGCCGACGGCACGCTGATCGAAGCAAGGAAATTTGTCGCCAGCGCGATCCATATGCCCGGCACGATGCAGCTTGCGGGCGAGCAGCATTTCCCGCAGGCCGTGCGCGACAAGATGAAGGACTGGCAATGGGGCCGTCACAGCCTCGTCACCCTGCATCTCGCGCTCAGTGAAAAGCCGGACTACACCGCCGCAAAATTCGATCCCGACATGAACCGCGCGTTCAACGTGATCTTCGGCGCGGAAGATGGCGACCAGATCAGCAAGAGCTTCGAGCAGATCAGGCAGGGCAAACTGCCCGACGATCTCATGGGCAACGGCACCTGCCATTCCCAGTTCGACCCGACCTATGCGCCCGCCGGCAAGCACGTCGCGTTCTGGTATCCATTCGCGCCCTATGCGCTGGAGGGCGACGGCGATAACTGGGATCGCAGGCGCGATGAAATCTCCGCCCGCCTTCTGAAAGACTGGCAGCGTTACGCGCCGAACCTCAACGAGAAGAATGTGCTGGCGGAATTTCTCTATACGCCGCGCGACATTCCGCGTTTCAACCCCAACATGGTCAATGGCGCGATCCGCATGGGATCGTTCATCCCCTCGCAGCTCGGAATCAATCGCCCTCACCCGCTGCTGGCGGATTACCGCACGCCGATTGAAGGATTGTATCTCGCGGGGTCGTCCAACCACGGCGGCGGCGCCAATGGCGCACCCGGTTACAACGCCGCGAATGTGATTGCGGGCGACCTGAAACTCAAGCGCACCTGGACGCCAATCCCCGCGCCGGAATGGCGCATCTAGGCCATCACTGCAACGTCGGGCCCTTGAGCATGCGCGCGCGGTCGGAGGAAGGCACGCGCACTTCCATGGTGCGGCCTTCGCGGCTGATCGTCAGCGGCACTTCAACACCCGCGGAACCCAGCGACCAGATCTGCTTGAACAGACCGCCGAGGCTATCGACTTCCGCGCCGCCGACAGCAAGCACGACATCGCCGGTCTGCAGATCGGCGCGTGCGGCAGGTCCGCGCTCGGCCAGACCAACAACCACAACCTGATCCTCGTTTTCGGTCGCGTAGAATCCAAGCCACGGCCGCGGCGGGTGTTTCGGCCGTCCCAGCCTGATCATGTCGTCGAGGATCGGTTTGAGGAGGTTGATCGGCACGACCATGTTGAGATGCTCGGCCTTCTTCCTCTCGCTCGCCTGCTGCAGTTGCAGCGAACCGACGCCGAGCAATTCGCCGGCAGCGCCGATCATCGCGGTGCCGCCCCAGTTCGGGTGCGACGGCGCGGTGAAAATCGCCTCGTCGATGACGTATTCCCAGTAGCCGGCGTATTCCTGCCGCGCGACGACCTTCGCCGCCAGCGAATGGCGGCGTCCGCCGGCCCCGCCGATCACGACATTGTCGCCGACCTGCGCGCTCGAAGAATCACCCAGCGACAGTCCCGGCACGTTGACCCGCGCCAGCGCCTGCACCAGCCCGAAGCCCGTCTCCTGATCGTAACCCAGCACGGCGCCTTCGATGGCGCGGCCATCATTGAGGGTCAGCCAGACCGACTTCGCTTCGGTGATGAGATAACCGATGGTCAAAACGATGCCGTCGCGGATGAAAATGCCGTTGCCGCCGCGTTCGGTGCCGAGCGTTTCGGCGGTGAAGCCGTCGGACGGAATGATCGAACGCAGGCCGACCACCGCATCGAGGGCGCGATCGAGGTCATAGGCATAGTCCTCCGGCTTTGGCTGCGCGGATTTAGGGAATTCCCAATCAGAACCGGATGGCATCGACGCTTATTCACTCCAGAATTTCGCCACGGCAAATGCGCGGCATCACCGTCAGATTAATGCATGTTCTGTTCCATCGGAATCGGAACCCGCACCAGTTTCATCGCAATTGTTGCGTTTCCACGGCGAATAATGCCGATCCCGGCGGGAAAATGCCGCAACGGCATCAATTTCGCGTGGGATTGCCACCCCGCAGCCACGCAAACCACCCCTTGATCCCCGATTACACCGATCCAAACCCCATCTGCAGCCCGGCCGGCGCTATGCCTCGACTCATAAATGGGGATATAAAATTTGGGACTTATATACTTGACTCCCTCGCCCGAAAAAGGGTGGTTATCTACTACGGGCAAGGGAGCCAAATATGAGTCGTTCGACCATCAGCCTCTATCAGCTTTCCAAGATGTATCCGAACGAGGTGTCTGCCCGGACTTACATGGAGTCGCGCCGCTGGCCTAGTGGGGCCATCTGCCCGCATTGCCAAGAGGCGAAGCGCATCACTCCTCGCCCGAAGGGCTTCTATCGCTGCAATGCCTGCAAGAAGGACTTCACAGTCCGCACTGGCACCATCTTTGAGCGGTCGCACATTTCCCTCGATAAGTGGATTTTGGCGATGTACCTGCTCATGACCGCCCGCAAGGGCGTCTCCAGCCTGCAACTCGGCAAGGAGATCGGCGTCACTCAAAAGTCGGCTTGGTTCATGCTCCAGCGCATCCGCGAATCCTGCGGCAATAGCTGACCTAAATTCGGTCACGGACAAAATCCTTTTGTATCAAAAAAAACAAAAGCCAAAAACATCGAAACGCGCGGCTGCATCTGAGGTGAACCGATTGGCTGTCATAAAAAAACAAATCCGGCGACAAAGCGAAGGCAGCGGACTAGCAGGATGTTGAAAAAGGGTCTTCCCTTGGGCCCGCTAGCGTGATTCCGTCTTGTTAACGCAGGACGGAGGTGAGCGATGCGCGGGATGGATGAGAGATCGGGGTCGCTGTTTTCATACGTCGATCTTGAAGGGCGGATTCCGC
>CANJBX010000108.1 GCA_947472885.1 Hyphomicrobiaceae bacterium
ACGCCGAATCTCCTTCAGCACTTGTTCTGCGGGCGCTTTGCCCGGTCCGGGTTTCTGTTTCATCTTCGCTCCTTGCGGCTACGATGAACCAGAAATCCTCCCTTCGTGAAGTCCCTCAAATGGTCTCAGGGGTGCTGACGGCGAACACGGCCTTCCTCCAGGCTTCGCTGATCTGATCGCTGCATCACTCAAAGACATCTTGTTGGTCTCGAAAGTTGGCCGCACCGAAAGACCAACAAATATACCAACAAACGTTCTGCATAGCGGCACCCGTTCGCGAACGAATGCGAACACCGTGAACCAACAAATCGAATATTTTCAGTGACTTGCTGGACTGAGACGGACTTCGGCGAACTCAGGAGAACAGCGATTTGGTGCCCCCAGCCGGAATCGAACCAGCACTCCTTGCGGAACCTGATTTTGAGTCAGGCGCGTCTACCAATTCCGCCATAGGGGCAACGGGGCGAATATAGCCACGCCCGGTGCGAGGTCAATTGCCGTTCGCGGGCGTTACGCCGCCGCCGCGGTCTGCGCGCGCAGCTCCGGCACGACTTCCTCCATCAGCCGGGTCAGCGACTCACGCTCCCATGCGGCGTTGGGTCCTGCCCAGTCCACGGCGGTGAGCAGCAGGCTGCCGAACGGGCCGGCGGTCTTGCGCAGCGCGGTCAGCTTGGCGAGCACGGTCCTGGACGAACCATAGGTGAGGCGCTGCTCGATGAACGTATCGACCGTCACTTCGTCGTCGCGCATGTCGGGCCGCGTCTTGAGCGTGCCGAGACGGCCGAGCTGCGACATCACCTTGTGCATGTGGCCGAAGAAATGCCGGTAGCCGCTCTCCGCCCCAAAGGCACGCGCACGGGCTTCCTCATCCGTCGCCGCCACCAGGATCGAACGGCAGATGCGCCAATTCGATCCGTCGGCGGCAAGGCCGGCTTCCTGACAACCCTTGCGATACATCTGCCAGTGGTTGGCAAGACCTTCGGTGGAAAGCAATGCGCTGGAAATCACGCCGAGGCCGTGTTTCGCCGCGGCCTTCACCGTCGGCGAATCCGGCGACGAACACGGAATGACAATCGGCGGGCCGCCCTTGCGATAGGGCTTCGGCAGCGCCCCGAACCCGAGCGGCTTGTTGATCGAGTCCGTGATCGTCGTCTTCCAGTATTTGCCCTGGATGTCGTAGGGCGGATCGCTGGCCCAGATTTTCTGGATCATCTGGATCGAGTCGATCAGCATCATGCCGCGCTCGCGCGGATCGGTGGACACGTCCATCATCTGGATGTCGGTCGGCGTCGAGCCGGAGCCGATGCCGAGAATGAAGCGGCCCTTGCTCATGTGGTCGAACTGCGCGGCTTCGGCGGCGATCATTGCCGGATGGCGCAACGGCGCGTTGATGACACCCGATCCGAACACGAGGCGCTCGGTCTGCGGCAGCAGGCTCGCCATAAACATCAGCGGCGACGGGAATGGCTCGGTGGCGGCGGAGAAATGTTCACCGACGAACAGTTCGTCGAAACCGAGTTTTTCGAGCAGCAGCGCCTTTTCGGTATCTTCCGCGAGATAGGCGTGCATCGGCCGGCCTTCGGGATGCAGCGGCATCATGAACATTCCAAGGCGCATGTCGTCTCCCGTCACAGACCGTTTTTGTAGTGCTGATGACCAGTCTAGCAGCGTCGCAAAGCCCGTCCACCGCCCAAAATTCAACCCAGCCAGCGCCGCAACGCGCGCCCTCCATGGGCGGCACGGTTGCTTCCACATAGCCAGCAGCGCCCACCGTGGGCACACCCATGGTGAATCGAAATCGCCGCAGCACCAGTTCAGTCCGGGTTCATCGCAGCCTAATGCATCACCGCGCCGCCATCGACCACCAGCGCCTGCCCGGTAACGAAGTCGCTGTCGGCGGAAGCAAGGTAAATCAACGAGCCGACAAGATCGTCCGGCGTCTGCGCGCGCTTGAGTGCGCGCGTGTTGATCGACATCTGCTTGATATGATCGACGCCTTCGCGTGCCGCAATCGCGTCGGTCATCACAAGTCCCGGCGCGATGCAGTTGCAGCGAATGCCATCGCCGCCAAGTTCGTTTGCCATGGAGCGCGTCATCGCCAGCACCGCGCCCTTGGAGGCGACGTAGTGCAACATGCCGGTGGTGCCGCGAAATACCGTGCCCGAACACACGTTGATGATCTTGCCGTATTTCTGGCGGCGCATGATGGGCAGCACGGCCTTCACGCATTCGAACACGCCGCGCACGTTCACCGCGAGCGCGAGATCGAATTCATCGCTTGAAAGCCGGTCCATCGGCGTCTGGGTCAGCCGCGCGAATACCGCAGCATTGTTGACCAGGATATGGACTTCGCCGAATGTCTTTTCCGCCGCCGCGACCATGCTTGCTACTTGCGCAGCCTTGCTCACGTCGCACTGCACACCGATGGCCTTGCCGCCCGAAATGGAGGAAGCGTTGATTTCCTTCACCACCGCGTCAGAGGGTCGCACATCCGCGAGGCAGACATTGGCGCCTTCGGCTGCCAGCGCCTTGGCATAATGAACGCCAATGCCTTCCGCCGCTCCTGTCACGATTGCAGTCCGCCCATTCAGACGTCCCATCGGCTTCTCCCTTTCATATTTTGAAAATAGGAAACACATGGCAGGTGTGCAGACAACTCCCCGGCTTTGACATGGGGCGTCACCAGTCGTTAGGACAGACCAACGATTGAGCAGCGGGCGGGAAGGTCCAGAGCCATCATGAGCGAAGCAACCGAGAGTTATGAAACCATCGCGGGCTGCAAGGTCCAGATGCTGCGCGGCGGCAAGGGCGCGCCGCTGCTGTTCCTGCATGGCGGCGGCGGCGCCGGTGTGTGGCTGCCGTTCTTCAAGACGCTGGCCGAGAAGTATGACGTCATCGTTCCGGAACATCCGGGCTTTGGCCGCTCGGATACGCCGGACTGGCTCGACAATGTCGGCGACTACGCCAACTTCTATCTTGAGTTCATGGACAAGCTCGGACTGACCGGCGTCAACCTCATCGGTTCCTCGCTCGGCGGCTGGATTGCCGCCGACCTCGCAGTCCGCGACTCCAGCCGGCTCAATACGGTCCAGCTCGTTGCGCCCGCGGGTATTCACGTCAAGGGCGTCGCCAAGGGTGACCTCTTCCTGTGGTCGCCGGAACAACTGACCCGCAACCTGTTCGCCGATCAGGCGATCGCCGAGATGTTGCTGGCGATGCAACCGGACGAGGACGAGCGCCGCCGCCGAATGAAGAATGCGCTGATGCTGGCGAAGGTCGGCTGGCAACCGCGCCTTTACGATCCGCACATGCGCAAATGGCTACATCGCATCAAGAAGCCGACCCAGATCATCTGGGGCGATAGCGACAAGGTGATCCCCGCCGAATACGGTCCGGCTTATCGCGACCTTATTCCCGGTTCAAAACTGGAAGTGCTGAAGAACTGCGGCCACCTGCCCTTTATCGAAAAGGCCGCCGACACCGTCGCCCTTGTTTCGAAGTTCATCGAGGGTTCCAAACGATGAAATTCTTCATGATCCACCTGATGCCCTATGCGGACATCGACCTCGACTACGACAAGAAGCACAACTCCGCCTGGGTCACGCTGCCGAATACCTACTTCGATCCGGCCAAGGGTCCGGGCCTCTACAATCGCTTCATCGATGAACTCGTCTATGCCGACAAGGTCGGGTTCGACGGCGTCTGCGTCAACGAACACCATCAGAACGCCTACGGCATGATGCCGATCCCCAGTGTGATCGCCGGCGCACTCGCGCGCGAGACGAAGAACGTCAAGATCGCGGTGCTTGGCCGCGCGCTGCCGCTCCTTACCTACCCGCTCAGCGTCGCGGAAGAATACGCGATGCTCGACAACATCTCGGGCGGCCGCCTGATCGCCGGCTTCGTGCGCGGCATTGGCGCGGAATATCACTCGACCGGCGTCAACCCGGCGGAGTCCCACGACCGCTTCCACGAAGCGCATGACCTCATCATGCAGGCGTGGACCAAGCCCGGCCCGTCGCGCTACGAGGGCAAGTATTATCACTTCGACTACGTGAATACCTGGCCGCGCATTGTGCAGCAGCCGCATCCGCCGATCTGGATTCCGTCTCAGGGTTCGAGCGAGACGATCAACTGGGCGTCGCATCCGACGCGCAAGTACGTCTATCTCCAGACGTTCAGCCCTGCCGACCAGCTCAAGCGCTTCATGGACATGTATCGCGCGCAGGCGAACAAGTACGGCTATGAGGCTTCGCCGCAGCAGCTTGGCTGGGCGACGCCCATCTATGTCGCCGAAACCGACGAGCAGGCCAAGCGCGAAGCCAAGGTGCACATCGAAGCGTTCTACAACAAGTTCCTGCGCATGCCGTTCGAGATGCTGCTTCCGCCGGGTTATCTGTCGCTTGCGTCAATGCAGAATGTCGGCCAGAAGGCGCGCGCCGCGGCGGCCGGCGAAAGCATGGCCACCATCGAAAGCGTGATGGAACGCGGCATGTTCATCTGCGGTTCGCCGGACTCGGTGGCGCAGCAGCTTGAGCATCATCAGAAGCAGGTCGGCTACGGCAAGCTGGTCGCCATGATGCAGTTCGGCACGCTTCCGCATGAACTGACCAAGCGCAACATGGAACTGTTCGCCGGCAAGGTGATCCCCAAGATCCGCCACCTCGGCGAAGACGACACGCCGATCAAGGTCGAAGCCGCCGAGTAACGGCGCGGCCTATCAAAATGCAAAAGGCGCGCCCTCACCGGCGCGCTTTTTTGTTTGCGTCCTTCGTGCCGTCCCAGCGCGTTGTCATTGCGAGGAGCGCAGCGACGAAGCAATCCCGGTCAGGTTGGCATTGTGCCTGCCTGACCGGGATTGCTTCGCTTCGCTCGCAATGACAGAAAATCTTATTGGCACATCGCGCGGGTGACGGTGTGCTCGATCGGGCATTCGCCGGTCGCCGGCTTGCGCCCATTGACATAGGCTGCGATCGGACAGCTTTCCGCGGTCTCGTAATCGACGCTGTCGCCGCTCACGTAGCCCGCGGCCTTGCAGATCGTCACCGCCGCTACCTTGCAATCCGGCGCGCCGTTCGGCGCAATCGCGCAACGCGCGCGTCCGTTGACGACACGCGACGCTCCGAACTTGCCGAGCGCATCCGCGGTGCCCTTCGCAGCATCGACCGTGCCCTTGACCATGGCGCCCGCGACATCGGCGGTGCCCTTGGCGGCATCGCCTGCCGCGTTGCCTGCGGCGGTGGAGCCCTTCCACATATCGTCGAAGCCCTTGCGCATGCCGGCAGCCGACTCATCGAACCACTTGCCAAAGGCTTCCATTGCGCCGGGCTTTTTTTCGGGTTGCGCCTGCGGTGCAGCGGACGGCGGCGCCACCGGCTGCTGGGCCTGAAGTTGCAGAGCGGAAGGTTGCTGGGTGAGTTGCGGGGCCTGCGCCAGGGCCGGCACCGCAAGCAGCAACGACGTGCATGCCGCAAGGCACGCCGCGCGCAGCAACGGGGTCAGACCGGAAAATATGCAAAAGCGCGTCATGTTTCGTACCGGCAGCCCGCGCGGCAAGCCATGCAACCATCCGCCTGGGCGTGCCGCGAATATACCCATTTTAGCGCGGCGCGTGGCGAAAATGAGGTGCGTGAGTAGTCAGAGCAGCTTTGCGACGATCACAAAACCGATAACCACCGTGGCGGCGCTCACCAGCACCCAGAAACCCAGCCGCTCCTCGATGATCGCACGCGCCCGCGCACCATAACGGTTGAGCAGGAACGCCAGCGCGAAAAACCGGATGCCGCGCGACACCACCGACAGCGCCAGGAACAGCGGCAGGCTGAATGCCGCAAATCCCGCGGTCAGCGTGACGACCTTGTAGGGGATCGGCGTCAGGCCCTTGAGCAGGATGATCCATGCGCCGTAGTCGCGATAGGCGTCGCGGAAGTTCTCGACCTTGTCGCCGTAGCCATACAACTGGATGACCCACTGGCCGATGGAGTCATAGAGCATCAGGCCGATGAGGTATCCGAGAAGGCCGCCGGCCACCGACGTCAACGTGCAGACGGTGGCGTAGAAATACGCGCGGTCCGGCCGCGCCAGCGACATCGGGATCATCATGACGTCGGGCGGCACCGGGAAAAACGAGCTTTCCGCGAACGACACGATCCCCATCAGCCACGACGCATAAGGCTTTCCGGCGGTGTTGATGCACCAGTCATAGAGTCGTCGAAGCATACAGAACCGTTCGATCTGGAAATTGCGGGGAAAACCGGAGCCGGAAACACGCGCGGAGTGCGCGGGTTCTGTCTAGCCGATCCTAGATGCGTTTACCGGCCCGGTGGATCGGAAATGGCGTGACCTTGCGCCGCGCCTTGGTATCGACGTGCTTGGGGAGCTTTTCGGCGATCCCGAACAGGCGCTCGCGCCGGTCCATCTCGTGCCAGACTTCCTTGGGATCGACCTCGAGCACGGTCCACAGCGCGACGAGGTTATAGAGAAGGTCGGCGCTTTCCCGCACCACATTCTCGCGGCTCCCGGCCATCGCATCGATGACGACCTCGACCGCTTCTTCCCCGAGCTTTTTGGCAACTTTTGACCGCCCGCCTTGCAGAAGCCGCGCGGTGCGCGATGTCGCCGGATCGGCATCGCGCGCGGCCTTGATAGCAACGTGCAGACGGCTGAGGGAATCACTCATGGGTGGATGATACCGCGAATTCTGAATCAACGGGTTAACATAAGGGGTTAGCGGGTCATGACCGCTGCCGGCCAGCAATCCGGCCACCGCACCGCAGCAAACTGCCGGGGCTGGCCCTGGCAAAACCGCTTCGGCCGGTGCCTTGCACGGCGGCGTAGCGGCAAATGGCTGCCCAAGAATGCGTCACCCATGCATCACCAGACGCCGTTCGGGGATCGCTTCGCTTCCCGCCGGCAGTTCTGCCGCGGGCTGCCGCGGAGCCAGTCCCCGCCCCGGTGCCTGCGCCGTGCAGCGCGCTTTCAAATCGCGCTATCGCGGATTTCCGAAACACGTTTCGCATCGGGAGTCGCACGAAGATGTGGCTTGGCGCCGCGGCAAGTGTGCGCCGGAGAACGGTGCAAATCGGGGTTTGCAGCTCCGGCGATCTTGCTCTTTTAGACGGCATGTTCTTTGCTTAGGCAACAATGGCGGCGGCGATGACGCAACAAGCAGCGTCATCGCGGAGTTTCGCGGCAATACCCAAGGACGGCAGCTTCGTCAGCGAGCGAATGTGCCGGTAACGAATTTGGGTGTGTCACCGGGTTGTTTGAAACAGGGGCGTTATCCATGCACATCTTCAACATGCTTCAGGCAACCGGATCGAACGCCCGTATGGCTGCGTTCGCAGCGGCCGCAGTCATCCTCACGGCAGGCGCGGCAAGCGCGCAGAACGCCGTCAAGTTTTCACTCGATTTCAAGTTCGAAGGCCCCTCCGCGCCGTTCGTGGTCGCTATCGACAAGGGCTACTACAAAGCCGAAGGGCTCGACGTCACCATCGACTCCGCCGCAGGATCGCTTGAGCCGATTACGCGCGTGGCCTCCGGCACCTACGACATGGGCTTCGGCGATATCAATTCGCTGATCAAGTTCCGCGACGCCAATCCCGGCACGCCGATCAAGGCTGTGTTCATTGTCTACAATAAGCCGCCATTCGCGATTGTCGGCCGCAAGAGCCGCGGCGTCAGTGCGCCGAAGGATCTTGAAGGCAGGAAGCTCGGCGCACCGGCGCCCGACGGTGCTTTCGCACAGTGGAAGATATTTGTTCAGGCCAATGGCATCGACGCATCGAAGGTGACGGTTGAAAACGTCGGCTTCCCGGTACGCGAGCCGATGCTCGCGGCTGGTCAGGTCGATGCCATCACCGGCTTCTCGTTCTCGTCGTTCATCAACCTCAAGGATCGCGGCGTGCCGGTGGACGACATCACCGTACTGCTGATGGCGGACTATGGCGTTAACCTTTACGGCAATGCCATCATCGTCAATCCGAAGTTCGCGGCGGAAAAGCCTGAAGTCGTGAAGGGTTTTCTCAGGGCCTTCGCGAAGGGCCTGAAGGACACCGTGAAGTCGCCGGAGACCGCGGTCGACTCGGTCCTCAAGCGTAACGACGTCGCCAAGAAGAAAGTCGAACTCGAACGCCTCAAGATGGCGCTCAAGGACAACATCTCGACGGCCGAAGTGAAAGCCAACGGCTACGGCGCCGTCGATATGGCCCGGCTCGACAAGGCGATCGACCAGATCGCGCTGACCTACGAGTTCAAGGCCAAGCCGAAGGGCGCCGACATTTTCGACGCCTCGTTCCTTCCGCCCGCAGCCGATCTCAAGGTGAACTGACAACGCCAGTTCAGGACACTGTTGTGACCGCGTTTGTAACGCTTGAAGGGGTCAGTCACGCCTATGGCGGCCCCACGACATCCCCGGCTGTCGAAGACCTGTCGATTGCGATCAACGAAGGCGAATTTGCCTCCGTCGTTGGCCCCTCCGGCTGCGGCAAGTCCACCCTGATGAAGCTCGCGACCGGGCTGCAATTCCCCTTTAACAGGATGTTGAAAAAGGGTCTTCCCTTGGGCCCGCTAGCGTGATTCCGTCTTGTTAACGCAGGACGGAGGTGAGCGATGCGCGGGATGGATGAGAGATCGGGGTCGCTGTTTTCATACGTCGATCTTGAAGGGCGGATTCCG
>CANJBX010000109.1 GCA_947472885.1 Hyphomicrobiaceae bacterium
CAACCCACTGGACGGGCCGAATGTTGGCCAAGGCGGCGGGGGTGAGCTTGCGCTCGGTGCAACGCATTCTCGAGGCCCACCGGCTCGCGCCGCACCGCATCCGTACGTTCAAACTGTCGAAGGATCCGGAGTTTGCCGCCAAGGTCAGGGATATCGTCGGCCTCTATGTCGACCCTCCCGCCCATGCCGTCGTTCTCTCGGTCGATGAGAAGAGCCAAATCCAGGCGCTCGATCGCACCCAGCCTGGGTTGCCGATGAAGCCGGGCCGCGCCGGGACGATGACCCATGATTACAAGCGCCACGGCACCACCACGCTGTTCGCCGCCCTCAACGTGCTCGACGGCAGCGTCATTGGTCGCAATATGCAGCGCCACCGGCACCAGGAGTTCATCCGCTTCCTCAACACCGTCGAGCTTCAAGTCCCAAAGCGGAAAGCGATCCATGCCATCGTCGACAATTACGCCACGCACAAGCATCCGAAGGTGCGCCAATGGCTCGCCCGGCATCCCCGCTGGACCTTCCACTTCACGCCCACTTCGGCGTCCTGGCTCAATGCCGTCGAGGGCTTCTTCGCCAAGCTCACGCGCCGTCGCCTCAAGCGAGGCGTCTTCCGATCGGTCGACGATCTCAAGGCCGCCATCGACCGCATCGTCGCCGAGACCAACGCCGATCCCAAACCCTTCGTCTGGACCGCCAATCCCAAACGCATCCTCGCAGCTGTCAAACGAGGGAAGGAAAAGTTAGAGTCGATCCACTAGGAAGGGGTAGTCGCATTTTATGCTTTGAGACATAATTTTCACGCCTTGCAATGCAATGTTTTTTCGGTTCAACAGTGTGGCTTCCGCGCGGCGGTTCTCCTCTATTTGTTGCCGCTCTCTGATTTCCGCTTGTTGTCGCATTCTGTCAGCGAGTATGGCAGCTTGCTGTTCAGCTTTTCTGAGGGCCTCGGCTGTTTCCTTCTGATTTTCAACGTACGAGGAATAATCTGCTTCGATGTCAGCGGCTTCCTTCTTTGATGGATTAGGACCATTGATATCGAAATAGCGGTTTTGCCGCGCGTCATAAAAGGTGTAGCCACCACAGAGTTTGCGGCGGCCCGCGAATTTGGCCTCGCATGCGCGCAACAGGATCTGCAAAGCCTGGGATGACTTAGCGTCTATAGCGGCTTTTTCCGAACACTCTTCGTAATCCGATGGCCCAAATGGGTTCCACCACTGCGCATTGGATTTTTCGGCAAGCACCAAGGCGCCTAAAACAATAGTGATGCATATCCATCGGTTGACATTTTGCGCCTTGCTGGACTGCATATTCTCGTACGATTTCATTTTTTGCGGTTGTTGGAGGGACGCGATTTCTTTTGCGCCCAAAAATCATGGCTGCTGCGATTGATATTTTTAATTCTAATTTGCAGCAATCGATACTCAATTCGCTCTTTTTGGCCCGGGCTGCCCGGTAAGCTGAATTGCCACCATGCTGGCAATGGTTCAGTTGTTTGGCGTCATTTTAGAAGCGCCTTTTTCAGCTTCATCGTTGCCATTTTCTCATCGCCCGCTCTTCCGAGCGCTGGGAAATTGGCGCGGATTGTATCTGCGAAATAGCTGCCGGAAAGATGAGCGTAGGGCTTTTCCGTAATCCGAGTGTCGGAGTGTCCTAATTGCTTTGCATTTACGCCCGTCGGGACGCCGTCCGCACTATCGTTACCGGTCCGGCCGTACCGTGGTAGCTATATGGTAGCTTTGACAAAACTTGCAAAATATAAAATCTACTAAGTATCTGATTATATTGGCGCACCCGACAAGAGTCGAACTTGTGACCTCTGCCTTCGGAGGGCAGCGCTCTATCCAGCTGAGCTACGGGTGCGTCGCGCCCTAGATAAACGAACCGCGCCCGCGCGGCAACGGCGTCATGAGACGTCTGCGCGGCCAAGATTGGTGCGTATACCCCGGATTGCTTGGCGCTAAACGGCCGATCTGCAACACTGTTTTTGGATGGATAACGGATCGATACCGGGGGTCGCATCGTGGCGAAAGCGATACGCATTTACGAGAATGGCGGGCCTGAGGTGCTGCGGTGGGAGGACGTCGACGTGCCGCCGCCCGGCCGCGGCGAGGTGCTGCTGCGCCACACCGCTGTCGGTCTGAACTACGCCGACGTGAACCTGCGCCGCGGCGGCTTTTACATTCATGCCACGCTGCCGCTGCCGGCCATTCTCGGCAACGAAGCCGCGGGCGTGATCGAGCGCCTCGGACCGGACGTGACCGAATTCAAGGTCGGCGACCGGGTCGCCTATGTGAGTCCGAGCGGAATGACGAATTCGCCGGGCGGCTACGCTGAAGCCCGCACCATCGAAGCCGCGCGCCTCGTGAAAATTCCCGACGGCGTCTCCGACCGGCAGGCGGCGGCCTCGCTGCTCAAGGGGCTTACCGCGTGGTGCATCCTGCGGCCCACGTTCGAGGTCAAGCCCGGCCATATCATCCTCGTGCACGCGGCGGCGGGCGGCGTCAGCAGCTTACTCGTTCAGTGGTGCAAGCATCTCGGCGCGACCGTGATCGGCACGGTCGGCAACGCGGAAAAAGCTAAGGCCGCGCGCGCAGACGGCTGCGACCACACGATATTGTATCGCGAGGTGGATTTCGTCGCCGAGGTGAAGCGGCTGGTGCCGGGCGGCGTTTCCGCCGTGTTCGACGGCGTCGGCAAGGACACGTTTCTGCCCTCGCTCGAGTGCCTCGATCCGTTCGGCACGCTCGTCAATTTCGGCAATGCGTCCGGCGCGCCGCCGCCGCTCGACATTCGCGTGCTGGCCAATGCCGGCGCGCAAAAGGTGACGCGCGTCGGCATGGGATTCTTTTTCACCGAGCGCGCGGTGCTGGTGGCGGCGGCCGAAGAACTGTTCGGGTTGATCAAGCAAGGCGTGCTGACGCCGCGGATTGAGCGCACCTATGCGTTGTGTGACGCGGCGCAGGCGCACCGCGATCTCGAAAGTCGGCAGACGACCGGATCGGTGGTTCTGCTGCCGTAGGTCCGGCTTACTTGCCGAGGAAACCGTCGAGCAGGGCCAGAACCTCGGCCGGCTTTTCGTACGGCGCCATGTGCGCCGCGCCAGAGATGATCGCCTTCTTCGAACCATTGATCGCATTTGCGAATTCATCGGCGTAGAGCGCGGGCACGAAGGCGTCGTCCGCGCCTTGCACGATCAGCGTCTTCGCCGTCACGCGCGGCAGGCGGCGGCGCAGCCCGCGATCCGGGATCGGCCAGATGTATTTGGCGACGGTTGTCATCGCCTGCGCCAGCGCAATGGCTTTTTCCGTTGGATCGTTGGGATCGTCCGCAGGGTCTGACATTTCCGCCGACGCCTTCTTGTTCTTCCACAGCATGGTGTCAAATGTCGCGTAAGGCACCGAGAACAGGTCGGCGACCGGATGATCGTCGCGCCACAGGCCGAAGGGCGACAGCAGCGCGAGCTTGTCGATGCGGCTCGGGTAATGCGCCGCATATTCGGCGGCGACCATGGCGCCGAACGAATGGCCGACCAGCGCGATGCGGTTGATGCCGAGCGCATCGAACAGCGCGTCGTAGTGCAACGCGAGATCATGCACCGTGTCGATGTCGTCGATTTCGGCGAGGTCGGTGAATCCGGGCGACAGCGGCGCAATGACGGAGTAGCGCTTCGTCAATTCGGCAATGACGGGATCATGGCCGCGCAACCCGTGCGGGCCATGCAGCCAGACAATCGACGGACCTTTGCCGCCACGGAATACTTGTGTCTTGGCGCCGCCGGGCAGCGTCACAATTTCACGCGTCAGCATATCCATTCCAATTCTATTCGGCGGCGCAAATTTACTCGGCAGCGAGCGGCGCGGGCTTCTGGACGTCGGTGAGATTGTCTTTCGGCCACCAGCGGTCTTCGTATTCGCTGAAGCGGTTGCGCAGCTTCGGGATCACTTCTTTCGCGAAACGCTGGGTGTTGTAGTAGACCGTTTCGTTGCTCATGTTGCCGTAGTGGCACAGCACCATGACGTGCCCGACGTGCAGCTTGTCGGCCATGTCGTTGAGGCGATCCGCAATCGTCTGCGGCGAACCGGCGACGATGCAGCCGGCGTCGAGCAGGTCTTTCCACTTCACGTTGGCGCCGCGCAGGTTGGCCGAGGCTTTCACCACTTGCCCGCTGAGGCCTTTTCGCATCGTCGCGATACTGGTGTAGCCCGGCGGGTTGTAATACTGCGGCGCGATGTGGAAGCACTTGTTGTAGAAATATTCTGCCGGACCCGCGTAGAGCTTTTCGGCGTGTTCGTCGTTATCGGCAACCGCGATGAATTGCAGGAAGCCCGCGCGATAGGGATTGCGGTCGCCGCCCTGTTTCTCGACGGTTTCCCAGAATGCATCCATCACCGGGCGGCCATTCTCATAGCCCCAGTAAGACAGATACGCGTAGAGGAAATTGTTCTGCACGCACCATTCGAAAGTCTCGATGGAGCCGCCGCCGGGAATCCAGATCGGCGGATGCGGGTTCTGCACCGGCACGGGCCACGGATTGACGTAACGCAGCTGCGTATACTTGCCATTGAACGCGAACGGCTTCCTCTCCTTCCATGCGCGCACGATGAGTTCGACGCCTTCACGATACTTGTCGCGCAGGGTCGCCGGGTTGGCGCCGTAGCAGAACGCGGTGTCCATGCCGGTGCCGACCGGAAAGCCCGACACCAGACGCCCGCCCGACATCACATCGAGCATCGCCATTTCCTCGGCGACGCGGATCGGCGGATTATAAAGTGCGACGGAGTTTCCCAGCACGACGAGCTTGGCCTTCGAGGTGCGCCGTGTCAGCGCCGCCGCCATCAGGTTCGGCGATGGCATCAGGCCGTAGCCGTTCTGGTGGTGTTCATTGACGCAGATGCCATCGAAGCCGGCGCGTTCGGCGAATTCGAGTTGGTCGAGGTAGTCGTTGTAGACCTGATGGCCCTTCACCGGATCGTAGAGTTCGCCTGCGGGCGCATCGACCCACACCGACGGATACTTCTCCTTGAAGTCGTCCGGCAGATGCGGATACGGCATCAGGTGGAACCAGTGGAATTTCATCCCTCGTCTCCCTCTTAAGTCTCGTGTCCCGGACGAGCGCGCTCTGCGCGCGAAGATCCGGGACCCAGAGCCAAATTCACCGAACGATCTTTGTTGTTTTCTTTAATTCTTCGCGTTGCCCTGGTTCCCCGGATCAAGCGATGGCGCTTCGCGTCACGCGGTCCGGGGAACCAGGACACGAGGATTCAACTTCGCTTCAGGATCTTTGGCAACCGTTCCGCTGCTGCGTCGAATGCGCCCAGCAACTCGTTGAAACGGCCTTCGACATCGGGGCGGCGGCCCGGCTCAGTGATAATATAGAATTCGTCTTCCTCGATGGCGCGCATGACGAGCGCGGCGAGATCGAGTGGGTCGAGGCCATTCCTGGAACCCTCAACATAGCGCTTGTTGCGTTCCGCCATCAGCTGGTCGGCGCGAAAGTCGTAAGCGCCGCCGAACCGCGCGGGGCGGTTGCGGCCGTTGTCCGGCATGTTGGTCTTGGTCCAGCCGGGACACAGGACGCTGACGCCGATGTTGGTTTCGGCCAGTTCCTGCCGCAGCACGTCGGAAAGGCCGACGATGGCGAACTTGGTTGCGCCATAAGTTCCGGCCAGTCCCTTGGGCGTCAGGCCCGACATCGAGGACGTGCTGACGATGTGGCAGGGTTCGCCATGCGCCTTCATGTGCGGGACGAACGTGCGGATGCCATGAACGGTGCCGTAGAGGTTGACACCGACGACCCATTCCCAGTCCGCTATCGAGACTTCATCCATGGCGCCGCCGCGCGAGACGCCGGCGTTGTTGCAGAGAATGTGGACCTTGCCGAATTTCTCGAAGGTCTTGCTTGCTGCGTCCGACAGCGCCTCGCCAATCGAGACATCGGCCAGCACCTTGGCGACCCTGTCGCCGTGGTTGGACAGGCTGTGTGCGGCAGCGTCCAGCGCGGCCTGCTCGACATCGGCCATCATCACATTCATGCCGCGGTCGAGGAAGGTGCGGGCCATGGCGAGGCCGATGCCGCTCGCCGCTCCGGTCACGAACGCCGTCCTGCCCTGAAATTCTTTCATTTTTTTCTCCGTTTATGCCGGTGAGTTTATCAGGTGGCGGGGCTATAGTCAGGCAAACGCCGCGCCTAGGCGGTATGCATTGGAGAGTAAGTAAATGTCCAAGGTGGCCGAACCCGTGGCCGAGATCCGCCAGAAGTCTTCCGCCGGCAAGGCCGCCTTCAAGTGGGAAGATCCGCTCGATATCGAGGCGGAACTGACGCCGGAAGAGCGGATGGTGCGCGACTGTGCCCATCGCTTTGGCCAGGAAAAGCTGTTCCCCGGCATCATCGAGGCCTACCGCGAGGAGAAGTTCGACAAGAACATGTTCAAGGAAATGGGCGCGCTCGGCCTGCTCGGTTCGACGATCCCGGAAGAATACGGCGGCGCGGGGCTTGGCTATGTCGCCTATGGCCTGATCGCGCGCGAAATGGACCGCGTCGACTCAGGCTACCGCTCGGCGATGTCAGTGCAGTCGTCCCTCGTCATGTATCCGATCTATACCTACGGCAGCGAGGCACAGCGCAAGAAGTACCTGCCGAAGCTCGCGACCGGCGAGATGGTCGGGTGCTTCGGCCTGACCGAACCGGACCACGGTTCCGATCCAGGCTCGATGGTGACCAAGGCCGAGAAGGTCGCCGGCGGCTACACGCTCAACGGCGCAAAAATGTGGATCACCAATGCGCCGATTGCCGACATCGCGGTGGTGTGGGCGAAGCTCGAGGGCGTCATCCGCGGCTTTATCGTCGAGCGCGGCATGAAGGGTTTCTCGACGCCGAAGATCACCGGCAAGCTGTCGATGCGCGTTTCGACCACCGGCGAGATCGTGCTGGAAGATTGCGTCGTGCCGGAAGAAAACCTGCTGCCGAATGCCTCGGGCCTTGCCGGTCCGTTCGGCTGTCTCAACAATGCACGCTTCGGCATTTCATTCGGTGCACTGGGCGCGGCCGAATTCTGCTGGCATCGCGCGCGGCAATATGTGCTCGACCGCAAGCAGTTCGGCCGTCCGCTGGCGGCGAATCAGCTGATCCAGAAAAAGCTCGCCGACATGCAGACCGAAATTGCCATTGGCCTCATCGCCGCGCTGCGGCTCGGACGTATGATGGAGGCCGGCACTGCTGCGCCGCCATCGGTGTCGTTGATGAAGCGCAACAACTGCGGCAAGGCGCTCGACATCGCCCGCGTTGCGCGCGACATGCACGGCGGCAATGGCATTTCGGAGGAATTCCACATCATGCGCGTGATGTCGAACCTTGAAACCGTCAACACCTATGAAGGCACGCCCGACATTCATGCGCTGATCATCGGCCGTGCGCAGACGGGGATACAGGCGTTTTTCTAAGCTGCTTCAATAATAATAAACGTCGTCATGGCCGGGCTTGTCCCGGCCATCCCGGTCAGGCGGGCAGGTTGCTCACCTCGTCGGGATGCGCGGGTCAAGCCCGCGCATGACAGAGGAACACCATGGACCTCCTCCAAATCTTCATTCTCCTCGCTGCCGGCGTCGTCGGCGGCATGATCTCGTCGCTGGTCGGCGGCGCGGCGCTGGTGACGTATCCCGCGCTGCTTTCCGTCGGCCTGCCGCCGGTCATCGCAACGGCGTGCAACCTCGTCGTGCTGACGCCGAGCAATTTCCTGGCGGCACTGTATGACCGTGGCCAGCTCCCGCCGATGGATCGTTCGTTTGTTAGCCTTGTGCTGGCTTCGCTGACCGGCGCATTCTTCGGTGCGGTTCTTTTGCTGGTCACGCCGGAGCGTCTGTTTTCCTATTTCATTCCGGTGCTGATGGCGTTCGCCACCGTGCTGTTTGCGCTTGCTCCGAAAATCAGCGCGTTCATGCGAAAGCGCGCGGGGGCGGTCGATGCGCACCGCTGGGCGCACAGCATGGCGGTGATTTTTCCGGTGTCGTTCTATGGCGGCTATTTCGGTGCGGGCGTCGGCGTGTTGCTGTCTGCTGTCTTGTCGATTGGCACCGCGGGCGATTTTCGCTCGGCCAACGTAACGAAGAACCTCGTGACGAGTCTCAACAGTCTCGTCGCGTCGATGGTCTTCGTCTGGCAGGGGTCGGTCGCCTGGCCGCCGACCCTGGTCATGATGGCGGGCGCATTGGTCGGCGCATTCATCGGTGCGCGCATCGCGCAGGTCGTACCGAACTCGGTGATGCGCATGATCGTGATGACCGTCGGCGCGCTGCTGACGGTTGTGTTCGCGTGGCGCTACTGGTTTTAGCCGGGATTCCCCAGATGGCTCCCTAACTGGGGTGGCTTCTCACGTTTTTCCAGCCATCCCGCAAGACAGAAGTGCGGTCCGGGCGGCTACCGTCAACTCGGGCAGCCCGAACGGTGGTCGAGGGGCTGATCTGGCCATTTTCGCTGGTATTTGGACGCACTCCTCCCATCGGCAGCTGTTGAACA
>CANJBX010000110.1 GCA_947472885.1 Hyphomicrobiaceae bacterium
AAAGTTCACTAACGGGTTGGAGGTCATCGCCAAGGCGAGCGACCTTCAGGACGAAACCGCCGCCTAAAAGATCAGGCCGTCACCAACTTTAGGCGATAGCTCGGCGAGAAGGCCGACAAGCTGGTGGCGGATCGTCTCGCAGCGCCGTTCAACGCCGATGCCAATGACTACATCTATCAGTGGGAATCTTCGCGCGATTACAATCCGGGGCCGGGTATGGAGAAGATCGAGGCCGCGTTGCTGGCGATCAATGCTGCCGACGACGAACGCAATCCGCCGGAAACCGGCATCATGGAGCGTGACGTCAAGCGCGTGAAGAACGGCAAGCTCTATTTGATCCCGGCAAGCGCCGACACGCGCGGCCACGGCACGACGGGGTTCGCGAAGTTTTTTGCCAAACAGCTGGGTGAATTGATGCAAAGCGCGCCGCAGAAGGCGATGTAGGAGCCTTGTCCGCGGTGGAACAAAAGCCATCTGTATCTGGTTGATACGCAGCTAATCTTGCGGTGCTCCAGCCCGGCGGGTCGATCATGTCTGAAGTCGTCTATGAAATTGTCCAGCACGACGGCGGCTGGGCCTATAAGGCCGAGGGCGTTTTTTCGGAAACTTATCCGAGTCATGACGCCGCGCTGAAGGCGGCGAAAATCGTCGCCCGCGAGCAGCGCACGCCCGGCCCGACCCAGGTGATCCAGTACGAGGATCAAAAGGGCGAATGGCACACCGAAACCGCGCGCGGGATCGACCGGCCCGAAACGAAAATCAAGGACAGTTGAATCCGGATTTTACCCGCAGGCGCGATGGCATGCTTCGTGCGCACCGCTGCACATCATGGCGGGCGAAGCGGCGATCCTGCTATCGTTTGTTAAAGCCATTGCGGAATGATGAAAGCCCCGAACCGCCTTGCTGGCCGGCGGTCTGGGACGGCTTTTCGTCACACGGCCGCAGCCGGTCGTTGCTGAAAATGCCGGTGTAGTTGTCGAACATCAGCTCGCGGCACATCGCGCCGGGACCGGGAAGGATAATCCGTGCCATGTGCGGCAACGGCAGATTTTGCAGCGTGAGTTCCGGTGTCGCGGGCGGGCCGTTCTTCAATCCCACATAGATGGTGCCGGCACCCAGCAGCATGGCGAGGAAAACAACCACGCCCCCGACAAGGTGCCTTTCTTTTCTGATGTGCTGCGGACGCAGCGATGGCGTGTGAGGCGGCGGTGGCCGCGCGCGCGAATGCCGTACCGCGGCTTTTGCCGCTGCCATTGTATTGACAGTTGGTAACACGCGAGGCGCACGCATCTGCATCACCCGGCACAAAGTTACATGTGCGGATTGTGATACTTAAAGCCTGATCCCGTGTTGCAAAGATCCGGACGTTTTTAACGAAGGCGGTAGCCGTCGGCCGTCGCGTATGACGGCCGCGTATCGCTAGCCGGTGCGGCCGCTGCCTTTTTCCGCATCGAGCCAGTCCGCGAGTGGCGGCGCGGCTACCTTGGCCTTGCTCTTGGCGCTCTTCTTGACTGCTTTCTTCACCACCGGCGGCGGCGCATTCAGTTTGTCTTCGGCTTCCTTCGCGAGACGCGCTGCACGCAGCCGCGCGGTCTTGGCGGCGATGGCGGCGACTTCAGTCTCGTATTCCGACATTGCCTTGCGGCCGTCGGCCGCGCGCTGCAGCTTCTTGAACTGTGCGTTCGCCGCATCGCTTTTCTGATCCGCCATGGGAACCTCAATTGGGGCGCGGCGAGTCGTGGCCGCGGCCTGATAAGTCTTGATCGCTACTATATAGGCGCATTCAGTTCGATTTGCCCGCGAATAAGGGCCAAAAAGCTCCCGAAAATGAGCTTTCTTCGGTGCGCCGGGCCGGCAAATGCCTATTTTCCGGCAACTTTGCGCAAAGCGTCGTTAATGCGGTCCTGCCAGCCGGGCCCGGCTTCCTGAAAGAAGTCCAGCACGTCGCGGTCGATACGCAGCGAAACGGTCTCGCGCGCGCCCGGCGGCGAGGGCGGCGCCTTCGGCATCGGGACGGGTTCGGGCGTCTTGACCGTCGCCGCCTTGAAGGCGGCTTCGGCCTGCTGCCGTGGATCGTAGGGTCTGCGCGCCATCCGTCGAGTTTATCACGCCGCCGCGGGTTCGGGATGAAAATTCCTGACCGACAGGAAGCCCAGCACCGCCATGACGATCAGCAGCACCCCCTGCGCGATCTGGAATGGCAGTTCGGTCAACGTCGGCGCCAGCGGCTGCAGCGTCGGCAATTTCTGGAACGCCTGCACGACGCCGACAAAGCAGTTGAAGTAAAGCGCGACGATTGCGGTGACGACATAGATCCAGCGCCACGAACCGCGAAACTGAAACGAGTTCACGGCCAGGAATGCGACGAACATCAGCGCAATCGACAGATAGCCGAGAACCACCGCGGGCGTGATGCCGGACGAGGGCAGCAACAGTCCGGTGATGCTGGTAAGAAGCGTTGAATGCAGAAACACTGCCGTCGATTGACGATTGCGCTGCGCGCGCAACATGCCGCCGACGACGATCAGGCCCGAGGCAATGCCGACGAGGCTGATAAAAACATGTACCCGCGTGAAAGTTTCCAGCGTGAAGCCGAAGATCATGATGTTCCCCCGATAGTCCTTGGGCAATCGTACGATTGGGCGAGGGATTTTGCTACGTCTACAAACGTCGTAGGGCGGCCGCGCCACACGATTGCGGGAGCCGGATATGCCTCCCGGGATATCGTTTCCAGCGGCATGACCCTCCCGCAATAGTACGTTTCGCCCCATTGGAGCGGCGGCAACATCCGGCTAGGCTCCCCCAAAATATGAAGTATGGGGAGACGCCTATGACGATCATCAGCCGCCGCCATTTTATGGGTGCTTCCGCCGCCGCGCTCGCAATGCCGGCGATTTCAAAATTCGCTTTCGCGCAAGGTTCACAGGCCTGGCCGTCGCGGCCGATCAAGGCCGTGATCCCGTTCACCGCCGGTTCGACCGTCGATATCGTCGGACGCCTCGTGCTGGAGCCTTTGGGCGCGCAGCTCGGCCAGCCGATTGTTGTCGAGAATCGCGGCGGGGCAGGCGGCACCATCGGTTCCGCAACCGTCGCGAAGGCCGATCCGGACGGCTACACCATCCTTATCAATGCTTCGGCGCATTCGGCGGCGCCCGCCGCCTATCCCGGCGTGAGCTACGACACCGCGAATGATTTTGCTGCCGTGGCGTCCTTCGGCAGCGTGCCGAACGTCTGCGTGATCTCGCCGGCCAAGGGCATCAAGACCTTGCAGGAACTGGTGGCCGCCGCGAAGGGCGGCACCTTCACGTTCGCGTCCGCCGGCGTCGGCAGCGCGACCCATTGGGCGGCGGAGCGCCTGCGGCTGTCGGCGGGCTTCGCCGCGACCCATGTGCCGTTCCGCGGCGGGCCGGAAGCCCTGACCGAAGTGATGACGGGCCGCGTCGACTTCATGTGCATCGGCGTGTCGTCGGGCCTCGCATTCATCCAGGAAAGCAAGCTGCTTCCGCTCGCGGTCTGCACGCCAAAGCGCAGCGCGGCGCTGCCGAACGTGCCGACGACGACCGAGTCCGGCTACGCCGACAGCGACTACACGTTCTGGAACGGCCTGCTGGTGCCGGCCAAAACACCGCGCGAGATTGTTGATCGCCTGCATGCCGAAGTGCAGAAGGCGCTGGCGCTGCCGGCGGTGCAGCAGAAGTTCGCGCCGCAGGGCATCGAACCGATGCCGCTCAAGCTGGCCGAGTTCGATGCGCTGATCAAGAAAGAGATCGGCATCAACATCGCGCTCGTGAAGGCGGCGGGGATTAAATTTAACTAGGAATTTCTTGATGCAAACCCTGCTTCCGCTCGCGGAAAAAATCGCTGCGCGCCTGATTGCGCGCAAGGAAAAGATCGCGGTTGCCGAAGGCTCCGCCGGCGGGCTGATTTCGGCGGCGCTGCTGGCCGTGCCGGGCGCGTCGGCCTATTACCTTGGCGGCGCGGTGATCTACACCATCGTTGCGCGCAAGGAGGTCGCCGGCATCAGCAACGACGAGATGAAGGGCCTGCGCGCGTCGAGCGAACCCTACGCGCTGCTGCTAGCGCGCAAGATCCGCGACAAGCACGGCTCGACGTGGGGTATTTCCGAAACCGGGGCTGCGGGTCCGACCGGCAACCGCTATGGCGATCCGGCGGGACATACGTGTATCGGCATCGTCGGCCCGTCGGAGAAAGCGATTACCTTGCGTACCGGCAGCGACGACCGCGTTACCAACATGCGGGCCTTCGCGCACCGCGCGCTGGTGGAACTGCTTGGCGTGCTGGAAGCGTAAGCCTGCTTACAGCCCGTAAATCTTCTCCGCCGCGCCGCCCATCACGGCCTTGAATTCGGAAGGGCTCAGGCCCGCTACCAGGTCTTCAAGCCCGGCCCAGACCTCGGCGAAGCTGCCGCTCATCAGGGCAACCGGCCAGTTGCTGCCGATCATCACGCGCTGTGCGCCGAACAGGCCCAGCACATGATCGACATAGCGGCGCGCCTCGTCCGCAGACCAGCGCCAGTCGCCCGCAATCGCGCCGCCGACCGAAAGCTTCACGCTGACATTCGGGTTCTGCGCCGCCTGCGCCATCTGCGATGCCCACGGCTCCCAGCCCTTTTCGGGGATCGGCGGCCGGCCGAGATGATTGAGGTTGAGCTTCATGCCGGAGAACTGTTCCGACATTTTCAGGAATGAATTCATTTGCGCGGCGTTGACCGGCACGGATTCGAATACAAGGTTCGCCTTCCCCAACAGGCCAATGGATTCCATCACGCCCGGCAGCTGCATCCAGTTCGGATCAGGCTCGTAGTTGTTGAGATGGCGCACGCCGGCAAACTTCCTGTGCGGCCGCAATTGCTCCAGCGCCTGCGCGCAGGCCACGGGGTCTTCCATCGGCACCCAGCCAACGACGCCGCGCACGATGTCGTACTGGTGCGCCAGTTCGACATACTCCAGCGTCTCGTCGAAGTCGTTGAGCGATTGCACCAGGATGGTGCCGTCGATCCGGGCGCGGCGAAGTTCCGGGATCAGATGTTCGGGCGTGAAGTCGCGGTCCAGCACCGTGCCCCAGCTCGGTGGAAAGCGGTGCGGCCTTCGCGCGGTCCACCAGAAATGATGATGACAATCGATCACGCTCATGCGGGCACCCGACACTTGGAACTTTCCCGCCTGCGCCCGCGCCGCGCGGGAACTTTGTGGAACTTCCAGATGCCCAGCGTGGACTGGCGGAACCCGGCTGTAAAAGGCTTCGTTGGAATGGCCGATATTCGCGCAAAACAGTTCTGCGCCTGCTTCGATTGATCTTTCTTGACTACAGCGCCTCCGTTAGTATCCCGCCCGCACGGGAGAACATGCGATGGCGGCCGGTGGAGAGACAGCGCGCGCGCGCCGCAATATGGGCCTGCGCACGCGCCAGCCGGGCATCCCTGCCAAGTTCATTATCCTGGCGCTGGTCGCGGTCCTCGTTATTCCCGGCACCATCTTCGCGAGTTTCCTGTTGTTTCGCTATGCGCAGGCCGAGCGCTCCCGCTATGAATTGCAAAGCATCAGTGTTGCCAATTCAGCGGCAGCGGTGATTGACGCCGAACTGATCGGGCTGCAGCGCACGTTGCAGGCCATGTCGGTCTCACAGTTCCTGGCAACTGACGACTTCGAGGGATTTTACCGGCAGGCCATGTCCGTGAAGGCGTTGATCGGCGCCGACATTGGTTTGCGCGATCTCACCGGCCAGCAACTGGTCAACACCCGTCTCCCGCCGGGTAACAAATTGCCGTTCACGCCGTTCGACAGCGATAAGACCGTGATTGAAACCGGCAAGCCCTTTATCACCGATGTGTTTATCGGTGCGGTCGCGCAGGCGCCACTGGTGGCGATCGTCGTGCCGGTGATGCGGGACAGCAAGGTGCGCTACCTGCTGCATATCAGTTCCGGTACCGACAGGTTTTACGAGGCGGTCAAGTCGGTGACGCCGGACGACTGGGTAATCGGTGTCGGGGATCGCAATGGGACGTATGTCACCCGTTCGCAGAACCACAAGGAGTTCACCGGCAAGCCGGGCGTTGCCGCCTATGTATCGCGCGCCACGACACAAGACGGCACGTTCCTGGGCGAGAGCGCCTTTGGTGAAAAAGGTGCTGGTGGGGTTCGACCACACGCACCTGACAAACTGGCTGGTGGCGGCGAACATCCAGCAATCGGTGATCGAGGCGCCATTGTTCACGGCGCTTTATACGCTTGGTGCGTTCGGCGCGATTGCATTGGCGCTGGCTTCACTCATCGGTCTGTGGCTGTGGCGGTTTATCTCGCGTCCGCTCGCGCAACTTGCGCAAGCGAGCCAAAGCCTCGCCGTCGCCGAACCGCCGCCGCCGCTTCACACGAAGCTGCGGGAGTTCATCGCGGTTCACAAGGCGCTGGCGCTGGCGGCGTCACAGGTGCGCGCCGGCCGCCGGCAGCTCGAAGACAAGGTGATGGAACGCACGCAGGAACTCCAGCACGCCAATACCGAACTGACCGAGCAGATGTCGGCGCGTGAAAAAGCCGAAAGCCAGCTTCGCCAGATTCAGAAGATGGAAGCCATCGGACAACTGACCGGCGGCATCGCGCATGACTTCAACAACATGCTGGCCATCGTCATCTCGAGCCTTGGCCTGATGAAGCGGCGGCTTGAGCGTGGCGACACCAATATCGAGAAGTTTGCAGACTCCGCGCTCGACGGTGCGCGCCGCGCTGCGACATTGACGAGCCGGCTGCTTGCGTTCGCACGCCAGCAACCGCTGGCGCCGGAAGTGCTGGAAGCCAATCGCCTCGTGGCCGGCATGTCCGATCTGCTGCAGCGGACCATCGGCCAGGGCATCAAGATCGAGACGGTGCTGGCCGCCGGCCTGTGGCGGACCCATGCGGATTCTGCGCAACTTGAAAACGCCATCCTCAATCTGTGCGTCAACGCGCGCGACGCGATGCCCGAAGGCGGGCGGCTGACGATTGAAACGTCGAATGCCTATCTGGACGATACCTATGCCACGTCGGAAGCAGGCATCGCATCGGGGCAATACGTTCAGGTGTCGGTCACGGACACCGGCAGCGGCATGGGGGTGGAAGTCATCGCCCGCGCGTTCGATCCGTTCTTCACGACCAAGCGCCTCGGCATGGGCACAGGGCTTGGCTTGTCGCAGGTCTATGGATTTGTGAAACAGTCGGACGGTCAAGTCAAAATTTATTCGGAACCGGGTTCCGGCACGACCATCAAGATTTACCTGCCGCGTTACTACGGCAAGGAGGAGGCTGGCGCGGCGCGTGCAGAACATCGGGAAGCTGCCACTGGCTCCGTCAACGAAGTTATCCTGGTGGTCGAGGACGAGGAAAATCTCCGCCATCTCACCGTGACGACGTTGCGCGAACTTGGCTACACGGTGATCGAAGCGGGGAGTGCGCACGACGCGCTGGCGGCGATCGATGAACACCCCGAGATCAAGTTGCTGTTCACCGACATCATCATGCCGGAAGTCACCGGACGGGTGCTGGCCGACGAGGCCGTGGCGCGGCGGCCGGACCTGCGCGTCCTCTATACGACGGGCTTTACGCGCAATGCAGTCGTCCATAACGGCGTACTCGACGCCGGCGTGAACTTCCTCCCCAAGCCGTTCTCGATGGAAGCGCTCGGGGCCAAGGTCCGGTAAGTGCTGGACGCCAGGTAAGCTGCCGCTGGCTGAATTCGGCGTGATTCTCCCCGCCGGGGAAGCTCCAGAGCCATTTCCAGCCCGTTTCCTGTTATCAAGGTGGTCCAGATCCCTTTATCAAGCGGTTTGGGTCCGTAATCGGATTGTTACGTTATAACATATTGAAAACAATCGACATCCTTGTGACCGCCGTCACTGCTGTCCCGGCCGGGGTCGCTAAAGTGACCACCATGCAATTCGGACGGCCCGCCGAATTCGAGACAGAAAGCTCTGACGGCGGACCGGCAAACAGATGGAGGCTCACATGACCAGGATTTTCGCAGCTCTCGCGACCGCTACGGTTCTCGCTGTTGGCACGCTCGCAGTCCCGACCACGGCTTCGGCTCACTGCCATGGTTGCTACATCGGTGGCGGCATTCTGGCCGGTGCGCTGATCGGCAGCGCCATCGCCGCCAACGCGGGCCCGTCCTACGCCTACGGCCCTGGCTATGCCCCGGCCTATGCTGGCCCGCCGTGTGTCTGGCGCCGTGAACGCTTCTGGGATGGCTACGGCTGGCGCTCGCGCCGCGTGCAGGTTTGCTACTAACAGGATGTTGAAAAAGGGTCTTCCCTTGGGCCCGCTAGCGTGATTCCGTCTTGTTAACGCAGGACGGAGGTGAGCGATGCGCGGGATGGATGAGAGATCGGGGTCGCTGTTTTCATACGTCGATCTTGAAGGGCGGATTCCGCAT
>CANJBX010000111.1 GCA_947472885.1 Hyphomicrobiaceae bacterium
GCGGAATCCGCCCTTCAAGATCGACGTATGAAAACAGCGACCCCGATCTCTCATCCATCCCGCGCATCGCTCACCTCCGTCCTGCGTTAACAAGACGGAATCACGCTAGCGGGCCCAAGGGAAGACCCTTTTTCAACATCCTGTTAGGTAGTCGTCGCAGTTCATTTGCATTCAACCCGCCCATTCCGCAAGCGGAGAGGCGGCGCGCATGGATGTCATGAAAAACCGCGCGTATCGAAATACGCGCGGCTTTCAGAGATGGGCAAAAACTACTTGTAGAGTTCTTTCGCCTTGGCGAGTTGGGCTTCCTGCGTGTCCGGGTTGGTGGTGCCAAGCAGCTTGGCTTCGGACATCGCGCGGGCGTCCTCGTTGATCTTCTTGGTATCGAGGTTGATGACCGAGGCCATGCCGGCGTTGGCATAGATCAGCTGGGCTTCCTCGCTGAGATAGAAGTCGATCATCAGCTTGGCGGCGTTCGGGTGCGGCGCATTCTTGACGATGCCAAGATCGAACCGCACGTAGCTGATGCCTTCCGACGGGAAAATCAGCTTCACCGGCAGGCCCTTCATGCGCAGGTAGTTGGAGGCGAGTTGCGGAATGCGCAGCGGATATTCGCCGCGCGCGACGCGGCGCTCGTCGTTGCCGACATCGCGCGAGAACACGATGCCCTGCTGGGACAGCTTCTGGTGGAAGTCCGCCATGCCCATGTATTCGTCGGTCGCGGTGAACCAGGTGAAGCCACCGCCGACGGCGCGGAAGTCGTCGGAGATGATCTTGCCCTTCCATTTGGGATCGAGCAGGTCTTTCCAGCTCTTGGGCTCGTCCGCGGGCTTCACGAGGTCGGTGTTGACCAGGATGCCGTAGGGCAGGATGTAGCTCGGCATACGGTCGGCGTCGGACGCGCTCTTGAGCGAGTCGCGCAGGTTCTTCATGTTGGGCGTGTTGCCGCGCGGTTCCAGCTTGCCGTCACGCTGGTAAAGCCGCAGCGACGAACTGCCGTGCTGCACCACATCGGCGTTGTAGCGCTGCGAAGCCTGTTCGGTGCGGATGCGCTCGTCGAGTTCGGAAGCGCGCACGTCGAGGAGTTCAATCGTGATGCCGTACTTGGCCTTGAACGCCTTGATGATGTCGAGGTGGAACGGCGCGCCGAGCGTCGAGGTATAGAGCGAGACCTTGCCTTCTTTCTTGGCGGCCTCGATCACCTTGGCCCAGTCGGCGTCCTGCGCATGCGCAGCGCCGCCCAGACCGAGCGCCAGTGCGCCGGCCAGTGCGGCCGCCGCCAATCGACGCGTTATATTGAAAGCCATGTATTCCTCCCTGTAGATGTTTCGTGTTTTCCTGCGGCCTTTGGCGGCGTGGTTCTTTGAAAAATCGCCAATAGCTAGATAGCGCTGATCCGGCTGTTGAGAAACCGGATTTGTACCCAGCGGAACACTATCACGAGCAGCACCAGCATCAGGCCGACGACACTGACTTCCTCCGGCTGCCCATTGGTCCAGAGCTTGTAGAGTTCCACCGACAATACCTCCGAGCCGACCGAATATAACAGGATTGACGCCGATAACTCGCGCAGGATGCCGAAGAAGGTCAGCACCCAGCCCACCGCGAAGGCGGGCCACGACAGTGCGACAAGAATACGCAGCATGGTCTGCAGAAAACTCGCGCCATGGACGCGCGAGCATTCCTCGAGGTCGTAGGACAGTTGCGCGTAGGAGCCGGACATGATGCGGGTCGAGAGCGGCAGGCCGAGCGCCAGGTAGGCGACCAGCAGCGCCCAGATCGTGCCGTAGAGCGGGATGGAGCGGGGCAGGAACGCGAAGGCCCACAGGAGGCCGACGCCCATCACGACGCCGGGCATCATCCACGGCAGCCACGCCAGCCCCTCGATCAGTTTGCGTCCGCGCAGCTTGGTGCGGATGGTGACGTAGGCGACGACGGTGCCGAGCGCCATGGTGGTGGTCGCGCCGACAAGGCCGAGCAGTAGTGTGTTGTAGATCGAACGCCACAGTTCGCCGTGCTTCCAGACGTTCTCGTAATGCTCCAGCGTCAGCATGTTCAGCTTGTAGAAGCCCATGAACTTGAAGAACGAGCCGAGCGCCAGTTGCCCGACCGGCAGGATCGTCGTGATGAAGAAGAACAGCGCCAGAAATCCGAACGCCGCCCATTTCCATTTGCCGAGCTTGATGACGCGCGGCTGATAGCCCTTGCCGGTGACGGTCTGATAGCTTTTGCCGCGCAGGATGTGCCACTGCACGATGATGAGGAAGAACATCAGCCCCATCACCGAGAAGGCGAGCGAGGTGGCGTACTGGTATTCCGGCGTCGCGCGCTGCGTGATGGAATCGTAGATCGTCGTCGTGATGACCTTGATGCCGGCGGGCGTACCGAAGAACAGCGCCGATTCGAACGCCTCGATGCCGCGGATGAAGCTCAGGACGAACGCCGACGACAGCACCGGCATCATCAAGGTCAGCGTGGTCTTGCGAAACACCGTCCAGCGCGATGCGCCGGACATGGAGGCTGCTTCCTCCAGCGAGGGGTCCATGGCGCGGAACGCATCGACGGTCAAAAGAAACAGGAACGTGATGCTGTATTGCGACATGTGCCAGATCACGCCGCCATAGGAATAGACATTGAGCGGGGAATACGTGGTGCCGGTGATCCACTGGAACAGCAGGTTGAGCGCGCCTTGTTTCTCGTTGCCGAGCATGCCCCAGGCCATCGCGGTCAGGATCGGCGGAATGAAGAACGGCAGGGTCAGCAGCACCTCGAACTTGCGGCTGCCCGGCGTGTCGGTGCGCGCGACCAGCCAGGCCATGAAGATCGCGGTGACCATCGACAGAGACGTGTTAATGAAGGCGATGCCGGTCGTATTGGCCAGAATCCGGAAATTCTCCCACGTCGCCATCTCGCGATAGCCGGTGAGATTGAACACGCCGGGTTCGCCGGGCGGTGTCGAATGCACGCTGCCGTAGAACAGCATGCCGAGCGGATAGAGCGACAGGAACGCCAGCAGCAGGATCAGCATGCCGATGGTGAAATGACGCGACAGCCGCGCGAGGGCCGCCTGCATGGAAAGTCCGCGTATGTCGATGGCGGCCGGAGCCGCGGTAGCAACAGTCATGAATGATCGCCCGGTATTCCGCCTTGATGGCCAGATTGTTTGTTCAAGCCGCCATCATGGCGAAATTTACCGGGAATGTCATTCCGGACGGTATGGAATGATAGCAACTAGGCCGTGTGTTTTGCCGCTGCAGCCATGGCGATCAGCGCGAAGCCGCCGAACACGAGGTCGATGCCCACCAGCAGTCCCAATGCCCACCCGGCGGTGGCGGGCAGGCCGGCAATGATCGTCACCGCCAGCGCCAGCGTGATGAAGCCGCTGCACAGCATGAAAGCCCAGCGGCCGGAGAGTTGGCGGCGATGCGCGATGGCGTACATGACGGTGGCGATGCCCTGCAGCAGGAACAGCGCGACCAGCACGAAGGTCAGCGACAGCGCGCCCTGGACCGGCGAGGCGATCAGGATCACGCCGGCGACGATGGCGACGACACCGGACAGCAGCGCCCACCAGAAACCCGGTGCGCCGCGCGCCATGAAGCTGGTCGCGAGGCCGACCACGCCGCTGATGACAAACAGCCAGCCCAGAAAGATGGTGACGGCGAGGGTGGCGATCTGCGGCACTGCGACCGCCAGCACGCCGAGGACCACCAGAACGATGCCCTCGATCATGAACAAGGTCGAGTGCTGGCGCAGAACGGAGGTGGCGCCGTTCGGATTGCCGATGGAATTTGTCATGTGAATCTCCTGTGGCCACGCTTCAGCGCCGCCGCCTGCCTGCTATAAACGCCGGGAAGTCAGGCTGGTTCCATGGTACCGATGATGGCCAGTTCTGAACATGCCCCGCCGGAAATCGCTTCATGACCCAACGCAAATACCCGACCGACCTTCGCAGCCATCGCTGGCTTGGCGTCGCCGACCTTCGCTCGTTTGGCCATCGCTCGCGGCTGAGGCAATTCGGCTACGACACGCAGGACTGGGCGGGCAAGCCCGTCATCGGCATCGTCAATACCTGGAGCGACATCAACGCCTGCCACGGCCATCTGCGCGAACGCGCGCAGGACGTGAAGCGCGGCGTGTGGGAGGCGGGCGGTTTCCCGATTGAGCTTCCCGCCATGTCGCTGGCCGAACCCTTCGTGAAACCCTCGACCATGCTCTATCGCAACTTTCTGGCGATGGAGACGGAAGAGCTCTTGCGCAGCCATCCCATCGACGGCGCGGTGCTGCTCGGCGGCTGCGACAAGACCACGCCCGCGCTCATCATGGGCGCGATCAGCATGGGCATCCCGACGATCTATGTGCCCGCGGGTCCGCAGCTGCGCGGTAACTGGCGCGGCGAATATCTCGGCGCAGGATCCGACGCCTGGAAATACTGGGACGAGAAGCGCGCCGGCAACATCAGCGAAGAGGAATGGGGCGAGGTCGAGGGCGGCGTGTCGCGCTCGTTCGGCACCTGTCAGGTGATGGGCACCGCCGCGACCATGATGGCGATTGCCGAGGCCATCGGCCTGTCGCTGCCCGGCGCGTCGTCGATCCCGGCGGTCGACTCCAGTCATCCGCGCATGTGCGGCAACTCCGGCCGTCGCATCGTCGATATGGTGTGGGAGGATTTGACGCCCGCGAAGATCCTCAGCGCCGCCGCGTTCGACAACGCCATCAAGGTGCACATGGCGATGGGCGGCTCGACCAACGCGATCATCCACGTCGTCGCCATGGCGCGCCGCGCCGGCATTCCGCTCGACATGATGCGGTTTGACGAACTGGCGCGCGAAGTGCCCGTGATCGCCAATGTGCGGCCGTCGGGAAAATACCTGATGGAGGATTTCTATTACGCCGGCGGGCTGCGCGCCATGATGGCGGAGATCAAGCAGATGCTCGATCTGTCGTGCCTGACGGTGACGGGCCAGACACTCGGCGAGAATATTGCGGACGCAAAGGTCCATCTGCCGGACGTCATTCACTCGTTGGGCAATCCGGTGTCGGGCGAAGGCGCGACCGTTGTGCTCAAGGGCAACATCGCGCCGAACGGCTGCGTGATGAAGCCATCGGCCGCGCCGAAGCATTTGCTGAAACATCGCGGCAAGGTCATTGCGTTCGAGAACTACGATCACATGGCGCGCGAGGTCGACCGCGACGATCTCGATGTGACGCCCGACCATATTCTTGTCCTGAAGAACGCCGGTCCCAAGGGCGGTCCCGGCATGCCCGAATGGGGCATGTTGCCGATCCCGAAGAAGCTGCTGAAGCAGGGCATCCGCGACATGGTCCGCATCTCCGACGCGCGCATGAGCGGCACCAGTTACGGCGCGTGCATCCTGCATGTCGCGCCGGAGGCCTATGTCGGCGGGCCGTTTGCCTTCGTGCAGACCGGCGACGAGATCGAGATCGACGTCGATGCGCGCCGCATTCATCTCTGCGTCACCGACGAGGAACTGGCGCGCCGCCGCGCGGCCTGGACGCCGCCCGCGCCGCATTACCTGCGCGGCTATGGCGCGATGTTCTCACAGCACATCGGGCAGGCCGATGAGGGCTGCGATTTCGATTTTCTGGAGAGTGGCGCGAAGGTGCCGGAGCCGGAGATTCATTAGTAGTTTGTCATTGCGAGGAGCGAAGCGACGAAGCAATCCCGATCAGGGACGTGCCCGTCTGACCGGGATTGCTTCGTCGGCCTCTGGCCTCCTCGCAATGACAGAAACTTAGCTCTCGAGTTTCGCATCCAGCGTAATCGCCGCCTTCAAGAGCTTCGACACCGGGCACCCCGCCTTCGCCTTGTTGGCGAGTTCCTCGAACCTGGCCTGATCCGCGCCCGGCACCTTGCCCTTGAGCGTCAGGTGCACCGCGGTGATGGCGAAGCCGCCTTCGACCTTGTCGAGCGTGACCTCCGCCGTGGTCTCCATCTTCTCGGCGGTGAGCCTGGCTTCGCCGAGGATCAGCGACAGCGCCATGGTGAAGCAGGCGGCGTGGGCTGCGCCGATGAGTTCCTCCGGGTTGCTGCCGGGCTTGCCCTCGAACCGGCTGGCAAATCCATAAGGATAATCCTTCAGCGCGCCGCTCTTGGTTGAAATCGCGCCCTTGCCGTCCTTGATGCCGCCTGACCATACGGCCGATCCGCTCGTTTTCGACATGATGCCTCCTGCTATCCGTGCGGCGTCCCGTGACGCCCATGACCTATGTAGGGCGGCGACAGCCGGGATGCACCGGGCGCAGATGGACGAAGTTGCGCGCGTCCTCTAGCGTTGCTTCAAAATGACGTGAAACATAACGGGAGGAACCGATGGTCTTGACGGCACGCGGACTGCTGCTGGCGGCGACAGGCGTCGCATTCATGAATTTCGCATGTGTCCCGATGGCTTCCGCGCAGATTGTCGCGAAGGACGCCAAGTGGGAACGCGTGTCGAGCGGCGGCAAGGGCACCGGCGAAGGCGTCGTCGCCGCGAGGGACGGCTCGATCTACGTGGTCGATCTCGCGACCCCCGGTGTCCTGCATCGCTATGACCCGAAAACCGGCAAGACCGAAACCGTGATGTCGCCGAGCAACATGGCGAACGGCCTGCACATCGACAGGAATGGCGATCTGCTGATGGGGCAGGGATTGCCCGGCGCGCAGATGCTGGCGAAGCGCAACCTCAAGACCGGCGCCGTCACCAAGCTGGCGGACACCTATGAAGGCAAGAAGCTGATCGCGCCGAACGACATCACATCCGATTCAAAGGGCCGCATCTATTTCACCGACGGGCGTTTCAACCAGATTGAAGAGCCGGAGTCGCCGAACTCGGTCTATCGCCTCGACCCGAACGGAAAACTCACGCGGCTGACGACGGATGTCGGCCGCCCCAACGGCATCGAAGTGTCGCCCGACGGCAAGCGCCTCTATGTCGCCGACACCATTGCGGAGCGGCTCAAGCCCAATCCGCTGAACGTCGGCGGCGACAAGTTCGGCATCACCAAGGGCGGCATCATCGTGTTCGACATCAAGCGCGACGGCAGCATCGCCAATGGCCGCGTGTTCTACAAAACCGAAGTCGCGCTGTCCGACGGCACCGCAATGGATACCAGCGGCAATCTCTATACGGCGGCCAATGACCGCGCCAACAAGGCGGGCCAGATCGTCGCCATCGCGCCGAGCGGCAAGGTGCTGCAGGAATTGCCGCTGCCGGGCGAGGGCATTCCGGTGCAGCTTGGCTTTGGCCGCGGCAAGGATGCCTCGACGCTTTATTTGTCCACCGCCGAACCCTGGGGCCTGTGGAAGATCAAGACGAGCAAGAAGGGGTTTTACCGGAATTAGTTTTGCTGTCATTGCGAGGAGCGCAGCGACGAAGCAATCCCGGTCAGGGACGTGCCCATCTGACCGGGATTGCTTCGTCGGCTTTCAGCCTCCTCGCAATGGCGTGCCTTGATGGCGCGTCAACCGCAACAGGTGCGGCATCGGCGGCTGGCTCCCTCTCCCCGTTGGGGAGGGGGGTATAGTGATATCGACCAAAGTAGGCCAGTTCTGACCATAGTTGGAAATGGTCCGCAGCTGCGCACGTCGACGTGAAACAACCCAACGACAAATAGCGGCCGTCACTTTCGCTCGGAAAAATAAAGCGAACCTGGTGTAAATGTGGGCCGAGGTTAGCTTTTGACCCAACTTGGACAGTCGGCTTCAAACGATAGTGGCTCGAAAACATGGTGTGCGCCCTAGCGACGCAGATGGATAGAGGCCAATACTTGGTTCTGTTATAATACTGTCTTGGGTAGCAAAACCCTTCCATAGCATCGCAGAGCCCTCCGCCGGGTTACTTGCGGCTTCTGGCTTCGTCAATTGTCGGCGGGGGGCGAAGATGACACAAGCCGTGTGTTTCAAATGTGGTGGCCTCAAGTGGGGGGCGTTTTCTGGCTGTGACACGTGTGGAGCGCACCCACAATCCGATGATGATCTAACAGGATGTTGAAAAAGGGTCTTCCCTTGGGCCCGCTAGCGTGATTCCGTCTTGTTAACGCAGGACGGAGGTGAGCGATGCGCGGGATGGATGAGAGATCGGGGTCGCTGTTTTCATACGTCGATCTTGAAGGGCGGATTCCGCA
>CANJBX010000112.1 GCA_947472885.1 Hyphomicrobiaceae bacterium
CACGTCGCTGGGATAGCGAAGTTTGCTTCGGTCATAGCGCCCGCGATTTTCCTTCGTCCACATCGGCGATCTCCAAAAGAATCGGACCGCCTCCCTTGAATCATAAACGATTCAAGAGATTCAAGTTTTCTCCGGACAGGCTCTAAGTCTTTATTTTCAATGAAACAAACTTAAGTCAGGGCGGATGAACACAAGCGGCACAGCGGCGCAGCGATTGACGGCCATGATCGCCGGGCTGCTTTGCATGATTATTCTGACGGTTCCCGGCCTGCCGTTCTCCGAACTGCGCTGGGCGGAAATCGTCCTGTGGTCGTGTCTCGCGTTCTACATCTGCGAGTGGGCGCAACGTGTTTTCGCTACCCGCGACGCGAGCGAACCGCGCCGGAAACTGTCCGACATCGTCAGCCTGACCGACGCCATCATCGTCCTGCCGGTCCCGGCCGCGTTGCTGCTGGGCGTCGCACCCGCCACTGCGTGGCTGTTGGCGGCACTGTGGCTGATCAAGATGCCCGCCGCTGCTGCCGCCTTCAGCCTGCTGCGCCGCGTGTTCATGCTCGAAGCCAAGCCGCTGGCGAGCGTGATCGTCATATTCCTGTTTGTGCTGTTCATCTCGGCGATCGCCATGCACCTCATCGAGCGCGACGCGCAACCCGCCGCCTTCGGCACGTTGCCGCAGGCGCTCTACTGGGCCGTGACTACGCTCTCCACCACCGGCTACGGCGATGTCGTGCCGATAACGCATCTCGGACGCCTGATTGCCGGCATCGTAATGATCAGCGGGCTCGCCGTGTTCGGCATGTGGACCGGCATTCTCGCCAACGGCTTTGCCGCCGAGACGCGGCGGCGCGACTTCACCCGTACCTGGGAATTCGTCGCGCGCGTGCCGTTCTTCAAGCCACTCGATCCCGGCGCGATTATCGAGATCGCGCGCATGCTGCGGCCCCAGCAGGTTGCCGAGCGCACGGTGATTATCCGCAAAGGCCGTCACGGCGATTCGATGTATTTCATTGCGTCCGGCCAGGTCGAGATCGCGGGCACCCATCCAAAGGTTCTGCTCGGCGAAGGCGCATTCTTTGGCGAGCTGGCGCTGTTGGGTGATAGCATTCGCACCGCGACGGTTGTCGCGGCGGCGCCGACGACGCTGCTGGTGCTCGAATTGTCCGACTACCGTATTTTCACGGCCCAGCACCCGGATCTTGCGCGCGCGGTCGAAGCCGCAGGCGCGCGGCGGCTGGCCGAGGTGCGCGCCGCCCGTGACGCGGCCCAGACCGCCATCCCGCGAGAGCCCGCACACAGTGCCCCGACCGGCGCCGACGGCGCTGGTACGGACTGATAACGGCATGTGCGACAGGGTATTCATGGTGATTCAGCCGCGAATCTGTGTTTTTAAACTTCCCCATCATTACAGCCCCGGCTGTCGGGGGTCTGTGATGCCGGTCACACCCAAAACCCCAGATTTCGCCATATTCCAGGGGCTCACGCGGCGGTGATCCACAGGGCCGCATAGGGCCGCAAAAAGTAGTGTTGCGTAACAAGGGGTGTAGCGGTGAACTGCGGCGGGGACGACAAGTTGAGATGAGCATTCACGTTAAGTTTTGGGGCGTGCGCGGAAGCATCGCGTGCCCGGGCGCAGGCACCGTGCGATATGGCGGCAACACGCCATGTCTAGAAGTGCGCTGCGGCGAACACACCATCATTTTTGACGGCGGCACCGGCCTGCGCCCCTATGGCGTTGCCGTTTTGAAATCCGGCGCGATTGTCGATGCCGATCTGTTTCTCAGCCATTGCCATCTCGACCATGTAGCGGGGCTGCCGTTCTTCGCGCCGCTGTTCGCGGAACGTCACAGCCTGCGCATCTGGGCCGGCAACCTGCCGCCCGATCTTCCGCTCAAGACGGTGCTGCGGACCATGATGAGCCCGCCGCTGTTTCCCATCGACGTGGAAAGTTTCCGCGCCGAGATCGAATACCGCGACTTCCAGCCCGGCACGCCGATGCAGCCGCATCCCGGCATCGTCTTGAAATCCGCGATGCTCAATCATCCGGGCGGGGCCGTGGGCTACCGGATCGAGTACCGCGGCAAGGTCCTCGCCTATCTCACCGACACCGAGTTGCCGTCCGGCGCCATCGATCCACGCCAGCTTGCGCTCGCTGCCAACGCCGACCTCCTGGTGTTCGACTGCACCTATACGGAAAGCGAAATCGCTTCACGGCGCGGCTGGGGACATTCGACCTGGCAGGACGGCATCCGTTTCGCGAACGAAGCCAAGGCCCGCACGCTGTGCATGTTCCACCACGATCCGGGCCACGACGACGACGCCATGGACAAGATCGCCCAGCAGGCGGCGGCGGCCCGTCCGGGCACTATCGTCGCCAGGGAAGGTTTGGCGCTGGATCTGTAGCGCACGACCTTCGTCTCAATTCACGGCAGGCCCAGCTCGCTGACGGCGACGTTCAGGTTGCCTTCCGCTTCGGCGATGACGCGCAGCGTCGTGTTGTCGAATGCAACGGACTCCAGCCGCAAAGCCTCGACCTTTGCCGCGACCTTCACGCCGGTCTGCGATTTCTGGAAGTCGGCCAGCACGGTCTCGATCTTCTTGCGCGCATCCGCTGCGAACGGCTTGAGGTCGACGACGGCTTTTTCCGCCAGCGTCGGCTTGAGATAAGGGATCGCCGCGCGCGCAGCCGTGCCGACCAGACCGAATGCGCCCGCCGAATTGATATCGAGTTCGATATCGGTCAGCCGCAGGATCTGGTTCTGCCGGTCGAGCTGCGGCTTGCCATAGACATGGATTGTCGCGTCGGTGCCGAACGAGAAAATGCTGCGTTCATGCGCATTGACCGCAAGCGAGATCAGCAACTGGTTGCCGGTCGCCGCCACCTCGACATTGTGGATGGTGATGTCGATAGAGCCGCTCTTGTCTTCTGGAAATGTCTTGCCGACGAGCTGCGCCTTGAGGAGCTTGTTGACTTCCGTGAACGGAATATCAATCGGCACGCCGATGCTGACTTTGCCGGTCGAAAGCTGCGGCACGATTTCGATCTGCGGCGGGAACGGGCACGTTGGCTTGGTTTCCGCCGGTACAATGCGCGTTTGCGCCTCGACGCCGACCAGCAGGTTGACGCCGACCGCATCGATGCGCGGCTGCGCCGCGAAGGCGCGCGTCGGCTTGATTTCAAGCCACAGGTTCGGTGCGTTCTGCCCGGCGACGCCAAGGGAATAGGACTTGCACAGCTTGGCCCATTCCGCCCGCGCCGTGGTTTCAAACGACGGGTCGTTGCGCACGCGCTGTTCCAGCGCGCCAACCTGCTCGCGCACAGACTTGTCGACAAAGGGTTTGATTTCGTTGGCGACGCTCAGGCGCAGGCCTGCAATCGGCAGGCTGACTTCGTTGATCGAAACATTCGCCGCGAGATTGGGCGCGATGCGCCACGCCGGCAAAATCGTCGGACGCGCGGTGACCGCGACATTGCCGTGGACCTCGGCGTTCTGGTCGAACGCCTTGCCGGCAAGGCCCTGCACCTGTTTGCCGAGATCGCCACCGATGCTGCCGATCACGTTGCCGAGCGCGCCGCCCAGTTGTCCGCCGGCGTTGCCGACCGCGCCCAGCACGCCATTGGCGCGCAGCGTGCCGTTGAGCGTGGTCGAGACGTGCAGGTTGTCGCCACGTCCCGCCACTGCCAGCGGTCCGCGATTGATGACCCATCCGATGGTGAGATCGATTGGCAGTTCGCGCGTCGCGCCCTTGCGGTCGCCGTTGAGATTGCGCGGCGCGGCAGATTCCATGGCCTTCTGGATGGCGCCCATGGTGATCGTGGCCGGCGCAACGACAGTCGATGTACGCGTCACCGGCGCAAGCGGCGGGACTTGCACCAGCGCCGGACGGTTCTGGATCGGCGCCACCGGCCAGAACACCTTAAGACCGACAAAGGCGCCTGCCGCCGTGGCGAATACACCCGCAAGCACGATCAGGATTGTTCGCATGGCGCGCCCCGTTGACGGCGGGCGCTGCATCGGCAGAAGGTCCGAATCCGCGCCCGGCTAGCGCAGATAATACCGCATTGGCGCGCTGAAGGGGAATTGCGAGCCGGTCATTTCCGAGGGGGCGGAAGGATACGGCTGGGCGCGGCGCAGCATGTCGAGCGCCTCTTGGTCGAGTTCGGAATAGCCCGAACCACGGGAAATGTGCCCCGACAGCAAGCGACCGTTACGGTCCAGCGTGAAGCTCAGCATCACCGTGCCTTCCTCATGGCGCGAACGCGGGCCGGACGGATAGTTCTTGCTCCGGTTAAGGTGCGCGACGATCTGCGCTCCGTAATCCGCCTTGGCGCGGCCCATCGCGCCCGGCGAAGGCGTCGTCACCTCCGGCGCCACCCGGTCCGCGGCTATCGGACGTGTATTCACCGCCGCCATCTTCTTCTGGACCGGCTTGGCAACCGGCTTCGGCGGCAGCGGCAGTTCGACCTCGGCCTTCTGCGGCGGGTCAGGTTCTTTCACGGCTTCCTCAAGCGGCTTATCTTCCGGCTCGGGCGGCTTCTCCTGTTGTTGCTGCAACAGCGGATCTGGCGCGACGTCGGTCTTCTCGGTGGTCGGCGCAGCCGCCACCGGCGACATATCGAGCATCACGATGGCTTCCGGCATTCCGGCCGCCATCGGCTGCGGCCAGTTCACCAGCGCCGCAACGCCGCCGCCGTGCACTGCAAGCACGACGACCGCACTCAGCACCCAGATCGCAATGCCGCCACTGAGCCATTGCTTCCAGCGGCTTTGGTTGCCGGCCGCTGTCACGGCGCCTCAACCTTTTCGAGACCGACGAGCGCGATCTTGAGATAGCCGGCCGAGCGCAGCATGTTCATGACCTCGACGAGATCGCCATAGGGCACGGCCTTGTCGGCGCGCAGGAACACCGGCTGGTCCTTCTTGCCCTGGAATACATGATCGAGCGTATTGCTCAGCGCGTCGCGCGACACCGCATCGTTGCCGACGGTGAGCCCGAGGTCGGCTTTCACGGTCAGATAGACCGGCTTGTCCGGGCGCGGCTGCGGCTGCGCCGTCGATGCCGGCAGGTTGACGGCGATGTCCACGGTCGCCAGCGGCGCGGCAACCATGAAGATGATCAGCAGCACGAGAATGACGTCGATGAACGGCGTCACGTTGATTTCGTGGACCGCCTCAAGATCGTCGCCACCGTGATTAAGCCGAACGCTCATGACACAAAATCCCGAAACGGTTTACTCGGCGGCTGCCGCATGGCCACGGCGCAGGCCGGCCGGGCGGTCGAGGTCGCGGCTCGCAAGCCGCAGAACTTCCGCCGACGCATCGCCAAGCAGCGCGCGGTAGCCGGTGATCGAGCGGGCGAACATATTGTAGATCACAACCGCCGGGATCGCGGCGAACAGGCCGAACGCCGTCGCCAGCAGGGCTTCGGCGATGCCGGGCGCGACCACCGCGAGGTTGGTCGTCTGCGACTGGGAGATGCCGATAAAGCTGTTCATGATGCCCCAGACGGTACCGAACAGGCCGACGAAAGGCGCGGTCGCACCGATGGTCGCGATGATGTTGGTGCCGCGCGTGATACGCCGGCCAAAGCCCGCCTCGATCCGCTCAAGCCGCGAGCCGATGCGCTCCTTGATGCCTTCCTTGTCGATGGTGTCGGCGGACATCTGCATTTCGAGCGTGGCGGCTTCCAGCAGCTGCGCGACGGCATAGTCGTTCTGCCCCGCGAGTTTCGTCGCTTCATTGAGCGAGCGCGCCCGCGAGATGGCTTCAAGGCCGTCGCGCGCGGCGCGCTTGACGGTCCAGAGTTCGATACTTTTGGCGAGCCATACGGTCCAGGTCACGACCGAGCCGAAAGCCAGGCCGATCATGACGGCCTTCACCAGATTGTCGGCCGAGGCGAACATGCCCCATGGCGAAAGATCGCGCGGCAGCGTGGCAGCACCGATCACCGGCGCAGGGTCCTGCGCCAGTGCGGCGAGCGGAACGCAAAGCACAATAGCCGCCAACGGCAGCGCGCGCCTGAAAGAGTTAGCCTTGAAGAAATCAACCTGCATCACGCATCACTCCGCCGCCTGCAGCGTGCCCGAAGCCCCGGTGGCACGCTTGAATGTCGCCTTGCGACTGCGCCGTCTGCGCAGCCACATCATGATTCCCGTAACTGCGAATACCGCCGGAAGTACGCCGGTCAGAAACACAATAGCACGCCAGATGCTACCGCTGTTGCTGCCTTCATGCAGCCAGCGAATCCATTGCGCGGCGCGGTCGCCGCTCATTTGTGCCGCCGGGTGGGCCGTTTCGCCGTTGCGGTCGTTCACCAGAATGGTGGCGTTTTCGCCGCCGTCCTTGCGTATCTGCACACGCCAGACAGGCGCTGCCACTTCCGCGGCTTCGCCACGCGCTGCAACAGGCAAGGCGATCATTGAGGCGCGCGCACCCGGCTCGGCCTTCAGGGCGACGCCGAGTGCAGCATCCGCTGTCATGGCAGTCTGGCGCAGCGGCGACGGAAATCCGCGCGGGCCCTGGGGCGTCATGGGTGCAATCGACGACATCACCGAACGCGCCTGCGGGGGAAACGACAGATAAATCCCCGTCGCCGATACAAATGCGAGCGGCAGGGAAATCCAGAACCCCGCAAGATAATGCAGGTTGGTACTTGTCCTCGGCCGACGCCGCCAGCGCATGCCGGGCAGAAACGCGCCATGGCGCGGCCACCACAGCACGATGCCGCTGAGCGCCAGCACCAGCATGCCGACGCCGGTCCAGCCGACGATGGCGCGGCCGGAATATTCCGGCACGGTCAGGTTTTCATGGAAAAAATGCAGGAAGCCGAACAGCGATGAGCGAAAATCGACGACCTCAAGCACGCGGCCGGTCGGAGGATCAATATAGACATTCAATCGCTGCGGCGGCCGGCCTTCGCCACCGGCGGTGCGCGCCTGCACGATCACAGGCGCACCTTCATGCTTGGAGAAAACAACATTCAGCGGCTGGGCACCGGGCTGAGCGCGGCGTTTGCGTTGGCAAGATACGTGGTCGGCGGCAACACGGCGCTTCCCGTGGTGGCGTATCGCGCCGGATGAATGAGGGCATCAAACTCGTCGTCATAAACGAGCAGCGCGCCCGACAAGGCGACCGGCACCAGCAGGACAAATAGCCCCACCCCGATCCAGCGATGAATTTTCCACAGCACGCTGCGGGCGCTGATCGATGCACGAGCCATCAAAACGATCCCCTGGAAAATACGCGCACTGGAAAAATGCGAGGGATTACAGCGCGCGGATTAACTTCAAACTCTAATTACAGAATTCATCGCGGGCGATCAAACAAAACCTACTTTTGAATTAGTATAAAGAAAAAGTCAGTGATTACAGATATTTAGCGTTGCCAGCGCCTGTAGTGAGTGACACAAGTATTTCACCAACAAGAACAAGTATTGAATCATTCTAAACTAGTATTGGGGTGGCGGTTATGGATCGTAATGGGGAAGTCAGTCGCGGCGCTATGGGCATTCGGGGGATCGCGCGAAAGCCGTTCAGCCATGCAGCAGTCGGCGTTGCTTCAGCACTTCTGGCTGGTAGTGCGGATTCCGGTGAAGGCGGCCAGTGATTCCGGTCGATCGCGGACAGCATTCCGGTGAAGGCGGACAGCGGCTCCCGTCGACGGCTTCATGGGGTCATGCGTCCTGTTTGACGTCAAGTCCGGTGCGCTTGGCGGCGGTTTTACGCA
>CANJBX010000113.1 GCA_947472885.1 Hyphomicrobiaceae bacterium
CTCGCAGAACGCAAACGCATCAAACATGCAACTATCGCAAACCGCCGCTTGCAGCACCGACTGCAGGCCGCCTAAACTCTAACCCTGATGAGCCAGAGCCTCTCTTCTCGAAACGCCTGATCAGTCTCAAATTGCCTGACGACGGACAACGCTCACAGGCGGCGGTGGCGCGGACACGTTCGTCTTCACAAATCTCGGTGACTCGCTCGTCGGCGGCAGGGACACCATCGCCGACTTCGTGACGGGCACCGATTTCCTGCAAATTGGTCATGCGCTTGGCGGCTTGACGACCGGACTTTCGATGGCCGGCACCGGCAATCTTGCCGTCGACATTGCATCGCTGCTCAACAGCGGCAACCTGGTGGTCAACGGGGCTGCCGAGGTCACGATTACGGGCGCCAATGCCGGCACCTACGCGGTGATCAACGACGGCACGGCGGGCTTTAATTCGGCCAACGATGTGGTCATCAAGCTCGCCAACGCCGCGCTGCTGCACACCGGCGACTTCATCATCTAGGCTGTCGCAACGCGGTAGCGGCGAAATGTAGCTTACAACAAACCGCCCACCAGCAGCGCTGCTGGTGGGCTTTTCGTTTTGCGGCGGGTGTATTGCCTATTCCATCTTTGCGCCGGTGACTTCGATCACGCGCTTCCAGCGCTTTTGCTCGTCGGCGATGATCTCGGAAAATTCCTTTGGCGCGGCGGCGGCAACCAGCGCGCCCTGCGTCTTGATCTGTTCGGCGAACTCCGGCGTCCCCATCGCAGAAACGACGGCCGCGTTGAGCCTGGCGCGGATTTCCGGCGGCGTGCCGGATGGCGCGATCACGCCATACCAGCTGTCGGACAGCACGTTGGGCCAGCCGGCTTCCGCCGTGGTCGGCACATCGGGCAGATAGACCGAGCGCGTCTTGCTCGTCACGGCGAGCGCGCGGACCGAACCGGCCTGGATCAGCGCCAGCACGCCCGGCAGGTCCGGCATCATGGTCTGGATGTGGCCGCCGAGGAGGTCGTTGGCCGCGGGCGCCGCGCCACGATAGGGCACATGCACGAGCTTGATTCCGGCTTCCATGTTGAGGAGTTCACCGGCCATCTGCGTGGTGGTGCCGGCGCCGGCGGAACCGAACGACAACTTGCCCGGCGCAGCCTTGGCCGCGGCGACAAGATCGCCCAGCGTCTTGTAGGGACTGCCGGCAGCAACGACGATCACGCCGTTGACGCTGCCGACCCGCATGATCGGCGCAATGTCCTTGATCGGATCGTAAGGCACGGCGGTCATGAACGGCGACACGGTCAGCGCGCCCGGACCCGTGATGCCAATCGTGTAGCCATCGGGCGGGGCCTTGGCGACCGCATCGACGCCGGTTGCGCCGCCGCCGCCCGCGCGGTTTTCGATCACGATGGATTGCTTCAGGAAGGCACCCATGCCCGGCGCAACGGCGCGGCCGATGAGGTCAGCCGGGCCACCGGCGGCGAACGGCACCATCATGCGAATGGGGCGCGAAGGATAATCCTGTGCCTGGGCCATGCCGGAGAGTGCGGCCGTGACCGAAAGGGCAAGTGCACTGGCAATCGTCATGAGCGATGAGTGGTTTGAAATCGGTGTCATGTTGCTTCCCTGTAAGCATGATCTGGCGCTGGCTGGTTGCGCCGAGGCTTGTGATTGACGTTAGCGTGACGAAGGCGAGTTGGCGCGTTCGGTTTCGAGATCATGCAGGATGTCGGGCATGCGTTGCTTGGCCTGTTCGGTGAGGGTTTCGAACGTGGAATTTCCCTTGGCGTCGATGCCGACCACCAGCGGGCCGAGTTTCTCGACCCGCAGCTTCACCAAGCGATAATGCGAGACGAAATCCTCCCATGCGACGGCTTTTACTTCCTTGATGGCGTCGGAAAGGAGCGGGGAGCCGCCGCCGAGAAACGATAGATAGACGCAGCCGACTTCTTTCAGCGTATCGACGCAGGCGCGATCAAGCCCGCCCTTGCCGCCGACCATGCGCAGGCGGTAGTGCCGGACAATCGGCGGCATCACGGCGTTGAAGCGCGTGGATGTCGTCGGGTTGATGTAAAGGACTTCGAATCCGGAAGCCGTGTCCTGACTATAGCTGCCGAGGTGGAACAGCGTGCCGCCGGTAATGTCGATTGGCAGCGGCTTGCCGTCTTTCATGTATTGAAGAATGCGCTGGTGCGTCGGCAGGCCCGCGGTGAGCACGATCTCGCCGGTGAGTTCGACAAAATCGCCGGCGTTGAGCGAACGGATGGTCGGCTCGTCAATCGGCAACGTGAGCTGGCGTGTTTCGGTCATGGCGGTTACTCGAACCGCTCGATGCGGCCGTCGTTATAGATGCGCGCGCCGGCGCGGCGGTTGATCCAGCAGTTGAAGCACACGGCCACCGGCGTGAAGCCGTGGCCTGACGTGTATTCGATATGCACCGCAAGCGCCGTGGTGTCGCCGCCGGTGCCCATGGGTCCGAAGCCGGTCTTGTTGACGGCCTTGAGGAGCCGTTCTTCCATGTCGGCCAGGATCGGCTCGGGATTTTTCCTGCCGAACGGGCGAACCGTTGCCTGCTTGGCGATCTTGGCGCACAGGTCGAACGTGCCGCCGATACCGACGCCGATGACAACCGGCGGGCAGTGCTGCGAACCTGCCTTGAGTACGCAGTCCATCACGTATTTCTCGATGGTCTCGAGTGTCGGGAAGCTGAAGATTTCCAGCGCCGCCCAGCGGCCGGAGCCGAGCGCCTTGGGCTGGCAGACGATTTCAACATAGTCCGCGCCATCGATGAGGTCGTAGCTGACAATGGGCATGTCCTTGCCCTTGTAGCCGCGCTCATTGGTCAGCGGATTGGTGACGTGCTTGAGGATCGGCGGCTGGATGGTCGCGACCAGATGATCGAAGCCGTCGGAAACCGCCTGCTTGATATTGCCGTCGAGCCGCGCCGCGGTGCCGATCTTCATGAAATAGACCGGCACGCCGGCGTCCGAGCAGATGTGGCGATTGCCGCTCTCGGCCGCGTGCGCGCTGCGCAGCATCATGTTGAGGATCTTGCGCGCCCCCTCGTTGCTTTCGGCTTCCGTGGCCTTGCGCAGCGCTTCCTTGGTGTCCTCCGGTATCTTTTTCAGGCAGCTTTCATAAAGCTCCGCCGAAACCGATTTCACCTGGTCGTATGTAATCGCCATTTTTGTTCGTCGCTTATGCTGCGGCTCGTTTGCGCCGTAACGCCATGCATCCCGAGGATGGCGCTGGTGGTACGGCGCGGATATTGTCCTGCCACTCTAATGCCGAGCGCCAGGAAGAGCGATGCAAAAGCAGACACCCCGTATTCTCGCCATCAGCATGATCCCGCCGGATTTGAAGGCGGCGCTCGATAAAAAGTACGGGATCGCCGATTACACCACCTTGGGCGGCGCGCCCGGCAAGCCGGTCACAGCGCCGGGCTACAACATTGCCGTGACCATGGGCGTGTTCGGCATCGACGCGCCGACGTTCGCGGCGCTGCCGGACCTCAAGCTGGTCGCCTGCAACGGTGCGGGCTTGGAGAAGATCGACCTTGTTGAGGCGCACAGGCGTGGCGTGGCTGTTTGCCATACGCCGGATGAGCTGGCCGAGGATGTCGCCGACGGGGCCATTGGGCTGACCTACGCGATCATGCGGCGGATCGTCGAAGGCGATCGGTTTGTGCGCGCTGGAACGTGGGCGAAGGAACGTCCGATGCCATCGACCCGGCTCGCCGGCAAGACCATGGGCATCGTTGGGCTGGGCAAGATCGGCAGCCACATCGCGAAGCGTGCGCAGGCCATCGGTATGATCGTGAAATACAGCGGTCCGCGCGAGAAGCCGGGTGCGGGCTTTCCGTTCGTTGCCGACGTCGGCACGCTGGCGGCGGAGTGCGATGTGCTGGTGCTGGCGTGTCCGGGCGGCGAGACGACGCGCAATCTCGTCAATCGCGGCGTGATCGAGAAACTTGGCGTGAAGGGCTATCTCGTCAACGTATCGCGCGGCTCGGTGGTCGAGGAGGGCGCGCTGCTCGATGCGCTGGAAGGAAAGAAGATTGCAGGCGCGGCGCTCGATGTGTTCGCTTCAGAGCCGAATATCGACCCGCGCTTTCTGGCGCTCGATAATGTGGTGTTGCAGCCGCATTCGGCGTCGATCACTCACGAAACCCGCGCGGCCATGGTCGCGCGGCTATTGGGTGACATTGATGCGTTTGTTAACGGCAGGCCGTTTTTCAACGCTGCGGCGAAGTAGCCGTTACTGGTGTCCGTTCGCGGGCGCTATCGTCCAGGCGTCGGGCTGCACGAAACCGCTGGCCGGAGCAGGAGCGGGTTCGACCTGCGCGGCGGGCTGTGCGGCGGCGGGCTGCACCATGGCGGGTTGTAATGCCACGGGATTGCCGAGGATCTGTTCGGCACTCGGCAGTTCGGTCGACTTCTCGAGCCTGCGGGTCATGCCTTCGAACTGCGCGTCCTGGTCGATGACCAGCGCGTTCTTGTAGATTTCGCCTTCGACAACCGCCGTGCTTTCCAGCCGGACGTTTTCGGAATTGATCGTGCCCTTGAAGGTGCCCGCGATGGTCGTGCTGCGCGCGGTGATCTTGCCTTCGACTTCTGCGCCATGGCCGATGGACAATTTGACCGCATGAATTTCGCCAACGATGCGCCCGAACACCTGCATCGGGCCTTCGCAGACGATGTTACCTTTGATCAGCATGCCCGCGCCGAGCGTTGAAACCGCTTCATCGGACTTCGCCTTGTAGGTTTCCTTCATTGGCATGGTTTCCTGATCGGTTTTGCCGGATTCAACTTTCGGCTTTGCAAAATAGCTCATTGCGTTTCTCCAACCCCACAACGCATACGCGGCATGCGCTACTGCGCACATTATTACACTGCGGTCCTGGTGACGATAAATGTTTATGAATTAACTATTAAAAGTGACCAATTCGACGATTACCTCTGAAGACCGCCGCCGGTAGGCGTAAAAGAAGGATGACGTACGACGAATAAGCTTAGTCCAGCAGGCGCAGAAGATGAATCAGAACGGCCACAACGCCGCGATCGGCAAGTTCCTGAAGAACTTTAATCAGACCGCCGAGGTGGAGCTTGAGAAACAGCTTCGCAACGCCATCGCCAGTGGCAAGATCACGGGTCACGAAACATTTTCCGGCGCGGTGACGCTGAGCATCGAGAAGATCGACCTCAACGTCACGATTTATACAAAAATCGAGCTGTAAGGATTTGCTTCGCGGCCGGCGCCGGCATTATTCCGGCATGATCCGCGCGTCGTGATTGTTGCGGGTTACCACAGCTTCCTTGAGCTATTTTTCCATCGTTTTGCCGCGGAAAAGGCTGGTCTGCGCCCTCGTATGCAGTAGAACGGGCGGCTTGCTGGCCGGGGGTATCCTTTCGCGGGTCCAGCACAAGGCATAAGTGCGACCGCAACTTTTTCAGGCGTGAGTGGATATGATTCGTCTCGACAACATCAGCAAGCAGAATGGTCATCAGATCGTCTTCATCGAGGCCTCCGCGGCTCTCCAGAAGGGCGAGAAAATTGGCCTCGTAGGCCCCAACGGGGCCGGCAAGACGACGCTCTTCCGGTTGATTACGGGACAGGAGCCGCCGGACGAGGGCCAGGTGGCCGTCGATCGTGGCGTTACCATCGGCTACTTCAGCCAGGACGTCGGCGAGATGGCGGGCCGCAGCGCGGTATCCGAGGTGATGGACGGCGCAGGCCCGGTGAGCACGGTCGCTGCCGAGCTGAAGGAACTGGAAACCGCCATGGCGGACCCGGATCAGGCGGATGATATGGACAGTATCATCGAGCGCTATGGCGAGGTGCAGGCGCGTTTCGAGGAACTCGGCGGTTATGAACTCGAGGGCCGGGCGCGCGAAGTGCTGGCGGGACTGAGCTTCAGCCAGGAGATGATGGAGGGCGACGTCGGTGCGCTGTCGGGCGGCTGGAAGATGCGCGTGGCGCTGGCCCGCATCCTGCTGATGCGGCCCGATGCCATGCTGCTCGACGAGCCGAGCAACCATCTGGATCTGGAAAGCCTGATCTGGCTTGAGGCGTTCCTGAAGAATTACGAAGGTGGGCTGCTCATGACCTCGCATGATCGCGAATTCATGAACCGCATCGTCACCAAGGTGGTGGAGATCGATGGCGGTACGCTTACCGCCTATTCAGGCAACTACGAATTCTACGAACAGCAACGCGCGCAGGCCGAGAAGCAGCAGCAGGCCCAGTTCGAGCGTCAGGAAGCGATGCTCTCCAAGGAAATCGCTTTCATCGAGCGATTCAAGGCGCGCGCCTCGCACGCGGCGCAGGTGCAGAGCCGCGTCAAGAAGCTGGAGAAGATCGAACGCGTGGTGCCGCCCAAGCGTCGCGAGACGGTTTCTTTCGAGTTCCAGCCCGCGCCGCGTTCCGGTGAGGACGTGGTGAGCCTCAAGAAAGTTCACAAGGGCTATGGCAGCCGGAGCATCTATGCGGGGCTCGACTTCTCGGTGCGCCGCAAGGAACGCTGGTGTGTCATGGGCATCAACGGTGCAGGCAAGTCCACGCTGCTCAAGCTGATCGCGGGCTCGACACAGCCCGACGAAGGCACGGTCGCCGTCGGCGGCAGCGTGAAGATGGGTTACTTCGCGCAGCACGCCATGGATCTCCTCGAAGGCGACCGCACGGTGTTTCAATCGCTGGAGGATTCATTCCCGCAGGCAGGGCAGGGTTCGCTGCGTTCGCTCGCCGGGTGCTTCGGATTTTCCGGCGACGACGTCGAGAAGAAGTGCCGCGTGCTATCGGGTGGCGAAAAGGCGCGGCTGGTGATGGCGAAGATGCTCTACGATCCGCCGAACTTTCTGGTGCTGGACGAGCCGACGAACCATCTCGACATGGCGACGAAGGAAATGCTCATCACGGCGCTGGCAGAATACGAAGGCACCATGCTGTTCGTCTCGCATGACCGCCGCTTCCTGGCCGCGCTGTCCAATCGTGTGCTGGAACTGACGCCCGAGGGCATTCACCAGTACGGCGGCGGCTACACGGAGTATGTGGCGCGCACGGGCCAGGAAGCACCCGGCCTGCACAGCTGAGTGGAAATGCGGAAGCGCGCGCTTCGGCACCATCAAAGCCTGAATGGCTGCCTCAGGTGCGCTGTGAAGTAGCGCGCTCAAGGCATTGATATATTTCAGGTATTTATGGGCGTTGTGGTGATTGGCTCCCCTTCCTGGATACTTATCGAACTATGTGCCTCGCGCCGGAACCGGCTTTTCGGCAGATTTTAGAGGAGGTCCGGGAGTTACGCTTCGCCGCGTGAGCAAGGGCTCAGGTGAGGGTGGAGAGGGCGTTCGGACAGAACCCATCTCCCTTCCGGCGGCGAGCTATGGTCAAAAGTTGGTGACGGGGTAGATCAGGAAGGCGGCATATCGTGGGGGTAGTTGAAGCCTCCACTTCTCCACCGAAGGAGTAATATGCCGTGTCGAATTCTAACGTCGTCAAACTGGTTCAGCCAGGCACCTTCAG
>CANJBX010000114.1 GCA_947472885.1 Hyphomicrobiaceae bacterium
AACCAGTTTGACGACGTTAGAATTCGACACGGCATATTACTCCTTCGGTGGAGAAGTGGAGGCTTCAACTACCCCCACGATATGCCGCCTTCCTGATCTACCCCGTCACCAACTTTTGACCATAGCTCATTGAAACGTCCGTCAATCCTCTATGAACACAGCGAAAAACCATTTGGCGTTGTTTCGATATGTAACCCGCACAAAGAAATGCATACCGAATGTCAGCGGCGTTGCCGTGCCCGTGACGGCAATCTGATTGGCGCCGGCAGCGACAACCGAAATGTTGCCCGTGCCATCGACACTCGCCACGCCGGCCGAACCAGGCAGCGTACCAAGCTTGGTATTGAGTTCAGCCAGCGTCGAGACTTCGCCAACGGCCGTTCCGAACACAATGTTCAGTGTGCTGGCGCCGACGGTAATGTCCATCGTCTGACCGGCGGCGACCGCGTTCTGCGTCAGCAGATTGGTCGGGTTGGTCGTGCCGACGCCGACGCCGAGTTCGGTCAACAGCAACGGTACGGAACCGCCGATGGCTATCGCGCTGTCAGCGTCGCTGCTGGTCAGCACGAGTTTGCCGCCGCTGTCGATGGATGCCCCCAGCAAGCCGGTTGGCGGCAAGCCGCCGAGTGAAGCGCGGTGTCCAGGACCGGCGCCGGCCGTGAAGCCCATGGCATCGAGAAGCGCAGAGTTGCCGCCGAGCGTCACGGCATCGCCGTTAGCGGACGTGAGTACCAGCTGTCCGGTTGCGCCGGAAGCCGTGATGCCGTTATTACCGACCGCAGTGAGCGCCAGATTGATCTTGGTCGCAGAACTGGCTGCGGTATCTGTTGCAAGCAATGCGACGTTGACGGCGACGCCGCCGTTAAGGCCCGCCGCGGTGACGGTCATGGTGTTCGCCACGCCGATCTGGGCGCCGCCAGAAACAAAACCACCGATGCCGCTTAGCGTCTTGTTGATCTGGTCAAGAACCGTGACCGGCTTCATACCGGCCGCAAGCGTGATCGTCTGACCATTGATGGTGAAGGTGCCCGAGTTGAGCAGCGTACCCGGCAGCACAGCACCCGTCACTTTCGCAACGTCGTCAGCAAGCAGCGTGGCGCCAGCGCCAACGATGCGCGCCGACTGTGGCGGGATCGCCGTCGGATCGGCGGTGAAGTTGATCGGATTGAGAAGTTCCGAACCGACCACGTTCGTGTCATGGCCCGTCGTCAGCGGATAACGCGCAAGGTTGGCGCGATAGTTGATTTCGGTCGTTGCCTGCGCGGGCAGGAAGTCATTCTGGAACTGCAGCAACTGCGGAACGCTGCCGGCGAGGTTGCCAGTGGTCGCATCGATCGGAATACCCATCAGATAGTAGCCGGCGCCATTGACGAGATAGCCGTCCTTGTTCGGCTGGAAGTCGCCGCGGCGCGTGTAGATATTGGTGCCGTCAAACACCGGGCGGTTATCGACGAAGCTTGCCGGCTTCTCGACCACGAAAAAGCCCGTGCCGTTGATCGCAAGGAATGTGCCGATGGACGATGCCTGAATATCGCCCTGCACCGTATTGGTTGAGCGCGAACTGGCGACCACGCTGCCTGCCTTTTGGCGGCTCGGCAGATCTTCAGGGATCAGATCCTCGAATGAGGTGTCGATCCGCTTGAAACCCGTCGTCTGGGAGTTGGCAATGTTGCCAGACACGTTTTCCAGCGCATACGACTGCGCCCGCAAGCCGGTCACTGCAGTGGTTAGCGCGCCAAACAGACCCATGATGTCTCTCCGCAATGTATCGGACGGCCAGTTGAACTCGGGACACGGGGTGGCCGTCGCGTCGGCAGTACCTTCGCAATCGACGTGCCAAATTTTTATCTAATAAAATCAATTACTTGCCGCAGGATAGGCTCGCCCTACCCGGCAACGCTCGCCATCCGGCGGCAAATCTTGCCCCGCCACCCGGTCCAACTTTGCCTATCTCTTGCTGCCGGCAAGGGCCGTATCTAAGGTCCAAAGACAGGTTGAAATCGGGATTTCACATGCGTTTTCAGGGTACCAGCGCCTACGTCGCGACTGAGGATCTCAACGTCGCGGTCAACGCGGCCATCACGCTCGAGCGGCCATTGCTGGTCAAAGGCGAACCCGGCACCGGCAAGACCGTCCTCGCGCTCGAAATCGCCAAGAGCCTGGGCGCCTCCCTGATCGAGTGGCACATCAAGTCCACCACCAAGGCACAACAGGGACTCTATGAGTACGACGCCGTATCCCGCCTGCGCGACAGCCAGCTCGGCGACGAGCGCGTCAAGGATATCCGCAACTACATCAAGCGCGGCAAGCTGTGGGAAGGCTTTGTCGCCGATGAGCGCCCTGTCCTGCTGATCGACGAAATCGACAAGGCCGACATCGAGTTTCCAAACGACCTGTTGCAGGAACTCGACCGCATGGAATTCTACGTTTACGAAACCGGCGAGACGATCAAGGCAAAGCGGCGGCCTATCGTCATCATCACGTCGAACAACGAGAAGGAGTTGCCGGACGCGTTCCTGCGCCGCTGCTTCTTTCACTACATCCGTTTTCCGACACCGGAAACGATGGAAGCCATCGTCGCCGTCCACTTCCCCGACATCAAAAAGCGGCTGGTGTCAGAGGCGCTGCGGTTATTCTACGAACTGCGGGACGTGCCGGGCATGAAGAAAAAGCCCTCGACATCCGAGTTGCTCGACTGGCTCAAGCTGTTGATGGCGGAAGACATCGGCCCGGAAACGCTACGTGAGCGCGACGGCAAGAAACTTATTCCGCCGCTTCATGGCGCACTGCTGAAGAACGAGCAGGACGTACACATGTTCGAACGGCTGGCGTTCATGGCCAGACGCGAAGGCCGATAAAACGACGGCTTATTTCTTGTCGAGGATATCGAACGAATAGGCAAAGCCGGCGCCAAACGTAATTTGATTGGAGGTGCCACGCATCGCCACCAGCGGCGAGTCCGCTGCATCACCGACCAGGCGGTCGTACTCCATGAAAGCATGCGTCGCCCATTCCGGGTTCCACTGCTTGATGACCTGGGTGCCAACACCGATTGAGCGAATGCCGCCGTTGGTGGAATAAGCCGGCAAGCCGGAGACAATCGATTCCGCCGGAGAAATATCGAAGTAGCGGTGGTTGCCCGAACTGTCCGAGACGCGCATGCGCGGACCCGCCGACAACGTCAGCGCGCCCGGCGCAGGCATGACGACATCCAGCGCAAGATCGAGGATCGTGCCGTGATGGCCGGCAAAACCCTTGCGCAATTCAGCGTGACCACGCAGCCAGTCAAAGGCCCAGTATTCCGCGAACGCGCCAATTTCGTAGGCGAGCTTCACGTCTTCAATGCCGTTGAGTGCCGAATTCCGCTTGGACCGGCGCGCAAACTCAAGATGCAGCACGGGACCCGCAGTGAACTTGCCGCTCTCGAACGCCGTGACGCCAAAGCCGTCGCGCGGCGAGTGAAAGCGCGCAGGCGTGCCCATCGGACGAATGTCGAACAGCGGCAACACCATCCAGTCGTATTTATTGCTGCCTTCGTAGCTCGGTGAGAAACGGCCTTCAGCGCCGATGGTGATCGTCACGCCCTTGGACTTTTGCTCCGGGACAACGTCGGCGGCGGACGCAGCTCCGCCGAGGCCGAGAATCACGGCAACCGCACAGGCATAAATGCGCTGCATCAAAACGCGCATAATCCGCCCAAAATCATTGAAGTCGCCCCACAATTCCCCGAACACTCTTATAGGCAAGATAGCTAAGCGAGCCAATGAGGCAACCGCTATTTGGCCATCAAACTGTTAACGTTTGGCCTTGGCCAGCAGGATTTTGCGCAATTAAGCGCCATCTCACAACCATTCCGGGCAGCCAGCCCTATAGGTCATTTTTCGGCTTACGGGTCTGCCTCGCCGGCTTCCCGGCTTTCGGCTTGGGGCTGGCCGATTCTCCGGACACAGACACAGCGGTTTCCGGCACCTCGAATACCACTTCCGGCAGCGGCGTAACCGTTACCGGCATCACCGGCGCGGGGTCTTCTGTGACGACGGCCGCCGGCCCGGCGACAACTTCGGGTTCTTCAAGCTGCGTCAACGCGGCAGCGGCTTCTTCGCGCAACCGCTCTTGAGTCCGCAATTTCTCGCGGCGGCGCGCAGCGCTGGCCGCGATCGCTTCGCTGCGGTGAGACCAGACCGACATGCCCTGACGAATCGCGCGGCCGAACGCGCCACCCGCCCATACAAGGTCGTAGGGCAGGAAAAGCCGCCAGCTATCGTCCTTTTCGACGATGGCACGGGCGAGCAAACCGCCTGCCATGGCGGTGGTGTTGAGGCCATGACCGCCGAATGCGCTGGCGATCCACAGACCCGGCGATACTTCGCCGATCTGCGGCATGCGATGCACCGAAAAACCCGATGTGCCCGACCACACGCTCTCGATCTCGACGTCGCCAAGCTGCGGATAAACCTGCAGGATTGAGCGCCGCAAGGACTGAACGTGACCGCGCGGATTGGACTCCCACGTCGTGCTGTCACCCGACCACAGCAAGCGATCTCCGCCGATAATGCGGTAGTGATTGTTGGCGGAATGGCTGTCGCTGACGCCACCTGCATAGGATATGGCGGCCTGGATGCGACCGCCTAACGGCTGCGTGACGGCGGCGAAGGTTGTCATCGGCAGAATAGTGTCGGCCAAGGCCGGATTAAGCCGTCCCAGATGCGTGTTTCCCGCCAGCACGATGTGGTTGGCGCGCAGCCTGGCCGACGGCGTCGCGATGCGCTTTCGCACCCCGTCCGCGTCGATGGAAATCGCCGGCGAATCTTCGAAGATGCGAACGCCCGCGGCTTCGGCCGCCGCCGCGAGGCCCATCGCATAATTGAGGGGGTGAATGTGAAACGCGCGCGGATAATGGATCGCGTGAAAATAGTGATCGCTCTTGAGCGTGGCGCGGACGCGCTCGGTCGGCCAGCCCTCGGCCTCGACGCCGAATTCCTGTCCAAGCAAACTGACGGTGCGCACCAGTTCGTCGCCATTATCGACCTTCGAGACGTCGAGCCAGCCCTGCCCCATTTCGACGCCCGGCATTCCCGTATCGCGAACGAGGTTGCGGATATATTCAACGCCGTCCTCCGACTGCGCCCACAGGATCTTGGCGTGGTCGATGCCGCAGCGTTCGACGATCTTCTCGATATCCTGAGCAAAGCCCGGCCGCACAAAACCGAGATTGCGGCCCGACGCATTCCACGCGATCCGCCTGGCTTCGAGTACGGCGACCGACCAGCCGCGGCGCGCGACTTCAAGCGCCGTCGTCAGTCCGGCAAGGCCCCCGCCAATGACGCAGACATCGACGTCCAGTTCAAACGTCAGCGACGGCCAGCGCCTGGGCGCCACCGCCGTGCGCGCATACCAATCGGCGGCGTGGTCGAACTCGACTTTCGCGTCCATACTGCCTCACGCATCCCAACCGCTTGCCACGATGCCGCACATCCGGTGGTTTCGTATGATCGTTATTGCGCTACGATCTGACCGACGCAATATCATGATCGGGCTTTTCGACATCGAGGTTTCATGCGCCGCGTGATGTTGCTTCGGCACGCCAAGTCCGATTGGTCCAATCCGGGCGGCGGCGACAAGGGACGCCCGCTGAATGAGCGCGGGCGGGAAACCGCCCCCGAGATCGGCACCTATATCGCCCGGACCGGCCTCCTGCCCGACCTTATCCTGTGTTCCACAGCCATCCGGACCCGGCAGACCTGCGCCCTCGTCACCGCCGCCTTTGCCAAGTCCCCGAAGATAAATTTCGAGGAGGCGCTCTATCTGGCGGAACCGGACGAGATCGTCTCGCTTATCCAGGAGGTGCCGGAGCGTGTCCGAACCCTGATGGTCGTCGGCCACAACCCCGGCATTCATCAGGCCGCCGCCGAATTGACCCAAGCGGGAAACACCGAAGATCATCAATTGCTGGCTGCAAAATTTCCGACAGCCGCGTTGGCGGTGATCGACTTCGATGCGCAGGACTGGGCGGATATCCGCGCCCATGCCGGAAAGCTCGACCGCTTCATTACGCCGCGCCTTTTGTCCGAAGCGGACGAATCCTGAAATTCGACGAGGGTGTTCGACGAGGCCCTGGCTTCGTGTCAGAATGCTTGACGACTTGACGGATTTTTACGGGAGGAAATCCAGCCATGTTCAAGAAAATTCTGGTGCCGATCGATCTGACTGAGCCTGAGTTCTCAAAGCCTGCGGTGGACGCTGCGGTCGAACTCGCCCTTGCATCGGGCGGCGAAGTGCGGATCGTCAACGTGCTGCCGATGACGCCGGTGATGCTGGCTGAATACGTACCGGCGGATTTCGACACCCAGCAGCGCCAATCGTCCGAAGAGGCGGTGGCAAAACTGGCGAATGAAAGCGGCCTCGACTCGACCCGGCTGACCACCGTGATCCGTCAGGGCGGCATCTATCATGAAGTGCTCGAAGAAGCGGAGATGATGGAAGCCGATCTGATCGTGATGGTTTCGCACCGGCCCGCGCTCAAGACCTACTTCCTGGGCTCCAACGCCGGCCATGTCGTGCGCTATGCGACGTGTTCGGTGCTGGTCGTGCGCGGACAAGAATAGTCAGGTCGCTTTCGCATTGTCACGAAAGAGGTGTCCCACTCGTCTTCGGCCTCACTTTCGGCGAAGCGCGGACTCGAGTCAGCGAAACAATAAGCGCTCCTAAATCACAACGTGCGTGTCGCCCTTTGACGGGTTGCACGCCAGACACGCAACTTGGCCATTGATGACGGTCGTGCGACCACCCTTTGCCCAAGGCTTTATATGGTCGGCCTCCCAGTTATCCCAATCGCATTTCGCACCATCGCATTTGATATTCAATTGGCACATACCCTTGTCCCGACGATAGATCGCCATGCGCTGATCGTGTGTGAATAATCGTTGGTCATCTTTCAATTCAATGTCCGGGTAGGCTTCAAGAAATTTGCGCAGCAAGAAATCGTGCCGCCATTCCAGGCTGTCTTTCGCATCGGTGCTGTGGCTGGTCTTCTCGTGATAGGTGATGAGTTCTGGGTCGCGATCCTCAACTGGTAATTCCTCATCAGCGCGGCGCAGCACTTCAAACGCGATGAACCAATTTGCCAAGTCCGCCTGCCGCGCCTGAAATGCGTATCTATCAAGTAGGTGCGATGTCATCATATAGAGCGATAGGAGACTATAGCGCTCTAACAGGATGTTGAAAAAACCGATCGGGGGCTCAGATTTCTACTGAAATCAGGGTGCTATTGGGAACTTCGACATCCAAAGGAACCGGCGCCCCCTGGGCCAAGATCTGCTCAAGAATCATAAAAAGACGGGAATGGATGTGGGT
>CANJBX010000115.1 GCA_947472885.1 Hyphomicrobiaceae bacterium
ACGCCGAATCTCCTTCAGCACTTGTTCTGCGGGCGCTTTGCCCGGTCCGGGTTTCTGTTTCATCTTCGCTCCTTGCGGCTACGATGAACCAGAAATCCTCCCTTCGTGAAGTCCCTCAAATGGTCTCAGGGGTGCTGACGGCGAACACGTGTTGCCACAAATCGCTTAGGTTTGCCTTTGGGCACGCTGCCGTCAATTCGATAAAAGCTGTGGCGACAGCGGTTGAGATTTGCCCGCCGCCTGCAAGATGCCTATCAAGGGATTCTCTGGCTGCTTTGATCTCTGCGTCGGTAATAAACGCCAGTTCTACAAATGCTGACGGCACTCCTTTTTGTGCTGATTTGCATTCGATCTGAGCCATCTGTCTAGGCGTGCGCCATGCTGTTTTTCATTGGAAAAGAATCGCGGGTTTTATTTTCAAGGCGCGCGCTATCTTGTGAATGTTCACCAGGCTGATATTGCGGTCGCCGCGCTCCACACCGCCGATGTAGCTGCGATCGAGATCTGCCAGGTCGGCAATCTGCTCTTGAGAAAAACCCGCCTCGCGCCTCAGTTTCCTGACGCGTTCTCCGAAGGCTTTTTTGACCGCTTTGCCAATCTTCGTATCCACGCGAGTATCGCAACAGTATGGGGTCGATAGGTCCACGGACTTTACGTACCAATTTGCGGCAGCGCCAAAAATTAAAGCCCCCGGATTTCTCCGGGGGCTTTGTATTTTTCGTAAACGCCAGAGCGTTGGATTTCTAACTTAGAAATCCATGCCGCCCATGCCGCCCGGCATTCCGCCGCCGCCACCGCCGCCTTGACCCTTCTTCTGGGGCGCGTCGGCGATCATGGCTTCCGTCGTGATGAGGAGGCCGGCGATCGACGCCGCGTTCTGGATCGAGGAGCGCACGACCTTGGTCGGGTCGATGATGCCCTTGGTGAGCATGTTGCCATACTCGCCGTTCTGGGCGTCGTAACCGTAGGCGTACTGATCCTTCTCGAGGATCTTGCCGACGATGATCGAGCCGTCGTCACCCGCGTTGAGCGCGATCTGACGGGCCGGGGAGGAGAGCGCCTTGCGCACGATTTCGACGCCGGTCTTCTGGTCGTCGTTCTGCGTACGGAGCTTCTTGAGGACTTCCGACGCGCGCAGTAGCGCAACGCCGCCGCCCGGAAGGATGCCTTCTTCAACCGCAGCGCGGGTCGCGTGCATGGCATCGTCCACGCGGTCCTTGCGTTCCTTGACTTCGACTTCGGTCGCGCCGCCGACGCGGATCACCGCGACGCCGCCAGCGAGCTTCGCGAGACGCTCCTGGAGCTTTTCCTTGTCGTAGTCCGAGGTGGTTTCCTCGATCTGGCCCTTGATCTGGGCGATACGCGCTTCGATGTCGGCCTTCTTGCCGGCGCCGTTGACGATGGTGGTGTTTTCCTTCTCGATCATGACCTTCTTGGTCCTGCCGAGCATGGCGAGCGTCACCGTCTCCAGCTTGATGCCGAGGTCTTCGGAGATCAGCTGGCCGCCGGTGAGGATCGCGATGTCTTCGAGCATTGCCTTGCGGCGATCGCCGAAGCCCGGAGCCTTGACGGCAGCAACCTTGAGGCCGCCACGCAGCTTGTTGACGACGAGGGTGGCGAGGGCTTCGCCTTCGACGTCTTCAGCAATGATGACGAGCGGCTTCGAGGTCTGCACGACGCTTTCGAGCAGCGGCAGCAGTTCCTGCAGGCCCGACAGCTTCTTTTCGTAGATCAGGATGTAGGCGTCTTCCATTTCGACGCGCATCTTGTCGGCATTGGTTACGAAGTACGGCGAGATGTAGCCGCGGTCGAACTGCATGCCTTCGACGATGTCGAGCTCGGTCGCGAGCGACTTGGCTTCTTCAACGGTGATGACGCCCTCGTTGCCGACCTTCTTCATGGCCTGCGCGAGGTAGTCGCCGATTTCCTTGTCGCCGTTCGCCGAAATCGTGCCGACCTGGGCGATTTCCTCGTTCGACGTGACCTTCTTGGAGTTCTTCTTGAGGTCCTCGATGACGGCTTCGACTGCGAGGTCGATGCCGCGCTTGAGGTCCATCGGGTTCATGCCGGCGGCAACCGCCTTGGAACCTTCACGCACGATGGCCTGGGCGAGAACGGTGGCGGTGGTGGTGCCGTCGCCGGCGAAGTCGGACGACTTCGAAGCAACTTCACGGACCATCTGCGCGCCCATGTTCTCGAACTTGTCCTCAAGCTCGATTTCCTTGGCGACGGTGACGCCGTCCTTGGTGATGCGGGGAGCGCCGAAGCTCTTGTCGAGGACGACGTTACGGCCCTTGGGACCGAGCGTGACCTTGACGGCGTTGGCGAGGATGTCGACGCCGCGCAGCATGCGGTCGCGGGAGTCGACGCCGAATTTTACGTCTTTAGCAGCCATAGTGAATTACTCCGTTTGAATTTGGGTCGGAAGCGGCGATTACGCCGCCTTCTTCTTGCTGGCGACGATGCCTTCGAGAACGCCCATGACGTCGCTCTCTTTCATGATCAGGTATTCGGTGCCGTCGATCTTCACTTCGGTGCCCGACCACTTGCCGAACAGCACGACGTCGCCGGCCTTGATGTCCATCGGGATCAGCTTGCCGGCCTCGTCGCGGCCGCCTTTGCCGACGGCGATGACTTCGCCCTGCATCGGCTTTTCCTGAGCGGTGCCGGGGATGATGATCCCACCGGCGGTTTTTTCCTCGGCGTCAATGCGCTTGACGACGACACGGTCGTGAAGCGGGCGGAACTTCATGGTGTTCTCCTTGGATTGTTGAACGAAAAGGGATGTGCGAGAGACGGCCGGCCTGCCTGCATCTGCAGCAAATTCCGCGACCGCATCGCGCCGGATATAGGCGGAGAAATAAGCCCCGCCAGAGGCCGGCCGGGATTTTTTAGCACTCGGTTTTGCTGAGTGCTAGGCAATTCGACAAGCCCTTGAAAAGACATGGTTAATGGGCGTTAGCCATGAGGCCGAAGGCGCTGCGAAACGCTGTCAGCAGTCTGTCGCATGGGCTGCTAACGCATTGAAAATAAATAATTTATTCACTTTTTAGGCTTGCAATGAACGGGCTGGGTTCTTGAGTATTGAATCTCCACAAAGGAGGGTTCGATGGTCTCTGCGGACTTCCAACGGCAGCTTGCAGGCTACGGCCTGACCACGGCGCAAATTCTCTATCGCCGTCCGGACCACCAGTGGCTGTTGCAAAGCTACGTCTGGCAGAACTACGACCTGTTCCCGGAATTTCCCGAACTGCAACGCTTCCTGGATTTCTGGCGCACCAGGCTGGAAGGCCCGCTTCATTCCGTGACGGTGGCGCATTCCAAGCTGATCCAGCCTGCAGAACTCAAAGCGGTCGGGCACGAATTCCGGTTGCACTGATCCGCCTTTCTGGCGGGCGCTGGTGTCGCAGATGCCGCCCGATGCGGCGGAACAGCGCGCGCTTTTGCAAATGGACGTTTTGCATTTGCACCGTTAGCTTCCTACCATGGACGGCATCAGACCGTCGCGGAGGAATGCAATGACGCGCTTTGTGAAACTGCTCGCGGGCACAGCCGCGTTGACCTTCGCGCTTGCCGCCGGACCTTTTTCCGCGCCGAAGGCCAACGCGCAGGGTACTTACCCCGACCGGCCGATCACGCTGATCCACGGCTTTGGCGCCGGCGGCAACTCCGACACGATCTCGCGCACGATTGCCGAGCCGCTGTCGCAGCGCCTCGGCCAGCCGGTCATCGTCGAAGCGCGGGCAGGCGCGGGCGGCAATCTCGCATCCGACCGCGTCGCCAAGGCCGCGCCCGATGGCTACACGCTGGTCACGTTCACCGGCGGGCACGCGGTGTCCGGCGCAATCTACAAGTCGCTGCCGTTCGACACCGCCAATGATTTCCAGATGCTGTCGATGCTGATCTATTTTCCGTTCGTCATCGCGGTGAAGGACAACTCGCCCTACAAGACGCTGGAAGAACTGATCGCGGCCGCGAAGGCTAAACCGAACACGATCAACTATTCATCGGCCGGTGTCGGTTCGACGCAGCATCTCGCCGGCGCGCTGTTCTGCGCCATGGCCGGGATCGAGATGGTTCATATTCCCTATCGCGGCGGCACCGGGCCGATCACGGATTTGCTGGGCGGGTCGGTCGATGTGCTGGTCGATACCCAGACGGTGACGCTGCCGCACATCGCATCGGGCGCCATTCGCGGCCTCGGTGTGACCAGCCCGGAAGAATGGCCGACGCTCAAGGGCATTCCGCCGGTCGGCAAGGTCGTGAAGGGCTATGACGTGCGCTCGTGGATGGGCATGGCCGCGCCCAAGGGCCTGCCGGAGCCGATCATCGACAAGCTCAACACGGAAATCCGCTACGTCGCGGGCCGCGATCCGGCCAAGGGCAAGCTCGAAGCACTCGGCAACGAAGTGCGTCCGTCCTCGCCGCAGGAAATGCAGGCGTGGGTCACCGGCGAAGTCGCCAAGTGGCGCAAGGTGGTGGCCGACGCGAAAATTCCGCAGCAGTAAGGCCGCTGCACAAGCCTGCTGCACTTTTGGAGCGCATGGCATGAAGCTCTATTCGTTCTGGCGCTCGCAGGCGACGTTTCGCGTGCGCATCGCCATGCGGCTCAAGGGCCTCAAGACCGAACTGGTGACGCTCGATCTCCTCAAGGGCGACCAGTTCGACGCTGCCTATCTTGCGATCAATCCGGAGGCCGTGGTGCCCTCGCTGATCGACGGCGACGGGCCGCCGCTGGTGCAGTCGCTGGCGATCCTCGAATACCTCGACGAGAAATATCCGCAGCCGCCGCTGCTGCCGAAAGATTTGCGCGACCGCGCGCATGTGCGTGCGCTCGGACAGATGCTGGCGATGGATGCCCATCCGCTGGTGGTGCCGCGCGTGCGCAAATATCTCGAAGCGGAACTCCATCTCGACGAGCCAACGCGCAACACATGGCAGAAGCACTGGATGGAGCTGGCCTGCCAGGCGTTCGAGGACGTGCTGGTGCGCGACAGGCGGAGCGGGAAATTCTGCTTCGGCAACGAAATCACGATTGCCGATCTCTGTCTTGTGCCGCACATGACCAACATGAAGATGCTGGGAACAGACGTGGCGCGTTATCCGGTGATGGCGCGCATCTTCGACGGCTGCATGCAGCTTGAGGCGTTTGCGCTCGAAGCGCCGATGAAGCAGCCGGACGCGCCGAGGCCAAATTGAATTTCGTCAGGAAGTCCCATGCGCATCCGGTTTGATTTCGGCACCATGACTCTCGACGCTAATCTGCTCGACACCCCGACGGCAAAGGCCATCGTGGCGGCGCTGCCACTGGAGGCGTCGGCCCTGACCTGGGGCGAGGAGGTCTATTTCGAGGTGCCGGTCGAGGTGAAGCGGGAGAAGGATGCCCGCGCCGTGGTCGTTCCCGGCGAGATTGCCTACTGGCCGGAAGGCCCGGCCATCGCCATCGGCTACGGACGGACGCCGATTTCGCAAGGTTCGGAAACCCGGCTGGCCAGCCCCTGCAACATATTCGCCAAGGCTTTGGGGGACGTCAAAATCCTCAGCCGGATCAAGGCGGGAGCCCGCATCAAGGTGTCGTTAGCCGATTGATCGTCTTCCGGGGGAGGCTGCCGGTTGTTCAAAACGGCAACTCCGGGCCAGTTTTCCGCCGCAAATGTGGTACTGTACTCCATTGCGGCTTGAATCGAATTCGACCGGCCAGCGCCGGTCTTTTGGAGGGGTGAATGTTCAAGACTTTGACGACGGCGGGTGCGGTGGCGCTGCTTGCGCTGACGGTCTCGATGGCGCCGAAGCCGGCTGTTGCCGGTGACGGTGGAGCGATTGCGGCTGGCGTTCTCGGTGGCATCGCCGCCGGCGCGATCATTGCCGGCGCTGCCAATAACAGCGGTCCGCCGCGCGCTTATCCGAACGACTATTATCACTCCGGCTACCATGGCCCGTCTTACGGCGCGCAGCCGCATCGTTATCACGATGAATGCTATTATGACCGCGCGAAATACTGGGACCAGTATGCCGGCGTGTGGCGTCTCGGACCGCGCCGTCTCGTCTGCGATTGATCGCAAACGACTGACGCGCTGAAATTTAATCGCCGCCGGTCACTCCGGCGGCGATTTTGTTTTGTGGGCATGTGTCTGCCTCATCCGATTTTGCACAGTTAGTCTGTTCTGCACAAAACCCTGGCGACCGCACAAAAAGTCCGGCCCCCTGAAGCCTGGTGCGCGTCGATAACCCAGTTCTCTCGGCAAGGGCTATTGCCGGTCTGGCGCAAGAAGCCGACTAAATTTCTCCATGAGTTCCTCAAACGCGAACGGCTTCTTCAGCAAGGGCCGGTCCCGGTAGTCATCTCTTACTTCACGTCCGCCGTAACCCGTTGAGAAAATAAACGGTACGCCTTGTGCGGCAAGGGCATCAGCCACGGCATAACTCTGATCGCCGTTGAGATTCATATCCAGCATGGCAGCATCGAAGCCTTGAGCGCCAATCAGCGTCAGGGCCTGATCCACCGTAGGGGCCGCCGCCACTGTCTTACAGTCCAAGTCGGTCAGCATGTCCTCAATCGTCATAAGGACCAACATCTCGTCCTCGACAACAAGGATACGGCGGTCGGACAACAGATTATTCATGGCCAGCATCTCTTGACGGGGCAGGAATATCGATCGTGCATGTCACGCCGCTGGCCCGGTAATCGAGATGGACCGTTCCCTGGAGTTCGAGGGCTAGACCGCGCTCAATTACTCGCGACCCAAAACCTTTTCGATCTGGAGGGGTTACTATCGGGCCGTTCTTCTCTTCCCAGTGCACGATGAGCCGGTTGCCCTCCGGCATCGACATGATCTCCCACTTTATCCGGATCGACCCCGTCGCATTGGAAAATGCACCGTATTTCACTGCATTCGTCGCGAGTTCGTTGAAAGCTATGCCAAGGGCCAAGGTCGTTTTCGGCGGCAAGCGTATGTTCGGGCCATTAATGACGAATCTTTCTGCTCGACCATTCACGCCTCCGAACGGTTCCATAACCTCTTTGACAAGATCGTGTAGCCTCGCGCTCTGCCAATTTTCGCGCGTTAGAAGGTCGTGTGAACGTGAGAGGGCGAAGAGGCGCGACTCAATGGCCTCCAGGATCACTTTGGGATCAGAAGAATTCCGCAACGCCTGCCAGACAATCGACTGCACCGTTGACAGCGTATTCTTCACGCGGTGATGAGCTATCGCCTAAAGTTGGTGACGGCCTGATCTTTTAGGCGGCGGTTTCGTCCTGAAGGTCGCTCGCCTTGGCGATGACCTCCAACCCGTTAGTGAACTTTACCCCCAGGATAAGTTTTGGCAAGAGCGCGTGGCCATCAAGGCG
>CANJBX010000116.1 GCA_947472885.1 Hyphomicrobiaceae bacterium
TGACCCACATCCATTCCCGTCTTTTTATGATTCTTGAGCAGATCTTGGCCCAGGGGGCGCCGGTTCCTTTGGATGTCGAAGTTCCCAATAGCACCCTGATTTCAGTAGAAATCTGAGCCCCCGATCGGTTTTTTCAACATCCTGCTAGGGCGTGGACTCATTAGCGCGCAGCCGAATTGATACAAGTTTGACGAACGCCAGATAGTTGGCTGCGAGCTTGTCATATCCGGTTGCGACACGCCGACATTGCTTGGACGTCTCTCGGTCGAAAACGACCCAAAGTGGACAATTATTTGCTAGTCTCGCGAGCCATCGAACGGCGACGGGAGACAAGCAATGTCAGAAACTGACAAGGTGTTTGCTGGTTCGATCCCGGAAAACTACGACCGCTATATGGTCCCGTTGATTTTCGAACCGTACGCCGCGGATATTGCACAACGCGCAGCGTTCTTGTCGCCAAGCGTTGTTTTGGAACCCGCCGCGGGCAGTGGGGTTGTCACACGCGCATTGGCGCCAAGACTGTCCCCGGGCGCAAGCTATATCGTAACCGACCTCAACCAGCCGATGGTCGACTACGCCGCATCGCGACAACCTCCCGACACTCGGATCAAATGGCGCCAGGCGGATGCTCTGGCGCTGCCGTTTGAAAATGCGGCCTTCGATCTTGTTTGTTGCCAGTTCGGCGCGATGTTCTTTCCCGACCGCACATCTGGCTATCGCGAAGCAAAGCGAGTCCTGAAGCCCGGAGGACATTTTTTGTTCAACGTATGGGATCGCATCGAGGAGAATGTATTTGCGGATGATGTGACGAATGCTCTTGCAAAGATGTTTCCGAACGATCCGCCGCGCTTCCTGGCGCGCACGCCGCACGGCTACCACGATACGGCGCTGATCCGTCGCGAGCTGGAGGACGCAGGTTTCTCGCGTGTGGTGATTGAGACGAGAGCCGAACAGAGCCGCGCATCCTCGCCGCGCATTCCGGCCGTTGCTTATTGTCAGGGAACTCCTCTTCGCAACGAAATCGAGGCCAGAGACGCAGGAAAACTGGAAGCTGCAACCGACTACGCTGCATCCGCGATTGCGAACAGACATGGCAGTGGTGAGGTTGCTGCCAAAATTCAGGCACACGTGATCGTGGCTGTGGTCTAGGTGTTGGAATATCCCGCTCCGGCACTTCGCGACATTCCGCTGCTACGCAGCAATTGCGTCGCTTTCGGAGTGCAGCGGACATGAACCGAATTTATGAGTAGGCGCCCTGGTTTGCTCTGAGCTTAAGGCTTCTGGAACTTCAGTACGAACTCATCGACCGGAACGGGCGAGCGGAACACCTTGCCGTCGCGCGGGTCTTCCGGGTGGCGCAGATAGCTGCCTTCGCTGACGAACCTGAAACCGGCTGCCGTGAGTTCGGCCTTCACGACCGCTTCCTCGATCCGGTGCAGCGTGTTGGTTTCCGATATGCCCTTGCCCTCGCGCGCTGAGTGGTCGGCGATCACCAGAATGCCGCCGGGCTTGAGCGCATCGAACAGCTTTTTGTTCTGCACCGCGCGGTCAATCGGAAGATTGGCGCTGTCGTGATAGGCGAAGAAGTACGTCACGAAATCGAGATCGCGGACACCCGGTGGAACCGGATCGTCGAACGGGCGTACCACATAGGTCACGTTCGCCATCGCCGGTGTCTTGGCGCGCACCTCGAACCGTTCGCGCGTCTTGTCGTCCTGGCCATAGACCTTGCCGCTTGGCCCGACCGCGCGCGCCATCAGTTCGGTGCTGTAGCCGCCGCCGGCGCCCATATCGAGGACGCTCTGGCCCGGCTTTGCGCCGATGAACGCCAGCATCTTTACGGGCTCGCGCCGTAGATCTGTCTGGCGGTCGGTTTCGCTGCGGTCGGGCGCCGCAACGAGGGCGGCGTAATCCGGCGCGCCTTGCGCATGTGCCGTATGAAAGCCTGCCATGACGGCGAGGCTGGACAGCACGAGGTAGCTTGCGGCCCGGCGTGTGATTGTGTTCATGCGTTCCTCGCAATTCCGGTGCGTTTGATCTTGCCGGACTTTGTAACTATGCCGGATTTCTGGCTTGTCCAGGGTAGGGCCGCAGAGCAACCAATGAACGACGCTGACAAATCGCCGGGCGGAAATAGCGACCAGGACCCGGAAGAAACCCCGGTCCAGCGTCGCAATACCAATATCGTGCTGGCGCTGTTCTTCGTGCTGCTGGTGGGATCAGGCTACTGGCTGGTCAACGCCATGCTGGCGCAGCGCGACATGGACAATTGCGTCGGGCAGGGGCGGCGCAACTGTAACCCCGTCACCATTCCGGACCGTAACTAGAAAGCGCGCGCGCCTTACCAGCCCCAGCCGCGCTGCTTGATCGGATCGTAGTCGCGCGGGAATGCGCAGACGAAGCCGGCATATTCGCCGGGCTGGCGCGGGAAGCTCGTGACCAGTGCGATCTTGTTGTAGTTCGCGCAATGGGCTGACGCGGTTGCGCCAAGCGTCTCATGAAGGTTGGGCGACCACGGCACGATGCCGCCAGTGTCGTTGCCCTTGATGGCGTCGAACCAGCCGGCGCTCGCGGGCAAGCCTGCGCCCAATGCGAACAGCACAGCGGCGGTGACAACAGCGGCTTTCAGCTTCATGGGTCGGCTCCACAGCAATGTGGCGATATAAGCACATCGCCAAGCGCCGGATAAGCCCAATTTGGGAGGTGTCCCGCGCGTTTTGGTGTGCTGCCTGAGCTGCGGCCTAGGCCGCCTTGCGCTGCTCTTCGGCGGCGAACGTGCGGCCTGTGGTCTTTGCCGCAGACACGGTCCTGGCGGGCCGGGTTGCCGTTGCCTTGCCGGTCGCAGCCTTGACCTTCAGCGCCTTTTTCTTCAGCGACCTGGCCCGCTTTGCGACGGTTTCCAGCGCCTTGGCGGCCTTCTTTGCCGCGCGCTCACGCTTGCGTTTGGCCTTGAGGCGCTTCTCGGCGCGCTCGGCCTTGCGCTTTTCCTCGCACTTTTGGCATTTGCAGCCGATCGGCTTGAGGATCAGCTTGAAGTAATCCTTGCCGTAATCGTAGAGGATTTCCTCGTCCGGCTGGATCTTCCTGATCGAGCGGATGATGATTTTATGACCGCGCAGCACGTCCGACTCGGCGTTCGGACGGCACGAGTGGTTGGCGTAGCGCGCGACGTTCTTGCGGTTGGCGCCGTCGATGGTCCAGCGGCTGTTCAGCTCGTAGAGGTACTTGTTGCCCCGGTCGGCCAAAGCGTCCGCCACCGCGTTGCTGAGCTTGCGCCCGCGGTACTGAACAATGAACTCGCCCTTGGGGATCAGCCTGGTGGCGAACAGCCCGAGTCCGGTCTTGGATTTTCCGACGCGAAACGATTTGCGTGACATAGGTTCCGGTTACATGCCGAATCTGCGGGTTTCAAACGACTCTTGCACGTTACTCACAGGTTCGTTGCGGTTGCATGCATTTATGACAACGCTGGCCTGATTGCTCATCCCTGCGCTTGCAACACCTTACCGCCGGCGGTGACGGACTTCGCCGATACCAGCGTGAAGGCGATGACGCAGGGGACCGTGCCGTTGTTGACCCAGTTATGGATGGTGCCGCGCTGGACCAGTACGTCGCCGGCGCGCAATGTGACAACCTCATCGTCGATGGGCATGTCGATCTCGCCGGAGATCACCACAGCGAAATCGGTCGAATCGGTGCGGTGGTTGCGCGGCGTAACGCCGGGCGCGAACGAGATCACGCGGAACACCACGCCGTTGTCGATATAGGTGCCCTTGGCGCCAGCGTTGGCGTCGTCCGAACCATCGTTGTCGATCGGGAAGCCCTGTGAGGTCCAGATCACGGCGGCGGACGCGCCGGGGCGCGTATCGCGCACGTTGGTGGCGATCTCGTCGATCAGGACGGTCGCCTTGCCGTCGGCCTTGTGACCCGTGATGACGCGGCGGACTTTCAAAGCCATGGGATTTCCTCTGTCTATGCTTTGCATGGAGATTGGCGGCCCGGTGTACATCGCGTCAAGCGGCACGGGCAACGCCCGGTCGATCTGCGGCATCAATGCGAAAGGGCAAGGTGGAGTGTTCCCCGGAATGATGCGATGATCGCGGCATGAAGGCTTTGCCACACATCCTGTTGCCGGTTGCGCTGACGCTGGGCGCGCTCGCGCTGCCGTTGAACGCAGCACACGCTGCCGGCGGGGCCTATCAGGTCGATACCGCGGAAGTCTCGGAAGCCGGCAAATGCAAGGTCGAGGGCTGGGTGTCCGGCGCGAGCAACCGCGATGGTTTTTCCGCCGTGGCACCGGCCTGTGTCGTGGATGTGTTTCGTCCGGTGGAAGTCTCGACGCAGTTCAACCGCGCCCGCGCCAGCGACGCCTGGGCGAGCGGCGCTACGCCCAAGCTCAAGACCAACCTGATCCCGACCGCGATTGGCGCGTGGGGCATCGCTGCCTCCACGCAGGCGTCCTACGATCTCTCCACCGGCTACAATACGGCGCTCTACGCCACCGCTCCGGCGACACTGCGGCTGAACGACACCGCGCGCATCAACCTCAATGCCGGCTGGCAATGGGACCGGCTGCTGGATCGCCATGATCTCACCTATGGCGCGGGCTTCGACCTGCGCACGCCCAACAATGTCTGGATATTGACCGGCGAAATCTTCGGCCAGCTGGCCGCGACCCGCGCCGCCATCGTGATCGACGAAGCGCCGCCTGCCGTCACGATTGTCGAGCCGCGGGCCCAGCTTGGGCTGCGCTGGCGGCCGGTCGATGCCTTCGGCATGGACCTGATCTATGGCCGCAACCTGCAGGGCGAGAACGCCAACGGTATCACGCTGGTGACGACGGTGCGGTTCGAGGTGGGGAAGAAGTAGCGGGTCTAACGCACGCTGATGTTGTAGCTGCCTGTCCGCATCTGGCCACTGGGAAAGATCACTTCGACCCCCACAGAATCGGAGCCGGTGTAATTGCGTGGCGCGGCATAGCGAATGGCTGCGCCCGACACGCGGCGCGTATTGCAGACGTTGCGCGGGTCGGATGGCGGGAAATAACAGAAATCCCGCGTCTGCGCGACGCGGACGCGGCCATGCTGCGGTTGCTGCGTGACGCGCACGGTCGGTATTCCCCCGGCGCTGCAATCCGGGTTCACGTTGCAGAAGAATGACAGCTTGAGCGTCTGCCCCGACGCCACGTACCGCTGGGCCTGCGCGCCCGTCATGCTTAAGAATAATGTGGCAAGCAATGCCGATATGGCGGCTGCGATGCGCATGAAATCCCCCCGGATTGTTTTTCTTGCCGCACGTTTTTACGGAACGGTTTTTACCGGGCCAGCGCCGCGCGGTCGAGGGGATAACGAACAGGATTCTTTCGCTCGCCGCTTTCCCCGCGTGTCCCGGACCAGCGCCGCAGGGCGGCGCGCCGATCCGGGACCCAGGGGCGACACGGGTGGTGCTTGTTGCTCTGGGTCCCGGATCATCGCCTCGCTGTACGAGGCTCGTCCGGGACACGGGAGCGGCGTGTGACGCGCTCACACGGGGCTGTTTCCAACAACGCTTGTTCCGCGCTACGTTGCCTTCGCAGCTAAACAACGAAGGCTGGCCAAACCATGGCTCTGAAATTCGATCACATCCACCTCAAGGCCAAAGACCCCGACACGACCGCCGCGTGGTACGTCGAGGCGTTCGGCTTCAAGATCAACGAGCGCATCGTGCGCCCGGCCGGCGACATCTTCATTCGCTGCACCAGCACGGACGGCACGGTGATCGTGATTTCCGGCCAGAAGAACGGCGAGACCCTGCCTCAGGGTTCCTCGCGCAACACGTTTGGCCTCGAACACTTCGCCATCGCGACAGACGATTTCGACGGCGACCTTGCGCGACTGCAAAAGCTCGGCGCCAAGCAGCTTGCCCCGGAAACGAAACTGCCATCGGGCATCCGCTTCACGTTTATTGAAGCGCCGGACGATGTGCGGATCGAGCTGATGTGGTTTCCGAAGGGGTGAGGATTTGTAGGGTGGGTAGAGCGTAGCGAAACCCACCGTCTCTCCGCACGATATAGCGATGGGTTTCGCTGCGATCTACCCATCCTACGCGCTGGCGGAAAGGAAAGAAAATCTATGACACGCAAAGCCGTTAAATATTCGCCGGGCGAGATCGGCCGCGTGAAGGTGATCGAGGATTTTCTGCCGTCGCCAGCCGATCTGGTGCCGCAGGAAGACAACGTGAAGGTGACACTCGCGCTGTCGCGCCGCTCGCTGGAGTTTTTCCGCCGCGAGGCGAAGAAACGCTGCGTGCCTTATCAGCGCATGATCTGCGCGCTGGTGGACGTCTATGCGGAGAAAAAGGCGGGCGGGAGGTAGGCCAAGAATGTAGCCCGTATGGAGCGAAGCGACATGCGGGACGGTCGGCGGATTGAGCTAATTGTCCCGGATTTCGCTACACTCAATCCGGGCTACGCTCGCTTACGAGTGAAGGCCAGACCACGTTGTTGGTTTGCCGCATAATTTGCGAGCGGTACTCTGCAACTCATTTACTAGCGACTGCTGTGCGTGAATTTTCAGTCCGGTTTCTTCGGGAAGAACGTCGAGTGGCTGTTGATTATAGTAGCATGAACTATTGGAAAGCATTTCCCCATTTTTGTTGATGAATAGCATGTAGCAACATAAGTGGTCGTACTTGAGTGAAGGGGGTGAAAACTCTCTAAAATTGTAGTCTGCAGACGATTTGAGCGCTGGCGTGAAAAGCCTATAGTCGTGAGCTTTGACGGCTAGTTTTTGGTTATTAATTTTGCATTCGAATTTCTGAGAGTCTGTTCGGAAAGTTCAAGCAGGATTGCTTAGCTTTCTCACCATGAGTCGGATCGAGGCGAGACGCAAGAACGCGAGCGCTTTTCCATTCAGGCACTCCCAGTCCTTGGCGAGCCTGCGGCATCTGCCAAGCCATGCGAAA
>CANJBX010000117.1 GCA_947472885.1 Hyphomicrobiaceae bacterium
ATGCGGAATCCGCCCTTCAAGATCGACGTATGAAAACAGCGACCCCGATCTCTCATCCATCCCGCGCATCGCTCACCTCCGTCCTGCGTTAACAAGACGGAATCACGCTAGCGGGCCCAAGGGAAGACCCTTTTTCAACATCCTGTTAGGGCAATACCAGCCGCGGCAACTGATCGGGCGTATAGTGCCCCGGCCGATTGCGGCGAAGGAAGTCGCCAGCCTGCCAGAGGAACACCAGCAGCATGGCGCCGACAATGGCGGCGCTGAGCCACGACTCGATCTGCAGCGAGCGAACCGCAAGCACCGCTGCCGCGAGGCAAAGCCCGGCGATTGCCGCAACGCCGATCCAGTAAAGCACCACTGGCGATCCATTCTGGAATTTCACCGCCGCACCCGACGCCGCAAGGCGGCGGTGCAGTTCGGTGATGAACGCATTGTATTCGGCGTCCTGCCGCGTCTGCTCGACGACGCTACGGGACGAACACGACGCAATGGTCATTTTCGGACCGTTGCCCCAGATTTCCGTAACGAAGCGATAGGACTGCATCGTCACCGGGCGGAAGGCGAGCCGCACGCGGCGAACGTCGCCATAGGCAAAGCGCACGATGCGCCCTGCCCGGTTCATCTCGATGCCCTCGGGCGCAAGCCGCAATTCCGTTGGCGCGCCGACCATCGTGGCCTTGAACGCGTAATACGGCGCGTCGGATTCCGTGCCGTCTTCAGTTGTATTGGCAGTTTCCGTCATCGGAAGCCGCCTCCTTAAAGCGGGATCGCCAGCAGTGTATCGATCTGCCGGCTGTCGAGAATGACTTTCTTCTCGGCGAACAAGGTTTTGTCGCCGTTCAGCACGATACGGTCCTCGTACATGCCGGTCGCAAACAGCATCGTCTCGCCTGAGTGCATGACGCGCGCCACCATGAAGCTGGTGCGCGCCAGCAATACGCCGCCGTTGTCTTCGACCAGGCGTGGCGCGGTCAGAACATGACGGTAGCGTTGCGCCTCATAGATATTGGCTTGCCGCAGCGCCTTGATGCGGTCGCGCAGCATCGCCTGCGAGGTCGCGAACATGAAGCCGAGCGGTAGACCATGCGCGACATTCTCGGCGGTGTTGATGAGATACTTGCCTTCGGGAAGAAAAAAATCCGGCCAGCTTTCCAGACGGTCGTCGTCGATGGCTTCCGTGTAGCGCGCATTGAGGTCCTGCACGCGGAACTGATGTTCGAGATTGACGCTCACTTGCAGCAAACTCCCGATAGCGCACGAACGTGCGCGTCAAAACCAAAACAATCAGAATTAAACGCCCATCAACTGACGATAGGTGTTCCAGAAGCCGCGCACCGCCGCTTCTGAAACGCGGCTCTCTTCCGAGCCGATGCCCTGCCCGCCCATTTCGACGACCGACATTTCGCTGGCCGCGCCGCGTGAGCCGCGCTGCACGAAGCCGGTTGCCGCGCCGTCTTCCATGGAAATGAAACCGCCGGGGCCGATCAGGTTGGACTGCATCATCCGCAGGTCATGAAGCTCCTGCGTGTCACCCTCAAAGCCGAACATCATCCAGACGAGCTCGGTTTTGTCGGTTCCCATCGGCACGATGCGCCGCACCGCAAGGCTGTTGCGGATCTGCTGCAGGACGAAACCGGGAAACACCGATAGAATTTGCAAGCCGATACCATCGCCAAATTCATCGACCGACTTGATGACTTCCGGCACTTCGAGCGCGAAGCCTTCGTTGGCACTGCGCATCTTGGCCTGTTCGTATTCCTTGCCCGCCGTGTCCGCCGACATCGAATAGCTGATGTGGTTGGCGCCGCCCTCGCTGACGACGAGACCGCCCTTCTGCGACAGGCGGTTAAGGCGGAACGTCGTGAAGAACATGTGCAGCAAGGACGCATGATAGCTGTCCTTGGTGTTCTCCATGTAGAGCTTCCAGTTGCTTGGCAGAATCTGGCTGTAGCCACCCAGCAGCTTCACCGGCTTCGCCATCACGCGCCTGACGCTCGGCGTGATGTTCGCTCCGATGAATTCTTCCAGCGGCTTGACGTTCTTGCCGAGCGTACCAAACACGAGACCGCAGAACGTCTCGACGCGCAGCTGGCGCGGCGCATGTTCTTCCGGATGACTGTCGGGCGGCATACCGCCCTTGCCGCCGATGCCGCGGCGAAACGCAACGCCGGTGAGCTTGCCGCACAGGTCGTAGGTCCAGTTGTGATAGACGCAGGCGATTTCCTTGGCGTCACCGCGATCCTTGTGACACAGCAGCGCGCCGCGATGGGCGCAGCGGTTCTCAAACGCGTGGACCTTGCCCTCGCCGTCGCGCGTGACCACCACCGACATATCGCCGAGATGCGATGTGCGGAACATGTTGGGACGCGGCAGTTCGGCTTCAAGGCACAGGAAGCTCCAGGTATCGCCGCGAAAGATGCGCTCCATCTCAATGTCGTAGAGCGCCTGGTCGGAATAGACCCAGTACGGAACACGCGTCAGCGAGTCGCTCGGCCATGCCCGCGGATTGGCGACGACGTTCATGACCCGATCTCCTGCAACACGCGGCGACGTCAGTTGAGCTTGATGCCGGCCACCTGAACAACCTTGCTCCACTTTTCGCGTTCCGCGTTGACGAAGTCCATGGCTTCCTTCGGCGAGGTGCCGAGCGGCTCGCAGCCGTTGTCACGAAAGCGCTTGGCGATATCGGTCTGCCTGATCGCCTCGTTGAAGTCGGCATTCAACTTGCCGGCTATTTCCAGCGGTGATTTGGGCGGCAGGAACCCGCCGACCCAGGTCGAGGAAACAAAACCCGGCAGCGTTTCAGTCATCGTCTGCACATCCGGCAGATCGGCCATGCGTTTGTCGGTGGCAACCGCCAGCATCTTGAGCTGGCCGCTCCTCACCAGTTGCAGCGACGTACCGAGGTTGTCGAACATCAGATCGACGGTACCGCCAAGCATGTCGGTGAGCGCCGGACCCGAACCGCGATAAGGCACGGTGAGGAATTTCGTTTCCGTCATCATCTGGAACCACTCGGAAGTCAGATGTGACGTCGTGCCCACGCCTTGCGTCGCCACCGTGAGCTTGCCGGGATTGGCCTTCGCATAGGCAATGAATTCCTTGAAGCTCGCCGCCGGCATGCGATTGGAAACGATCAGCGCCGTCGGGATCGTCGCGAGAATCGAGATCGGCACGAATTCCGACGGCACGAAGTTGAGCTTGGGATAAAGGCTCTGGTTGACCGTCATCGGCGATGGCGCGGTAATCAGCACCGTGTAGCCATCCGGCGGCGCGATATAAGCGGCTTCGACGCCGATGTTGCCGGCGGCGCCCGGCTTGTTCTCAACGACAATCGGCTGCTTCCAGCGTTGCGACAGCCAATCCTGCATGATGCGTGGCAGGATGTCGGTCGAACCGCCGGCCGGATAAGGCACGATCATCTTCACCGGCTTCGCGGGATACTCCTGCGCAAAACTTACGCGCGGCAGCGCCAGCACCGCCGGAAGTGCGAGACCGGCGCGCAACACATGACGCCTTGAAAACTTGTCGCGTGTATTGTTCGTCATTGTCGTTTCCTGCTGGAAGCCCCGCATTCGCGGCATGGTTTGACTAGTTGAGCGTAACGCTGGCAGCCACAATGACCTTGCGCCAGCGCTCGACTTCCTCGCGCATGTAAGCGCCGGTCTGTTCGGGCGTACCGCCGACGGTTTCCGCCGCCATGGCATCGAGCCGCGCGATGATTTCCGGCTGCTTGAGCGCCTCGTTGATGTCGGCATTGATCTTTTTGACGATCTCCGGCGGCGTTTTCGGCGGCGCAACCACCCCGAACCACGCAGTTGCCTCGAAGCCCGGCAGCGTTGCGGCGATCGTCGGCACCTTAGGCAACGCAGCCATGGGCTTCACCGTGGCGACAGCGACCAGCTTGAGCTGGCCGCCATTCACCAGCGCCAGCGAACTGCCGAGATTGTCGAACATCACATCGACGCTGCCGGCGACAAGGTCCTGCAACGCCGGCGCAGAGCCGCGGTACGGTACGTGCTGGAACTTCACACCCGCCATCATCTGGAACATCTCGGATGTCAGATGCGAGGTGGTGCCGTTGCCTTGCGTCGCCGACGTGATCTTGCCGGGATTGGCTTTGGCATTGGCGATGAATTCAGCCAGCGTGTTCTGCGGCACCTTCTGCGGATTGACCAGCAGCGCATTCGGCACCCGCGCGAGGATGACGATGGGCACGAACTGCGTCGCGTCGTAATTGAGTTTCGGATAGAGGCTCTGGTTGATGACCAGCGGCGGCGGCGGCGCCGACAGCAGCGTGTAGCCGTCGGGATCGGAATTGAACACGCTCTCGGCGCCGATGTTGCCGGCAGCCCCGGTCTTGTTCTCGATGACGACCGCCTGCCCCCACTTGCGCGACAGGAATTCGGAAATCAGGCGCGGCACGGCATCGGCGGTGCCGCCCGCGGGAAACGGCACGACGATCTTGACCGAGCGGTTGGGATAATCCTGCGCAAAAGCCTGCGGCGCAGCAGCGGCAAACGACAGCGCAACGGCCGCCGCCGCCAACACGCATTTCCCCACCGGCGACATTTTCAGAAGTGTCTTCATCCTGCGCGTTCCCCTGACCGAGTATGGCCGTTGCTGCGGCTATTGCTGATGGGCGATAGTTCTAGCCCGCCCCCGTGCGCCAAACCAGTACGCGCGGCGATGTGACGTCATGCAACGACCGGCAACGGAGCGCCAAAGCCGCTTCCCCGCAGCGCTGGCATTTGATACCACCGCGCAGACAGACGACGCACCCGGAACATGCACAGGAACAACCCGTGGCAACACATTCCGCGACCCCTTCCCGCCTCCTTCCGCTGCTGAGCGGCGTGACCGCAGGCATATTCGTGACGCTGGCGTTGCAGGTCCTGCTCAACAGTCGCGGCATGCAGATCGGCACCGTCTGGCAGAACATCGCCGGCGGCGAAGCGCTGAACCTGCGCGCCGCGCTGGTGTGGTGGGTGATTGCCGGTTCCGCGGTGGTGGCCGGTGCGGCGGTGGCCGGTGTGCTGGGCCGCATGCCCGCGCCGTGGTGGCGTTACCGGACGATCCGCTGGATTCTGGGTGCGGCGGCGCTGTTCGCGCTCGCCCATGTCGCGCACGGCGCCAATGCGCCCGACGGCATCAAGATGACGGCGCAACTGGGATCGGCCGCCATGTCGATGGTGCTGGGCGCATTGATGGCGGCGTTTGGCGGCGTGTTTTCGCTGCGAAGGTAATTAAATACCGGAGCTATCGCGGGGCCTGATCCCGGCACACCAGCGGCCCGGCATCGGCGCGGAAGATCGAATTGCCGCACTTGTCACACGCGGCCAGGGTCATGCCGGCAAGCACGATGCAAACGACACGCAGCCCGGTGCGCCGCAGCGCTTCCCTGTCGATCCCGATCAAAGTTGCCTTCGACATCACACACTCCAACATATCCTGAGCGACCATAGCACGGCTGCGCCGGCCGGCGGCGATTTCCATACCCTACGGAACAAGCCCTAACGGCCGGTGTTCTTTGCTGAAAGGGAGGCCCGCATGACACGCCCCACGGCACGCCCATTGAAATTCACGGCAAGCTGTCTGGCCGGTATCGCCTGTGCTGCGGTTTTGCTTTCGCTTGCGGCAACCCCGGCATCGGCCCGCGAGGTCCACGCCGCCGCGATCAAGACCCAGCCACCGCTCACCGACATTTCCGCACGCCGCAAGCATCGCACGCTGCGCGTTGCCGCCACGCCGCAACCGCATCCGATGTGGAGCGGCGCGGACCCGACCAAAGGACCGGGCGCAGCATGGGTGCGCGAACAGCAGCGCAGCGGCCGCTGCATCATGGACGAAGGTTACGGACGCTGGACGGCGTGTTCGAACATGTGACGCCGGTTTGACATGACAGCGCAGCGCATCTAGTCGCGCCGCTTGTGCTTCTTCTTCTTTTTGTCCCTGCCGTCGGCCTCATCATCGTCCTCATCCGCAATTTCCTCACCGGCTTGCGGCTCCGGCGGAAAGCAATTTGGCGCGGCGACGGTGATTTCCGTTTCGTCGATCTCGAACACGCCGCCGATGCCGGGCCAGATTTCAATCTCGATGTCCCACACCAGACGAAACAACCGCACCGGCTGAACGCCCTCGCGGCCATCCGGACTTTTGCACGGCGTCATCTTGATGACGTCGCCTTCAAGCTCCGCAGTGAAGCTGTACGAAACCACGGTTTCTCCGACCAGGAACTCGCCGGTCGTCACACCCAGCACCTTGAGCTGGGTATCCTCGATCAACGTCAGTTCGGGATCTTCGCTGCCGCCCTGCACCTCGAACGTGATCTTCACCGATGGCGGCTGGATGGCGTCAAGGAATGCTTTGACATGCGGGCGCAGCGGATATTCCTGCGGGCCAAATCCAGGCACCGCCACCGCTATCTTGTCGGGAAAATTTTGCAGAACGCGATCCTTGTCGGCGCGTGTCAGCGCCAGGGCGCGACGCTCGGTGCGTGTGCGCCCGAAATCCACTGTGAGCGGAGCCATGAGATTCCCCTGGTGAGAACAAAGCCGGGCAAAGCTCTAGCGGGCGCAGATGCAAGTTCCGTGACACCTAGGGACGGCCACGACCGTAGGCACGAAGCTTTAACAGGATGTTGAAAAAACCGATCGGGGGCTCAGATTTCTACTGAAATCAGGGTGCTATTGGGAACTTCGACATCCAAAGGAACCGGCGCCCCCTGGGCCAAGATCTGCTCAAGAATCATAAAAAGACGGGAATGGATGTGGGTC
>CANJBX010000118.1 GCA_947472885.1 Hyphomicrobiaceae bacterium
AATGCGGAATCCGCCCTTCAAGATCGACGTATGAAAACAGCGACCCCGATCTCTCATCCATCCCGCGCATCGCTCACCTCCGCCCTGCGTTAACAAGACGGAATCACGCTAGCGGGCCCAAGGGAAGACCCTTTTTCAACATCCTGCTAAGGGATGCATTCGGGAAACACTATAATATCGTAAACGAGATAATATTGAATGGTCAGAGCATGACCTTGTTCGGGACTCGTCGTTCTAGTTAGGCTACCATCAGTATACCCTCTCCTCTCACAAGGAGAGAGGCCGACACTGTGAATGCGGATCACGCCCCCGCTTTTACCACCACCTTATCCTCTTTCCACCCGTGCGTGATGTTGCTCGCGATCACGCAGGCTGAATAAAACAAAATACAAATCAGCGTCGGCAGCGAATAGCTCATTCGCCCATCGACCTGTTCCAGCGCGAACACGAACACCGGACCGAGCGAGCGGATGACATGCGTCGTCAGCGGCGAGGTGCGCGTGATGCCGACCTGGAGCGCGAACAGCGGCACGATCATCAGCGCGGTGGCAAGAAACGCGATGGTTGCGAAATCGAGCGGCGATGTGATGCCTGTGAAGCCTGAGCGGTTGAACGTCATGATGGCGGCGAGCGCGATCAGGCCGAAGTAGCGCAGCGTCGTGATGACCTCGGCGTTGATGCCGGCGTCACTCATGCGCTTGGAATACATCATCGAGATGGTGATGGCGGAGCCGGACACCATCAGCAGCGCAAGGCCCGTGAAGGTCGCCCAGAAATTTTCTACCGGCAGGCCGGAACGGCCCGTCAGCACCACCCACCACAGCGCGGCCAGCGACAGTGCGATGCCGACATAGGACAGCATCTCGGCGCGGCCGATGGTGCCGGCCTTGGCGAGCTTCATGCCGAGAAGGCCCATCACCACGACGGTGAGCGGCCCCATACCGCTGTGCAGTGTGTTGACCGCCGCAGGCTCCAGCCACGTCAGCGCGAAGAAATAGCTCGACCACGCCATCGCGGTCGTCAGGTTCATGGCGAGGATGGTGCCGCCGTGGCCCTTGAGCCTGCGCCATTGCTCCGGCGTGCGGATGGTGGCGAGGATGGCGAAGAAAATTGTCGAGAGGCCGAACGCGATCAGCAGCACGGCAAACGCATCGACGCGCTGGAAGATGCCGGCGAGATAGACATCGCGGAAGGCTTGCGACAATCCGAAGAACACGACGAGCAGTGGGCCAAGGAGCGACATGGTTGTTTTTCCTGTTGGCCATGGAATCGCATCTGCGATGCGAATGCGCCACCCGGTTTCCGATCTCGTCATTGCGAGGAGGCCTGAAAGGCCGACGAAGCAATCCCGGTCAGTCAGGGCACACGTTCTTAACCTCTCCCCGCTTGCGGGGAGAGGAAGCACAGACGCCGCTACATCCCTGACCGGGATTGCTTCGTCGCTACGCTCCTCGCAATGACAGAAAAATCGAAGCTGCCTACGCCGTCTTCTGCTTCTTGGTCACGCTGTCCCACCACGGGCAGACGCCGGCGGAGAGTTCGTAGTTGCCCTCGACGACCTGCACCGGCTGGCGGATGCCCTTGTCGGCAAGGTTCATACGCATGTCGCGCGCGCGCACGCGGTCCTTCTCCGGCAACCAGCCGCGCTCGTGGCCCCACAAGCTCGGGCCGTCCTTGCGCTCGTAGGCCTTCCAGTTATCGACGTCGATGGCGCGCGCCCCCCAGCCGTATTCGACCATGAAGCCCGACGGCGTCCAGGTGTAGAACGAGGTGATGAAATCCGAGGTGTGGCGGCCGAGCGTCGTCGCGACGCGGCCCTCTTCCATGTTGGCGATGTCGAGGCCCTGGCCGACATCGTCGAACGAATAGAGTTCCATCATGATGTGGTGCACGGCGTTCTTGCCGGTGCGGATCAAAGCCAGCGAATGGTGGCGCGGATTGACGTGCATGAAATAGGCCGAGAACGGATCGGTGTAGTAGTCCGTGGTGCGGAAGCCGAGCAGCTCCTGATAGAACGGCAGCAGCTTCTGCATCGTGTCTTCGCTATCGACGTTGAGTACGGCGTGGCCGATGCCGAGCGGGCCGGTGCGGAAGCCCGAGATCGAGCGGCCGGGCTTGAACGGGTCACTTGCCACTTCAGCACCATGGAACAGTTCGATGCGGTTGCCGTTCGGGTCGTTGAGCACGACGAGGTCCTTTACGAAGCGTTCGTCGGCGAGCGCGCGCGAACCGCGTGCGACGTTATGACCAGCGGCTTCGAGCTTCGCCGCGACGGCGTCGAGGGCGGCGGCGTCCTTCACTTCCCAGCCGAAGAACGCGATGCCCTGCCCGCCGGTGCCATCGACAACGATGCGCTGCTTGCGGTCGTCCATGCGGTAGGCGGTGGTGTTCTTGCTGCGGTCAACGCGCTGCAGGCCGAGCAGGCCGCCAGCGTACTTCGCCCAATCCTCGGTATTTTCGGCGCGGACGCCGACGTAACCCAAACCTTCAACAGCCATACGATCCTCGCATTACCGGAATGACGGAATTTGCCCTATCCTACATGCAAGCCTGCCACCGGCCTAGCGGCGCGAGATGGCGGGGCAACACGGCGGAGGGACATTCGATGGCTTGGTTAGCCGAAGTTTGCGCGACATTCATCCGCGCGGTTTGCATGGCGGCATGCGCAGGTGCGCTGGCCTTCCCGGCGGCTGCACAGGAAGCCGCCAGGGACTTTCCCACCCGGCCCGTGACCCTCATCGTACCGTTCGCGGCGGGCGGCGGCCTCGACATGATCGCGCGGCAGTTGCAACCGCTGCTGGAGCAACGCTGGGGCAAGCCGCTGATCGTCGAGAACCGCCCCGGCGGCGGCACCTCCATCGGCGCTGCCGCTGCGGCCAAGGCCGCGCCCGACGGCTATACGATGCTGTTCGGCACCACCTCGCCTCTGTCCATCGCGGTCAATGTCTACAAGAGCGTGCCTTACGACCCGGTCAAGGATTTCATCCCCGTCGCGCGGATCGGCAACGCCGCCTTCGTGTTCATCGCGACGCCGTCGCTCAAGATCGACACGCTTTCGGAGTTCGTGAAATACGCCAGGGAGCGCCCGGCGCAGATTTCGTTCGGCTCGGGCGGCACCGGCTCGATGCAGCATTTGTTCGCAGAGCTTCTGCAAAGCATGTCGGGCATCAAGATGGTCCATGTGCCCTACCGCGGCGACAACCCGGTCATCACCGACATCATCGCCGGGCATATTCCGGTGGCCTTCGTCGAGATGGGCGTGGCGATGCCCTACATCGAAGCCGGCAAGGTCGTGCCGCTCGGCGTGTCGTCGGCGATGCGCGTGCCGGCGATGCCCAAGGTGCCGACGATCTCGGAATCCGGCGTGCCGGGTTTCGATGCCGTGTCGTGGCAGATGTTCGTGGTGCCAGCGGGGACGCCGCGCGCGGTGGTCGACAAGCTGCATGCGGATATCGGCGCGATCCTCAACATGCCGGACGTGAAGGACGACTTCATCAAGGCCGGACGTATTCCCTCGGCGCAGACCTCGATCGAGGAAATGTCGGACTACATCCGCACCGAGCGCGACAAGTGGCGCAAGGTCACGGAGATGGCGGGCGTGGCGGGGAGTCAGTAACGGTTGCTGTCATTGCGAACGTTCATTCGTGCAGCATCGGAGGTCGGCTCCCTCTCCCCTGTGGGGAGAGGGCTGGGGTGAGGGTTCTAAATCTCTCGATAGACCTTAACCCCTCACCCGGCGCTACGCGCCGACCTCTCCCAATGGGAGAGGTGCTGGAGCGCGCGGCAACACCAGCCCATTTAACTGGAGCCTTCTACTGCATCTCGATGCGGCCCTTCTCGACCACATCGCGCCAGCGTTTCGATTCACGCCCGATGAATGCGGAAAAGTCCTGCGGCGTGCCGATGTCGAGGACGCCGCCGAGGCGTTTCACGTCGGCCTGCATTTCCGGCGTGCGCAGCACGCCCATGATCGCGGCGGAGAGTTTCTCAACAATCGCCGTCGGCGTTTTCGCCGGCACCACGACGCCGTTGAAACTCAGCACCGTGTAGCCCGGCACACCAGCCTCCGCGAAGGTCGGGATTTCCGGCGCCTGCGGATGGCGCGCCTCGCTCGAAATCGCGAGGCCCTGCATCTTGCCTTCGCGGATATGCGGCAGCACCACGGTCGTGGTTTCAAACGTCATATCCACCTGATGGCCGAGTACGGCTGAGAGCGTGTCGCCGCCGCCCTTGTAGTTGACGATGGCGAAATCGACGCCGGCCTGCACCTTGAAATATTCCGCCGACATGTGCGGCAGCCCGCCGAATCCCGTCGCGCCGCAGTTGAGCTTGCCAGGATTGGCTTTCGCGTAGGCGACGAGTTCCTTCAGCGATTTCACCGGCACATCGGGATGCACGACGAGCAGCTGCTCGCTCTGCGAGACTTTCGCGACCGGCGCAAAATCCTTCACCGGATCGTATTCGGGCTTCTTCGACAGTGCCGGGATCGTCGCCATCACGCTCGTATTGCAGAACAGCAGCGTGTAACCGTCGGGGTCCGCCGTCGCCACGGCCTTGGCCGCGACCGTGCCGCCGCCACCGCCGCGTGCGTCGATGACGATGCTCCGCCCCAGCACCGTCTGCACGCGCTGGGCCAGCAGCCGCCCCATCACATCGGTCGGCCCGCCGGGCGAACCGGCGACGATCATGCGGATGGCGCGGTCGGGATAGGCTTGTGCGAACGCGGGCCGCGCCATCAGCGGAAGCGCGGCTGCGCCGGCAGCGGAGGCGAGAAACTTTCGCCTGGTCGGCATGGCTTCCTCCATTTTCATTTCTCTTATCGGCAAAAATAAACCCCCGAGGCTTTCACCACGAGGGTTTCATCTCTCTCCGCCTCAGCCTGAGGAGGCGCGAAGCGCCGTCTCGAAGGACGAGGCGGCCACCTTTGCGGCCCATCCTTCGAGACGCGGTCCTTTGGACCGCTCCTCAGGATGAGGCCGAACGGGCGGCGGCGCCTGCATAAGACTTACTTCTTCTTCGCAGCAACCTTGTCGAGGCGCTTCTTGACGCCCGGATAGACGCGCAGCGTGTTGGTCTCAAAGATCTTCTTCTTGTCCTCGCCGGTGAGGTGCGAGAGCTGATCGACGTAACGCTTGGTATCATCGAAGTAGTGGCCGGTAAGCGGATCTTCGATCTGCACGGCGCCGATCATTTCCGACGCGAACAGAATGTTGTCGATCGGAACCACCTTCGTCAGCAGGTCCATACCCGGCTTGTGATAGACGCAGGTGTCGAACCAGACGTTGTTCTTCATCATCTCTTCGATCGGCGTCTTTTTATTCTGCAGCGCGAGACCGCGGTAACGGCCCCAGTGGAACGGCACCGCGCCACCGCCATGCGGGATGATAAGGCGTAGCTTCGGGAAGTCCTTGAACAGGTCAGACATGATGAGCTGCATGAACGCCGTGGTGTCGGCGTTGATGTAGTGCGCGCCGGTGGTGTGGAACGACGGATTGCACGACATCGAAACGTGGACCATGGCCGGCACGTCGAGTTCGCAGAGCTTCTCGTAAACCGGGTACCAGATCTTGTCGGTCAGCGGCGCGGAGTTCCAGTGGCCACCCGACGGATCGGGATTGAGGTTGACGCCGACGAAGCCGTATTCCTTCACGCAGCGCTCGATTTCCGGGATGAGCGTTTTCGGATCGGCACCCGGCGTTTGCGGCAACTGCGCGACACCGATGAAATTTTCCGGGAACAGTTCGGTGACGCGATAGATCATCTCGTTCGAGGCGCGCGTCCATTCGTCCGAAGTCTTGAAGTCGCCGATGTGGTGGCCCATGCCGGCGGCGCGCGGCGAGAAGATCGTGACGTCGGTGCCGCGCTCCTGCTGCTTCTTGAGCTGGTTCTTCTGGATGGTCTCGCGGATATCGTCATCGGAGACCTTGAACGACGACCACGGCTTCCAGGCCTGCTTGGCGTTCGCCGCCTCAACCTGCTGGGCGCGGAAGTCCTTGAGGCCCGCGGGCTCGGTCGTGTAGTGGCCGTGACAATCAATGATCATGTGTTTCTTGCCGTGTTTGTGAATGCTGATTGGGAGGGGCTTATATGACCACGAAATCATAGTCATTTTCAACCATGACATAGCCATATAGCCGCTTAACTTAAATCGACAAAAATTGAATACTGGCTGCAATCATAGCCGCACGACTGGAGGGCCAACGCCCATGAGCTGGTTCGAAAAAAAGGTGGAACTAGAAATCCGTGGATCAGACGGCGAAATGAAGAAAGTAAAGATACCTGAGCGACAATTCAAACAATGGGCAGCCGAGGGTAAGATTCATCAACTCGAATGTCAGGTTCACCTCTTAGATGTAGCGGCAACTTATCGAATTGAAACTTGGAAAATCGGCGAAGATGTGAACCAAGAAACGTATGATCGCCTTAACAGGATGTTGAAAAAACCGATCGGGGGCTCAGATTTCTACTGAAATCAGGGTGCTATTGGGAACTTCGACATCCAAAGGAACCGGCGCCCCCTGGGCCAAGATCTGCTCAAGAATCATAAAAAGACGGGAATGGATGTGGGT
>CANJBX010000119.1 GCA_947472885.1 Hyphomicrobiaceae bacterium
CACGTCGCTGGGATAGCGAAGTTTGCTTCGGTCATAGCGCCCGCGATTTTCCTTCGTCCACATCGGCGATCTCCAAAAGAATCGGACCGCCTCCCTTGAATCATAAACGATTCAAGAGATTCAAGTTTTCTCCGGACAGGCTCTTAGGCACTGGCGGGGTTCACTTCCGCCCGCATTTGGGGGTCGTGACGGACTGCCGCAGCGTTTTATGGAGCCGCGGCTCACCAGGACGGTGCCCTGACACTAGGAAATGCTGCTGCCATTGCCGCGCCGGATTTGACGGCGACTGACGAGCGCACAGTTAAAAACGGGCGATGACGACGCAGACGACCTGACCCGGCGAGCGGTTGATCCCTTGCCCCCTATCCACCCCGGCTACCACGACGAGAGACCATAACGAGATGACAGTTCCAGGCGAAAAGATTGCGCTATTCATTGACGGCGCCAACCTCTACGCAACCGCGAAGTCGCTCGGCTTCGACATCGACTACAAGCGCCTGTTGCGCGAATTCCAGTCGCGCGGGTATTTGCTGCGAGCGTTTTATTATACCGCGGTGATCGAGGATCAGGAATATTCGTCGATCCGCCCGCTGATCGATTGGCTCGACTACAACGGCTATACGGTCGTCACCAAGGCGACCAAGGAATTCGTCGACCAGACCGGCCGCCGCAAGGTGAAGGGCAACATGGACATTGAACTCGCCGTTCATGCCATGGAACTGGCCAGCAACATCGACCACATGGTGCTGTTCTCCGGCGACGGCGATTTCCGCTCGCTGGTCGAAGCCGTCCAGAAGAAGGGCGTGCGCGTCACGGTCGTATCCACCATCTCGAGCCAGCCGCCGATGATCGCCGACGAACTGCGCCGCCAGTGCGACGTCTTCATCGACATCGTCGAGCTGCAATCCAAGATCGGCCGCGACATGAACGAACGCGGCCCGCCGCGCGAACCGCGCAACGATACCCGTGAGCCGCGTGGCGAACCGCGCCAGAGCATGCCGCAGTTCGTCCAGCGCGGCCCATCGACCTCGCCGTCGCGCACGCCGGCGGGTGCAGACGACGGCTTCGACGAAGAGTAAGCTCGCCGGCGATCACAAAACGGCGCGGGGGCGGCGGTGGCAAAGCAAGGGGCGGCGAAAACTGCGGCGGGGAATCCCGCCGCCGAGCCGCCGGGCGATTGCTCGCTCTGCCCCCGCCTCGCCGATTTCCGCCACATGCTGCGCAAGCGCGAGCCGGACTGGTTCAATGCGCCGGTGCCCTCGTTCGGCCCACGCGACGCAAAACTTCTGATCGTTGGCCTGGCGCCCGGCATGCACGGCGCCAACCGCACCGGACGGCCGTTCACCGGCGACTATGCCGGCGATCTCCTCTACGCGACGCTGAAGGAATACGGCTTCGCCAAGGGCGATTACGAAGAGCGCATCGACGATACGCTGGAGCTGATCGACGCCCGCATCAGCAACGCCGTGCGCTGCCTGCCGCCGGAGAACAAGCCGGTTCCCGCCGAGATCAACACCTGCCGGACCTTTCTCGAAGGCACGTTCGACGAGATGCCGAAACTCAAGGCCATCGTCGCGCTCGGCCACATCGCGCATAACGCCACCGTGCGCGCGCTTGGCGCCAAGCAGACCGCGGCGAAATTCGGCCACGGCGCCGCGCATCCATTAAAGTTCACGCTGTTCGATAGCTATCATTGCTCGCGCTACAACACGAACACCCGCGTGCTGACGCCGGAAATGTTCCGCGCGGTGTTTCGGAACGTGCGCGCCTTCATCGACAAGGCGCAATAAAAAGAGCTGTTCCGGCGCGCGCCGCTGGACGCCGCCGGAACAACCCTTTTCCGTCATGACTGGTGGTGAGGGGAAACTAATCCCACCAGGCCATGTCGGTCAGGCTTCCCGAAACGCCTTCGATCTTGCCGGCGCTGGTGGCCTTGCCGGTCTTGAGATCGACCGCGTAAAGCTCGCCGCCGGTTGCGAGCCAGGCTGCGTTGTCGTCGGCCTTGGCGCTGACGATATTGAACGCCACCGGACCCGAAACCTTCACGCCAAGCGAACCGACCGTGTTCAGCACGCCGTCGTTCGGCGGCGCCTGCATCACCAGCGTGCCGCTGGTCTCGTCGATATTGTAGAGGCCGGTTGCGGTGGTGCCCTTGAACGAGTGGGTGTAGGCACCCGCCGTCACCTTGGCGGTCTTGCCGGCGTTGGCATCGCCTTCCTTGAACTTGTGCGCGCCATCGACCGTCACCTTGCCGTCATCGACGTTGACACGATGGCTGGTGCCGTCCGAACCCATGATGCGCAGACGATCCGCGACCGGGTTGAAATCGACCGTCGCCATGACGCCGGACTTCAGCGTTTCGGAGAGCTTGCTCTTCTGCGTGGCGGCGCCGGATTTCGGATCGATGGTGACGATGTTACCGTCGGCGGTCACGCCGTAGAGCATGCCGTCGGCCGGACGCACGTCGATGCCGATGAGCGCAGCCGACGCGCCCTTCACATCGACCTTGCCGGTCATCTTGCGGGTTGCCGGGTCGATCATCACCAGCGTCTTGCCATCGACAAGTCCGATGATGCTTGCCGCCGAAGCCAGCGAAGGCGCGAGCATTGCAGCGGCAAATGCGCCTGCGAGTACGATGGAATTCAATCGTCTGGAAATGAATGTCTCCCTGAAATGTTGTCCGGGGAAACGCCTGTCGCCCCGGCCTGTAACAGTTACGGGGCGGGTTTCGTTCAGGTTCAGAGTTGCGGCGGCTTGCCGCATGTGGCGAAATTAACGGGTTAAATTAGGCAGTTGTGACGTAGGACAGAAACTCCAGCAGCGAACCGTCAGGATCGCGGAAATAAACGCTGGTTCCAGCACCCTTCGCGCCCGAGCGCGCCATCGGCCCTTCTTCCACCGCGACCTTGCAGCTGTTGAGGTGCGCGACCGCACCTTCAATCGGCCCGCTCCATTCAAAACATAAATCGCTGTTGCCGGGCTGTACCGGCAGCCGCGCCACCTGCGCCGGTTGAACGCCCGGCCCATGCAGGTTGAGTTGCGTATCGCCGAAGCGGTAGGCGGTGCGATTGCCGTTCTGCACGATCTCCGCACCCATGACATCGCGATAGAAGGCGTTGGAGCGTTCCCAATTGGAAACGTGAATGACGCAATGATCGAGTTTTACTTTCACCGGCATCGCCTCCTCGCGGCTTTCTGAAAATAGTGCGTTGCAGACCAAATTAAGCCATCAGTCAGCCCTATGCATTTCATCACATTGACGTGTAGGCCGCACCGCAGGGTGGCCCGCGGGCGTAATGTGCAAGCACAGCCGCAATGATCCGCGGTCCAAAGAACGTTCAGGGAGAAACACATGGACAGACGCCACAGTCTGAAACTGCTCGCCGGCGCCGCGCTGGCGCCCGCCGCGATGACGACGCTCGGCCTAGGGCCGGCATTCGCACAGGCTCCGGCCGCAGCCCCCGCTCCGGCAGCACCGGCAGGCCCGTTCAAGCTTCCCGATCTCGGCTATGCCTACGAGGCGCTCGAGCCAAACATCGACGCCCAGACCATGACGATCCATCACCAGCGTCATCACGGCGCCTACGTCAACAATCTCAACACCCTCTCGGCCAACGCGCCCGTGCTGACAGCAAAGCCGATCGAAGCGGTGCTGGCAGATCTTACCGCCGTGCCGGAAACTGCGCGGCAGGCCGTGCGCAATAACCTCGGCGGCCACTGGAACCACACGTTCTTCTGGGATCTGATGACGCCGGGCGGCGCGAAGGAACCCGGCGGCGACCTCAAGAGCGCCATCGATGCCGAGCTTGGCGGCTTCCAGAAGGTCAGGGAACAGGTGACGGCGTTGGGCATGGGCCGCTTCGGCTCGGGCTGGTCATGGCTTGCCGTGAACAAGGACAAGAAGCTCCAGATCGTCAGCTCGCTGAACCAGGACAATCCGCTGATGGACGGCGCGCGCGGCGCGGTCGTCGGCGTCGATGTCTGGGAACACGCCTATTATCTGAAGTACCAGAACCGCCGTAACGAATACATCGCGGCGTGGTGGAACACCGTGAACTGGGACAAGGCCAGCGCCAACTACAAGAAGGCGATAGCCTAAGCCTAGCCAGCCTTCTTCATCTTAAGGTTTAACTTGAAGCGGCCCGCTGGATGAAACATCCGGCGGGCCGTTTGTTATCGGAGAAGGATCAGCCCTTCACGCGCATCAGGCGGCTCTTTTCACGATTCCAGTCGCGCTTCTTGTCGGTCTCGCGCTTGTCGTGGAGCTTCTTGCCCTTGGCGACCGCGACCTCGACCTTGGCGCGGCCGCGCTCGTTGAAATACATCTTGAGCGCCACCAGGGTCATGCCCTCGCGCTCGACCGCAATCGCCAGCTTGCTGATCTGCCGCTTGTGCAGCAGCAGCTTGCGCGGACGCTTCGGTTCGTGGTTGTCACGGCCACCCTGCAGGTATTCCGGGATATTGGCGTTGATGAGCCAGAGTTCGCCGCGCTTGGTGTCGGCATACGACTCCGCGATGGTCGCCCGGCCCTGCCGCAGCGCCTTCACCTCGGTGCCCGTCAGCATGATCCCCGCCTCGACGACTTCCCCTATTTCATAGTGGAAACGCGCCTTGCGGTTGTCAGCGACGATCTTCTGTTTTGGGTCTTTCTTGTCCGCCATGGCGTCCGCGACGATGCACTCTCAGCCTGTAGTTGCTAAAGCATTCTGCAGTTTAAAGAAATTCTAATCTGGGTCGATTGTTTCGAAACCCGGACGGGTCCAGATAACACATATATAGGAATGCGAATGAACATCGCCTTTCCGGCCAGTCCCGGACGGCAAACACAAGGCCCGAAACCCATGATCCGGCTCGCACTTGCCGCCCTTGCGGGCGCCTTTATCGGCCTTGCGGCCGTACCTGCCCTCGCCCAGTCGAAGGCGACCGAAGTATCCATCACCGTGAAGGCCAACAAGTTCGAGCCGGCCGAGACCGAAGTGCCGGCGAACGTGCCGGTCATCATCAGGATCAAGAACCTCGACCCCAAGCCGATGGAATTCGAAAGCAAGGAACTGCGGTTCGAGAAGATCATTCCCGGCGGCGGCGAAGCCACCATCAATGTGCGCGCCCAGAAGCCCGGCCGCTACGAGTTCTTCGACGAGTTCCGCGAAGAAACCACGCGCGGCGCGCTGATCTTCAAGTAACGCCCGCACCCGATACGAGTTCGACACCGCCATGCTCGCAGCGCTCATCATCGTTTTCCGCGAAGTCTTCGAGGCCGGCCTGATCGTCGGCATCGTGATGGCGGCGACGCAGACCATTCCCGGCCGTGGCGCGTGGATCGCAGGCGGCATTGGCGCGGGCGTCATCGGCTCCTGCATCGTCGCGGCCTTCGCCGGCGCACTGTCGCAGGCATTCGCCGGCTCCGGGCAGGAAGTATTCAACGCCACGGTGCTCGGCATCGCCGTCGTGATGCTGACCTGGCACAACGTCTGGATGGCAAGCCACGGCCGCGAACTGGCGATGAAGTTTCAGGCCGCGGGTCAGGCCGTTGCCGACGGCTCGAAATCGCTGGCAGCACTTGCCCTCGTCGTGTGCGCCGCGGTGCTGCGCGAAGGCTTCGAAATCGTGATGTTCCTGTATGGCGTCGTCGCCTCGGAAGGCGCGGCGCCGGTATTGACCGGCGGCATCGGCGGGCTGCTGCTCGGCGCGATGGTCTGCTACGCGACCTATCGCGGGCTCCTTAACATTCCGCAGAAATATCTGTTCGGCGTCACCGGCATCATGATCGCCTTCCTCGCCGCCGGCATGGCGGCGCAGTCGGTGTCGTTCCTCGAACAGGCAAACTACGTCACCGCGCTCGATACGATCGTGTGGGACTCGTCAAAGATACTCTCCGACTCCAGCCTGCTGGGCAAAGCCCTGCACACGCTGATCGGCTACAGCGACCGCCCGACCGCGATGCAGCTCGCGGTCTATCTCGCCGTGCTGGCGGTGATGTTCATTCTGATGAAGCTGCTGGCGCCGTCCGCCCGGAGCTATGGTCAAAAGTTGGTGACGGGGTAGATCAGGAAGGCGGCATATCGTGGGGGTAGTTGAAGCCTCCACTTCTCCACCGAAGGAGTAATATGCCGTGTCGAATTCTAACGTCGTCAAACTGGTTCAGCCAGGCACCTTCAGCG
>CANJBX010000120.1 GCA_947472885.1 Hyphomicrobiaceae bacterium
ACCTCCGTGCCCGGCATCTTCGCCGCCGGCGACGTCACCGACGACGTCTACCGCCAGGCCGTCACCGCCGCCGGCATGGGATGCATGGCCGCACTCGAGGCAGAACGTTACCTCGCCGCTCATCATGAGCAGCAGGCAGCAGCAGAATAACTGTTTCTGCAATTTCCAGTCTGGAATGCGAACAATTCCATATAGCCGCTACGCGTGAGCGGGAATCCGGCAGACGCTGGCTTCGGCAAGAAAATAAACCCGCCGCAAAATGCGGCCTGCGCCGGAGGAAACGATGATTGCGTACAAGGATGTATTACGTCCGCTGTTAGCCGCCGCCTTTGCCTCGCTTCTGTTATTTCCTGCGGGCGCTGCTAAAGCGCAAGGCTATCCTTCCCAGGACATTCATTTTATCTGCGGTTTTGCCGCGGGCAGCGGCGCGGACATCATCGTGCGCTTCTTCGCCAACAAGATGCAGCCGATCCTCGGCAAGACCATCATCGTCGAAAACAAGCCCGGCGCCATTGGAAACATCGCGACCGAGTATGTCGCGCGCGCCAAGCCGGACGGCCACACCGTCTATGTCACCAGCGGTGACGCACTGGCGACCAACATGCACATCTTCAAGAACCCCCCGGTCGATGTGACAAAACAATTGCAGATCGTCTCGACCATCAACCGCATGCCGATGATGATTGCGGTCAGCGTTACTTCGCCGCATAAGTCGATAGATGAACTGACCAAAGCCATCAAGGCGAAGGGCGACAAGGCAAGCTACTCGACTAACAATCCGCCCGCCCGTGTGGTCGGTGCGATGTATAAAGCTGCCGCCGGATTGTCTTCCGTCGAGGTTCAATACAGATCATCCGCCGAAACGCTCAACGACGTCACGAGCGGTGCGGTCGATTACGCGATCTACGATCCGGTGTTCGCCACGATCCAGTCGAAGCAAGGCAAGATTCGCGTTCTTGCCGTCGCCACCGGCGAGCGCCTGAAGTCAGCGCCGGATTATCCGACCATGACCGAACTTGGATACAAAATGAACCTCGTGAGCTGGTGGGGCGCAATGGTGCCGATGGATACACCACGGCCCATCGTCGACAAACTGCATGACGCCTTCGCACAGGTGATCGCCAGCGACGACGGCAAGAAGTTCCTCACCTCCATCGCCAGCGACCCGTGGGTTGCCGGCCCCGAGGAAGCGCAGCAATACTGGCGCAAGGAGGTTGATGACTGGCGTGAGCATGTCCGCTTCGCCAGGATCGAACCGCAGGGCTGACCCCACATAGTTCACAAATTTCGCAAATACGTATTGTCGCCGCCTGAACCCTGAATAGTATCGGGCCACGCGGCGGCTGGCGCTTTTGCTGACCTCCTGCGCGAGGTCATGTTCGCCCTATGATTGATAAACGCGTACCCAGTCTTTCCGCAGCCATTGAAGGCATCAAGGACGGCGCCGTCATTCTCATCGGCGGCTTTGGCGCCTCGGGCATTCCGGTCGAATTGATCGATGCACTGATCGATCACAACGCCAGGAACCTGACCGTCGTTACCAACAACGCGGGCTCAGGCCACACCGACATCGCCAAGCTGTTGGCGAGCGGCAACGTCAGCAAGATCGTCTGCTCCTATCCGCGCTCGGCAGGCTCCGTCGTGTTCGAGGAACTTTACGCCGCCGGCAAGATCGAGCTGGAGCTGGTGCCGCAGGGAACGCTCTCCGAGCGCATGCGCGCGGCGGGCGCCGGCATCGGCGGGTTCTTCACCACGACGGGCGCGGGAACGAGGCTTGCCGAAGGCAAGGAGACGCGCGTGATCGACGGCAAGGAGTATGTCTTTGAAAAGCCGCTGAAGGGCGACGTTGCACTCATCAAGGCCGACAGCGCCGACCGCTGGGGCAACCTCACTTTTCGTTTTGCAGCACGAAACTTTGCACCGACCATGGCGATGGCCGCCGACCTGACCATCGTGCAGGCGCGGCAGATCGTCGAACTGGGCGAGATTCCGCCCGAACATGTCATGACACCCGGCATCTTCGTGGACCGCGTTGTGGAAGTCCCTGCGCCGGTGCACGCCGGCCAACCGAGCTAGACGGGAAACCCGATGACCGCCAAACCGCTTTCACGCGACGACATCGCCCGCCGGGTCGGCAAGGACATTCCCGACGGCGCCTATGTCAATCTCGGCATCGGCCTGCCGACGCTTGCCGCCAACTACGTCCCTTCCGACCGCGAAGTGATCTACCACAGCGAGAACGGTATTCTTGGCCTTGGCCCCTCGCCCGGTAAAGGCGAGGAAGACCTCGACATCATCAATGCCGGCAAGCAGACCGTGACGCTGTTGCCGGGCGCGTCGATCTTCCATCACACCGACGCTTTCGCCATGATCCGTGGCGGTCACATCGATCTCGCCCTGCTTGGCGCGATGCAGGTTGCCGCCAACGGCGATCTCGCCAACTGGTCAACCGGCGACGAGAAATTTCCACCCGCTGTCGGCGGTGCGATGGACCTTGGTGCCGGCGCGGCAAGCGTCTGGGCGCTGATGGAGCACACCACCAAGGATGGCCAGCCGAAGATTCTCGAGCGCTGCACATATCCGCTGACCGCTGCCGGCGTGGTGGATCGCATCTACACCAATCTTGCGGTGATTGATGTCACGCCGGACGGCTTGATGGTGCGCGAGATGGCGGCGGGTCTCGAATTCGACGAATTGCAAGGCAAGACCGGCGCAAAGCTGCAACTGGCGAACGACTGGCGTGTCATCGAGGTTTAAAGTCTCCCGGCAAGGTTGGGATGCAGCGGCTGGCCCGCTTGCGTTCCCTGTAATCCATCGGCGAGAATGTCCCTGCCCGGTGCTGCAGCAACAGCACGCCTTCGCACGCAGAAGGCCAAAGCCGGCGGATAAAGGGACGAAACAATGCGATTACATGCGCTCACCGCTGCGGTCATCTCCGCACTGATTGCGACTTCCAGCACCGGGATCGCGCAGAATTATCCCGATCGCGTTGTCAAAATCATCGTGCCAGCGGGACCGGGCGGTCCGACGGATGTGCTGGCGCGCCTGATCGCAGATCGCCTGTCGGCGAGTTTCGGCCAGAGCGTGATCGTGGAGAACCGCGGCGGTGGCGGCGGCGCAATCGGCGCCAAGGCCGTCGCGAATGCCGATGCTGACGGCTACATGCTGCTGTTCGGCAACACGGCTACGCTTGCCAATATTCCTGCTGTCTCCGCCAACGCCGGTTACGACCCGGTCAAGAATTTCGCCGCCGTTGCCAAGGTGATGGATTCGTATCAGATGCTGGCGGTGCGCAATGAATTTCCCGCCAGGACGGCACAGGAATTTCTGGCCTACGCCAAGGCCAATCCCGGCAAGCTGAATTACGGCGCGGCCGGTCTCGGTAACCTCACCAACCTTTCCGGCGAGTTGCTCAAGCTCAAGGCCGGCATCGACTTCGTCTCGGTGCAATTCAAGAGTGGTGCAGAATCGCTTGCGGCAGTTGCTGGCGATCAGGTCCAGTTCGGCATCGACAATGTCACCGCGGTTCGTCCGCTGGCGGAGGGCGGCACTCTGCGCGCGCTCGCCGTCACCAGCGCCGCGCGGCAAAAGGATTTTCCGAACCTGCCGACCATGATCGAGGCTGGCGTTGCCGATTACGTCGTCACCAGTTTCTTCGGCGTCGTTGCACCGGCGGGAACGCCAGCACCCATCGTTGCCAAGCTGAACGCCGCCATCAATCAGGCGCTGCAAAGCGATATGCTGAAGTCGATGTTGCTCAAGCTCGGCGCTGAAGCAGCGACCGCGACGCCCGAACAGTTCGGTGCGCAGATCGCAGCGGAAACAAAGAAGTGGAAAGACATCGCCGCGGCGGCGAAAATCACAATCGACTGATTACCTTTCAGCCGAACCGGCTACGCACCTCTGATCCGGTCAATGACCGCAACCGGATCGGAAGGTGCAGCGTGGCCGTGCCAGGCGATGTGATGATCCGGCCTGACGATCACGAGCCTGCTCCCGTATATCGCCTCTTCTGGCAGCGGCAGCGCAACGACTTTAAGCGGAACGCCGCGTTCCTTCGCCGCGCATTGCAGGGCCGCAGACGCATCAGGCGCGCCGAAATCGAATAGCGTCAATCCCTGCCCCAGCGCGTCGTAACTTGAACGCCCATCCGCCAGCCAGAAATGCGGTGCGCGCGCGCCGGGCCGGTCCAGAGGATCGTACTTGATGAAGATATCCTCAGGCCCCGGCGCCCCATCGCCGCAAACGATAGGTGAGCCTTCGTAGCGCTCGCCAAGCTGCAAACCGGATGTAAAATACTGATCCTTGTCGTCCTCGAGGCAGAACGCGCCGAACGCCGTGCGATGCGCTTCCGCCTCCGGGGAATCCTCCTCAATATCTTCCGGCAATTTCCATGCGCTCATCTTGCGCGCGCATAACACGCCGAGCTTCGAGTTGCGCACGCTGATGGGACGGCGCTCGGTCTCATAGGATGAGAGCAAGCCCGGCCCGGCCCAGCCTTCATGGACCGCCGCGAGTTTCCAGCCGAGGTTCATGACATCGCCAATGCCGGTATTCATCCCCATGCCACCCAGCGGCGTGAACAGATGTGCGGCGTCACCAGCGAGGAACACGCGGCTGGTCTGGTAGTGTTCCGAGGTCAGCGCGAGGCCGCCGGTCCATGGTCCGCCCGACAGGATTTCAAATTCCGTGTCTTCACCGATCATCGAGCGAATGATGTCGCGCGGATCGAGACTTTCCCACTTCACACCCTTGGGAACCTGGAAATGCACGATCCAGCGTTCGCGCGCATCCTGCGTATACATGAAGCCGCGCACTTCATGATTGACGATCCAGTTGATGATAGCGGGCTTGCGTGCGCACTGTTCCTGCAGCTTCGGCGCGCGGATATAGTAGGACAGCATCGTACCGCCCATGAACACACGGTCCACTGAACCGTCGTCGCCTTCCATCTCAAAGCCAAGCTGACGGCGGATCGTGCTGCGCGCGCCATCGACGGCCAGCATGTATTGCGCGGCGATCTCATAAGTCTCGCCGGTGACGATGTTCTGTATCCTGGCAAGAATGCCGTCGGTAGTTTCCTCAAAGCCAACCAGCCGTTGGCCGAAACGCACGCTGATGCTTGCCTGCTCCTCCGCGCATTCCTTGAGGACCGGCTCCAGCTTGATCTGCGGAATGGTGTGCGGGCCTTCCGGGGTCGGCCAAGGTGTCACGCCCTGCGCGCGCGAAGCATTAGCGAGCTTCGTATAGGGCCGTTTCATGCGGGCAAACTCGAACCCGCAATAGCGCGTCACATAGCAATGCTCGCTCGGAAAATCCGGTGGCAAACCGATAGCCCGAATCCGGTCGGCAATGCCGATCCGGCGGAAATGCTCCATCGAGCGCGCATTCGTGCTGTTGCACTTGGGATGCTTGGCGGTTTCGAGGTTTTCGTTGACGAGGATCGCCGGCAGGTTGCGCCAGCCGAACTCGTTTGCGGCGGCAAGGCCCACCGGGCCTCCTCCCACGATCAAGACAAATGTTTTTTCGGTCATTATTCCCAACAAGCAACACAGCAGACGGCACGCCCGCGGGAGATTGTTGAGAAAATTGTACGACAGCGCAAGCCGCTAGCTGCAAAATCGCTTGCAATATTGACCCCCTGAGGGGGCTTTTCGCGTCCAATTCCGACCCCCTGTGACGTGTTGTGTCAGCGTCCTTCCTTTTGGCCTTGATCGGCCTGGAAGGGCTGATGGGGATGATTGGCGTGGACAAGATCGGCGATATACGGCGCGCCTACTTTGAGCAGCACCGCCCGATCAAGGAGATCGTACGAACGCTGTCGGTATCGCGCGCAACGGTGCGCAAGGTCATCCGCGGTCATGGGACGGAGTTCAAG
>CANJBX010000121.1 GCA_947472885.1 Hyphomicrobiaceae bacterium
AGCGGCACATTCTTATTCTCACGACCGCCGTTGCAGCGATAACCGCCGAACATAGGCCCTGATTTTACAGCACGAATGTCGTGAGTATTGTGGAGTGAAACGACCTGAGACCACGAATATGATTCGTTGTTCGGGCGGGTGTTGGTTTCGTTACTAAACCTACAAATTTCAAGCATCCGGTTATGCATGATGGCCTCCTTCGACAAAGGCCAGAACCTCGTGGCGGCTCCATACCGTTACCCCAGAACTAACTTTTCGCGGCTTCGGGAAGTATCCGTCTTTTACCCAACGCCAAAGGGTGCTGCGGTTAACGGGGAGAAGCTCAAGTACCTGCTTTTCGCGCAGGTACGATTGAGCAGAAGAGGGGTATTTCATTTGCGCTCCTATGCGTTTGAAACTGCATGGAGCGTTACCCTGTTCTATACGGGGCAGTACTTGCCGTGTCGGAAAATGTTATTTATCCCGAGCGTAATACCGTTCGACCGTTCGCTCGGAAATATTCTCAGCTTTAGCTATTTCGGAAATGCGGAGTCGCTTGCCCCATTTATCAGCATATTTCCTCTTTAGGTATGCGTACCTTTTGTTTGCTTTGTTTTTCAAGAAGGCTCCGCCAGCCTTACCCCATTCGTGGGAATATGCCTCTTGACCATCCTCTGCATACTTCAGTCCGCGAAAATCGAAACGGAGCAACCCCGCGACTGAATCCTCACCAAGCTTCGATGGACGACCAAGGCGTTCTCTAATGTGATTTTGCGCACTGGCTACAAAATCAGCTAATTCCTTATCTCTTTTGGTCCGCTCTCGCCGTTCTCTACTTGGCACCTCACGCTCCCCGCAACATCGGTATCACTTGCCCTTTATTGTTCAGCCCACCGACATGATCCGCCCAATTTTCCATCATGGCCCGACGCTGTTCGAGCAAGTCGGTGCGGTGATAGGCAGCTTCAACTTGGTTCGCGATGGTATGCGCCAGTGCGCGCTCCGCGAGATCGCGGGGATAGCCGTTCTCTGAGGCCCAGTCGCGGAAGCTCGACCTAAACCCATGCGCCGTCGCAACCCGCCCCTGATCGCCACTATGTGCATTGTGGCTGCGCAGGAAGCTCGTCAGCGCCATATCGCACAGCACCAACCCTCTAGGAGAAGGGAACACGAGGTCGGCATCGGGATGGAGCGCCCGCTGCGACTTAAGAATAGCAACCGCCCGCGTGGAGAGCGGCACGCGATGCTGGACCTTTGCCTTCATCCGGCTGGCTGGAATCGTCCAGACCTTCGTCTTCAGATCGACTTCGGCCCATGTCATCGCGCGAGCTTCGCCCGACCGTGCGACGGTCAGGATAACGAACTCAAGCAGCGCACGAGTCGCATTGGAGTCGCTTGCGCTGAGCGCCCGCGAGACGAAGTCGGGAACATCCTGCCATGGCATCGCCGCGTGGTGCTTTGTCCGTTCGCGCTTGCCCGGCTGTTGCGGGAGCAAGAAGTCGACAACGTCGAGCGGATTGCTTTGGACGAAGCCATGTGCCCAGCACCACTTCAGGATGGTGTGGCAGCGCTGCTTGATCCGCGATGCAGTCTCCGGCTTGTCCAGCCAGATAGGCCGCAGCATTTCGGCAAAGTCTGTGGGCGCTAAACTGGCGACTTTTTTCTTCCTGATCTTCGGGAAGGCATATTGACGTAGCGTACTGATCCACTGGTCGGCGTGCTTGGAATTCTTCCACCCCGGTTTCAGCTCCTCGTGGACCTTCAGTGCTGCGTGCTCAAACGTCAGCGCTTCCGCAGTGGCTTTGCGAGCTGCGGTGGCGGCGTCGCGCTCGTCGATGGGGTCCTTGCCACTACCGATTAACTGCCGTGCCGTCAGACCCCGCGTGCGGGCATCTGCAATCAAGGTAGCGGGATAAACGCCAAGACCCATTTCGCGGCGCTTGCCAGTAACTGGCGACACGAAGCGGAGAATCCATTTGCCCCGACCTCTCGTACGGCCAGACTCTAACCGCAAACCAGCTACCGTGCCATCAGCGACCGGTTTGCTGCCCGGCTTAATGTTGCGCGCTTTCATCTCGGTGATTTGCAGCATCTCATTGGCCCCCCGCATGGCCCCACTTAAGTGATGAGATTCTATAATTCTTCATCCGACAATATCAGTCAAACAATTCTGTTCTGCAGTTACTTTATGAGAAGTTATCCATTGATAAGTTTGCATGAGACGCAGTAAGACACTGCTCACGCAGTCACTCTCTCCGCCAGCCTCCGGCTATAGCCTAAGGCTATGGATTTTTATCCACCGGTATCGCTCGCCGGCATACGATTGAAATCTTATTCCTTCACCGCGCCGGTCATCGCCGAGACGTAGTGCTCGACGAAGAAGGCATAAAGCACGACCAGCGGCAGCGAGCCGATCATCGCGCCCGCCATCAGCGAGCCCCAACGATAAATGTCGCCGTCGACCAGCGCCGTCACGATGGCGACCGGCACGGTTTTATACTGCGTCGATGAGATGAAGGTCAGCGCGTAGATGAACTCGTTCCAGCACAGCGTGAAACAGAAAATGAAGGCCGAGATCAGGCCTGGGATCGCCAAAGGCAGCACGATCTTGACCAGGATCTGCCAACGGCTGGCGCCGTCGATCAGCGCGCATTCCTCCAACTCGAACGGGATGGTCTTGAAATAGCCCATCAGGAGCCAGGTCGAGAAGGGAATGAGGATCGTCGGATAGGTCAGGATCAGCGCGAACGGCGTGTCGAACAGGCCGTATTGGAAGACGACGGTCGACAGCGGAATGAACAGGATCGACGGCGGCACCAGATAGGCGAGGAAGATCGCGCCGCCGACCCATTGCGCACCTTTGTAGCGCAGCCGCACGATGGCGTAAGCCGCCAGCACGCTGGCGCCGATCGAGATCGCCGTGGCGCAGGTCGCGACCAGCATCGTATTCCATAGCCAACGCGGATAGTCGGTATCGAACAGAAGTTTGGCGATGTGCTTGAACGTCGGATTCCAGGTCCAGAACGGACTGTACTTCTCGAAGTCGAGCAGTTGCTCGTCCGGTTTGATGGATGTGAGCGCCATCCAGTAAAACGGGAACAGCAGCACGACGAGAATAATCCCGAGCGGCAGATAGAGCGTCACCAGCCGGCGCGGCAGGTTGTTCAGATAGCTCATGCCGTCGCTGTGATCGGCCGCGGCCGTCGAAGCGTTCAGCGTCGATTTCGGATCGGCGGCTTTCTGGGCGAGGAGGTCAGTCATTTGATTCACCCTGCTGCCACTTGCGCCGGCGCGCGTGGCGCTTGCGCCATTCGCGCAAAAATAATTGCAGCGGCTCTCTCAATCATTCGATTCACCCTGCTGCCACTTGCGCCGCTGCAATCCGAACCACGAGACGAGAATGGCGCCGAGCAGGAACGGGATCATCGCCGTGGAGATCGCGGCGCCTTCGCCGAGCGACCCGGCGAGGATCGCGCGCTGATACGACAAGGTCGCCATCAGGTGGGTCGCGTTGACCGGGCCGCCGCGCGTCATCACCCAGATCAGCTGGAAGTCGGTGAAGGTGAACAGCACCGAGAAGGTCATGACCACCGCGATAATCGGCGTCAGCAGCGGATAGGTGATGAAGCGGAAGCGCTGCCACGGCGTCGCGCCGTCAATGGTCGCCGCTTCATAAAGCGACGGCGACACTGTCTGCAATCCGGCCAGCAGCGTGATTGCCACGAACGGTACGCCGCGCCAGATATTGGCGAAAATCACCGACCAGCGCGCATTCCAGACGTCGCCGAGAAAGTTGATGTTCTCAGTGATGAATCCCATTTTCCGCAGCGACCACGAGATGATCGAAAATTGCGGATCGTAGATCCACCAGAAGGCGATCGCCGACAGCACGGTCGGCACGATGAAGGGAATAAGGACGACGGCGCGCAGGATCGCTTTGAACGGCAGCCGCTCGTTCAAGAGCAGCGCCAGATAAAGCCCGACCGCGAATTTAATCGCGCTGGCGACCGTGGTGTAGAGAATTGTGTTGAACACCGAGGTGATGAAGGTCGAGTCCTCGGAAAGCCATTCGTAGTTTTCCAGGCCGATGAATTCGCCGCTGCGGCCGATTTTCGCGTCAGTAAACGACAGCCAGACGCCGAGGCCGAGCGGATAGGCGAGAAACAGGATCAGGAATATCGCCGCCGGCACCATGAACCAAAGGCCGAGCCAGTTCCTGTTGACCATGAGCCGGTCCCACGCCGTGGGCTCCTGGATCGGCCGTTTGTCCAAACGCGATTTGAGAACGACATCGGTCATCAGTTTCTCGGTGTTTGCGGTGGTCCCTCTCCCCGCATGGCGGGGAGAGGGAGAAGTATCAGCGATAGATGCGCTTGAGCTGACGTTCGGCGGTCGCGATCGAGCCCTTCACGTCGTCGCGGCCCGTGCAGTAGTTCGCGAACATATCGACGATGATGAAGTCGGCAATAGCGGTCGCCGCTTTCTCACCGACCGAGCCGAGGCCGCCCGCGGTAAGCGTGCGCTTGCCGACGTCGCGGAACGGCGTGGCCTTGGGATCGGCCGTCCACACCGGGTTCTTGTCGTAGGCATTGAGGCAGTGTGTCAGATAGCCTTTCGCCGACTGCATCCACGGATTGAAGTTGTCAGCTTCCAGCATGTACGCCAGCAGCGCTTTGCTGGCCTGCGGGAACTTCGTGTAGGTCATGATCAGCGTCGGATACATCACATGCAATTCGGTCGGCTTGCCACTGACGCCAACCGGGAAGTAGGCGTGATCCATGTCTTCGGCGATCGCTTTGGCGCTGTTCTGGGCCGCGACGTAGATCGAGATGCCGTTATTGGTCCAGTTGATGTCGCCGGAGAGGAACGCCTTGTTATTGGACGAATCGTTCCAGGCGGCGGTGCCGGTGATCATGTTGCCGTAGAGTGCCTTGGCGTATTCCAGCGCCTTGGCGGTCTCGGGCGAGTTCAGGATGACCTTGTCGTTCGCATCGACGGACTGACCGCCATGCGACCACAGGCACCAATGCACCCAGCTGTTGCCGTCACCAGAGGCGTGACCGAGCGCGAAACCGCCGGGCGTGCCCTGCGACTTCATCGCCTTGGTGTATTCGAGGAACGAATCGAGCTTGTCGGGGAATTTGGAAAAGCCGGCTTTCTTCGACGCCTCGATGCGGTAGTTCATCAGCGCGCCGGAATAGCAGATCGGGATAGCAATCCACTTGTTGCCGCTCTTGCCGTATTTGACGGCGCTATCGACCCAGCCGCCGTACTTCTTGCCGAGGTAGTCGGCAACGTCGGTCACGTCGACGCATTTCTGCGGGAACAGATGCGGCAGCGAATATAAACCCCAGAACAGGTCCGGGCCGGTGCCGGTATTGGCGGCGACGGAAGCCTTCGGCTGCACGTCCTCATAGGATTCGCGCGAGATATCGACCGCGACGCCGGTCGCTTGCGTGAAGGCGGCGATCAGCTTCACGAATGCGTCGTCTTCGGCCTGCACGAAATATTTCCAGCGCAGCATCGACAGCTTGGCGCCTTTCTCCGGCTTCCACGGCGCGCTCTGCGCCCAGGCCTTGGCCCAATCGAGCAAGGCAGGTCCGGTCAGTGCGCCGGCGGCGCCCAACGCGGTAGCGCCTTTAACGACGGCGCGGCGAGAAAAATCAGTCATCGTCATCTCCTCCCTGGTGTTTCACTTTTGGATTTCAGGAATTCAGGCGTTTGCCTGTCGCGGCATCGAACAGATGAACAAGCTTGGGATC
>CANJBX010000122.1 GCA_947472885.1 Hyphomicrobiaceae bacterium
CGCATGGCTTGGCAGATGCCGCAGGCTCGCCAAGGACTGGGAGTGCCTGAATGGAAAAGCGCTCGCGTTCTTGCGTCTCGCCTCGATCCGACTCATGGTGAGAAAGCTAAGCAATCCTGCTTGAACTTTCCGAACAGACTCTAAGGCATCCTGCAATCCTCCATCCGGCTCAAAGCCATACTTCAGGGAGGACCACTTTCAAGAGGGCAGACTAGATTGCCGGCACGGCTCATACCTTTGTGTATGAACAAGTGGGTAATACAGCCAGCGCCGCCAACGACATTCTGGTGGATTTGCAGGGCGTCACTTTGACCAGCGTCACCGCGAGCGGCCGCATCGATCCGATCATTCTGGATATTGGCGGTCAGGGCATTCACTTCACGTCGGTTCAAGATGGCGTGCATTTCGATCTCGACGCCAACGTCGTCCATGAGCAGGTTGCCTGGACCACGGGGCAGGAGGGCATCCTCGCGCTCGACGTCAACCACAACGGCACGATTGACGACGGCAGTGAGCTGTTCTCGCCGTTCTTCGCTGGCGGCTCCTATGCCGAGGGTCTCTCCGCGCTTGCGACGCTCGACAGCAATGGCGACGGCAAGATCGACGGCAACGACACGGCCTTCAAGGATCTCGTGGACTGGCAGGATACCAACCATGACGGCATCAGCGATCCGGGCGAATTGTCGGGTCTGACCGATCTGGGCATCGGCTCCATCTCGCTGGATGCAACGGCCGGCGAGGGCGATATCGATGGCCAGCCGGTGGCTTCGAACGGCACCTTCACCATGACGGACGGCAGCACGGGCCACTTTGTGGAAGTCGCGCTTGAAACCACGGCAGCGCCGGTTCCTCCCGCTGCGCCGCCGGCAGCTCCGGCTGACAGCTTTGACTTCACGCAACTGACGGCCTCGCTCGCGCCCAATTACACGACGATCGAGAATTTCCGTTCGGGCCTGGACGCCATCCACATCGGCCACGATCTCGCAGGCCTGACCACGGGCCTGTCCGTTGCCGGCACCGGCGATCTTGCGGCCGACCTGATGGCGGTGTTGACCAACGGCAATCTGCTGTCCAACGGCGCAGCGGAAGTCACGGTCAATGGCGGCGCGAATGCCGGCACCTATGCGGTGGTCAATGACGGCACAGCGGGATTCAATGTTGCCCATGATGCGGTCTTCAAGCTGACCAACGCGGCACTGCTGCACACCAGCGACTTCATCATCTAAGGCGTTGCCGCTGCTTCAAGCCGGGAAGTAATCTGCCAAATAGAGAGCCCGCCAGCAGCGATGCTGGCGGGCTTTTTATTTGATGCGGCTGGCTCGCCTATCTTGCAGCTATTCCATCTTCGCGCCGGTGACTTCGATCACGCGCTTCCAGCGCTCCTGCTCGGCGGCGATCATCTGCGTGAACTCCTGCGGGTTCAACGGCGCGGCCGCGGCAGCCTGGGTTTTCATTTGTTCAAGGAATGCGGGGGCTTTCATGGCTTCCGCCGCCACCGCGTAGAGCTTGGCCTTGATGTCGGCGGAGATCCCGGCCGGCGCGATCAAGCCGTACCAGCTATCCGACAGGACGTTCGGATAACCTGCCTCTGCCGTCGTTGGGACATCTGGAATAACCGTTGACTGCTTGGCGCTGGTGATGGCGAGCGCGCGGATCGAACCCGCCCGCATCAGCGCGATGACGCCGGGCAGGTCCGGCAGCATGGTCTCAATGTGGCCGCCCATGAGATCGGTCGCTGCGGGGACGGCGCCGCGATAGGGCACGTGAACCAGCTTGATGCCGGCTTCCATGTTGAGGAGCTCGCCGGCGAGGTGAGTGCTGGTGCCTGCGCCTGCCGATCCGAACGAGATTTTGCCGGGCGGTGCCGCCTTCGCGGCGCTGACAAGGTCCTTCAGCGTCTTGTATGGGCTATTGGCTGCGACAACGATGACGGCATTCACCTGCGCGACGCGTGCGATTGGCGCGAGGTCCTTGAGCGGATCGTAGGGCGTTTTGATCATGAAGGGGATCGAGACAAACGCGCCGGGGCCGGTGATGCCGATGGTGTAACCGTCAGGTGCGGACTTCGCGACCGCATCGACACCGGTTGCGCCGCCACCGCCCGCGCGGTTCTCCAGCACGACTGGCTGCTTCAGGATGTCGCTCATGGCCGGTGCGATGGTGCGTGCGATCAGGTCCGCTGGGCCACCCGCCGCGAAGGGTACGATGAGGCGGATCGGACGTGAGGGGTAGTCATCCGCCTGCGCCGGCAGCGCGAACAGACTTGTTAGGACAGCAAGCGCGCCAGCAAAGCCACGAACGGCCTTTTGCGTTTTGTTTTTACCCATGACGTTTCCCTGTTTTGTTTGTTTCGTTATTGAATGTTTGCTGCTGCTTTGTGTAGTTCCAGCATCTCCGGAATGGTCTCCGGCTTGAACGCGCGCATGCCGCACTCCCAGCCAATGCCAAAATAGGGTGCGTATTTCTTTGCTGCCTCCATGCGCTGTCGCGTGCCTTCGATCCCATCGGAATGGTGGACGAGGCCGAGATAGAATTCCGTTCCGGCGGGCAGCTTGAGATTTTTCAGCGGCGCGAAATAGGCTTCATCCGTGCGCTTCTTTGGCACAGGCATGTGAACCCAGGTGATCGGGCGCGTTGCCGCTGCAAACGTGGCATTGGCGAGATCGACCATCACACCGGTGTCGGCGGGTTCAATGATGTGGCGCCCGGCCGGATTGCCATAGCAAAAATGAACGCCGGCCTGCACAGCGGCAGGAACGCGCCCAACCGCACGCGCGATAGCTGCGGCCAGAAACTCCAGTGGCGCATATTGCTTCAGTCCCGGCCGGTTTTCATGCAGCGACTGGATGATCTCGACCGCGATGTCCCATTGGAATGCGAGGTCTTGAGCAGGGATCGCGCGCACGATGGCGTCAACTTCCCTGAAATAGTGTTCCTCGAATGCTGGAAGGATTTCCGGCACCTGTTCGGGAACCGTGCGCGCCCCGATGGTGGCAAAGGGCGTCGGCAGGCTGACCTGAAAGCGCGTGCCGGGTGCAATCTTGCCGTCGGCACGTGCGGCCTTGAATTGCTCGTATGAATTCAGCGCGATCTTGTCGTAGCCGACCGGTGCAAAGATCACATCGGATGCTTTGGTGCCGGGAACCAGATGATAGAGCGGGTACTCCGGCATTTCCGGCTGCATCCGCGAAGTCCGGCCGGAAGGCTCCAGCCCTTTGGCCTTCGCGAGTGTCGCGGCCGGAAACGTGTTCCAGCCCTGTGCCTCGCCGTCAGGAATGCGTGCTGCGTAGCCCGCGAGAATAGGACCCGCGACGTCGAAAACCTCGCGTGCGGTCTTGAACGGGAAACTGCCGATCAGAAGTACGGGACGATGCGTCATCAATGTCCGCCCGGAGATGTCTTTGCGCGGGCTTCCTCAAGATCGTGGAGGATGTCCGGCATGCGCTTCTCGGCTTGCGCACTCAAGGTTTCAAACGTCGAATTGCCCTTGGCGTCGATGCCGACCACGAGAGGCCCAAGATTCTCGACGCGAAGTTTCACCAGTCGGTAGTGCGAGCCAAAATCGCGCCACGCGACGGTCTTCACTTCCTTGATGGCGTCGGACAGGAGCGGCGAGCCGCCGCCGAGAAAAGACAGGTAGACGCAGCCGATTTCCTTCATGGCCTCGACGCTGGCGTGATCGAGGCCGCCCTTGCCGCCGACCATGCGCAAGCCGTAATGCCGGATAATTGGCGGCATCAGCGCATTGAACCGCGTCGAAGTCGTTGGGTTGATGTAGAGCACCTCAAAGCCGTTCGGCGTGTCCTGGCTGTAGCTGCCGAGGTGGAACAGCGTGCCGCCCGCGATGTCGATGGGCAGCGGCTTGTCATCCTTCATGTATTCGAGAATGCGTCCGCAGGTCGGCATGCCCGCGGTCAGCACGATCTCGCCCGTGAGTTCGACGAAGTCGCCGGCGTTGAGCGTGCGGATGGTCGCTTCGTCAATCGGCAATGTGAGTTGGCGGATGTCTGACATGGCGGTCACTCGAACCGCTCGATGCGGCCATAATTATAGATTCGCGCGCCGGCCCGGCGATTGATCCAGCAGTTGAAGCAGACGGCGACCGGCGTGAAACCGTGTCCCGACGTGTATTCGACATGGACGGCGAGGGCCGTGGTGTCGCCGCCGGTGCCCATGGGGCCAAAGCCGGTCTTGTTGAGGGCTTTCAGGAGACGCTCTTCCATGGCGGCGAGGATTGGCTCCGGGTTCGTCTTGCCGAACGGCCGGACGGTCGCCTGCTTGGCGATCTTGGCGCAAAGGTCGAACGTGCCGCCAATGCCGACGCCGATCACGACGGGCGGGCAATGTTGCGAGCCGACCTTGAGCACGCAGTCCATCACGTATTTCTCGATGGTCTCCAGCGTCGGAAAGCTGAAAATTTCCAGCGCCGCCCACCGGCCGGAGCCGAGCGCCTTGGGCTGGCAAACCAGTTCCACATAGTCCGCTCCATCGATCAGGTCGTAGCTGACAATGGGCATGTCCTTGCCCTTGTAGCCGCGCTCGTTGGTCAGCGGGTTGGTGACATGCTTGAGGATCGGCGGCTGGATGGTCGCCACGAGATGATCGAAGCCATCCGAAATCGCCTGCTTGATGTTGCCGTCGAGTTTTGCCGCAGTGCCGATCTTCATGAAATAGACCGGCACGCCGGCGTCCGAGCAGACATGGCGATTGCCACTCTCGGCCGCGTGGGCACTCCTGTGCATCAAGGAGAGGATTTTCTTGGCGCCGTCGTTGGTCTCGGCTTCGCCGGCCTTGCGCAACGCTTCCTTGGTATCCTCGGGTATTTTTTTCAGGCAGCTTTCGTAAAGCTCGGCGGAAACCGATTTTACCTGCTCGTATGTAATTGCCATTTTTGACTGTCGCTTATGCTGCGGCTCGTTCCCGCCGTAGCCCCATGCGCAGGCCAAGGATGGCGCAGCGGTCCGGGCGGCGATACTCTGGGAAACACTCTAATGCGGAGCGCCAGGAAGAGCGATGCAAAAGCAGACACCACGTATTCTCGCCATCAGCATGTTCCCGCAGGACCTGAAGGCGGCACTGGACAAGAAATACGGCATTACGGACTACACAACCTTGGGCGGTGCGCCGGGCAAGCCGGTTCCGGCAGCCGGGTACAACATTGCCGCTACCATGGGTGTATTCGGCATTGATGCCGCCACCATGGACGCGCTTCCAGACCTCAAGCTGGTGGCTTGCAACGGGGCGGGGCTTGAAAAGATCGACCTCGTTGAAGCCCGCACACGCGAGCAGGAATCTCGCCGAGATGTGCATAGGGATCCCCCCCGATCCGTCGAAAGACTACGCCAGATATTTTTGTGATGCAACTTATGGCTGAGTTTCAGTGTTTAAACCGATCTGGATTTCAGTTAGACAAAATGCTGCTAACTCGTTGATTTAAGCTTCCGAGTTAGAGTCTGTTCGGAAAGTTCAAGCAGGATTGCTTAGCTTTCTCACCATGAGTCGGATCGAGGCGAGACGCAAGAACGCGAGCGCTTTTCCATTCAGGCACTCCCAGTCCTTGGCGAGCCTGCGGCA
>CANJBX010000123.1 GCA_947472885.1 Hyphomicrobiaceae bacterium
GTCACGTCGCTGGGATAGCGAAGTTTGCTTCGGTCATAGCGCCCGCGATTTTCCTTCGTCCACATCGGCGATCTCCAAAAGAATCGGACCGCCTCTCTTGAATCATAAACGATTCAAGAGATTCAAGTTTTCTCCGGACAGGCTCTCAGAACATTACCGATGCCGGGGGTAATCTTGTCGAGTTCGGAAACTGGGTAGTTCATTACTTGCTCCGCAGTCGCCAATTCCCGCATCACCAGGTCTCGGCGCCTCGCCTGAATTCAGATGTACGCGCTCAGTCCGGGGATCGAAGCCGCGATGTCGGTCAACGCATCGCCCGCGCCTTGCTCCCGGGAGTAAGCCATCAGTTCACGAATGACGTTTTGAATTTCACCCATCCCAAGCCCGAGCCCCATCAGCCGGCTGCCGACACCCATGATGCCGCCCATGCTCGCGAACATCCCGCCGCTCTCGCCAGCCGCGGCGGCGATCAGCGCTTCATGACCCGGCAAACGTGCAAGCAGCGCCTGCACCTTTTCAGGCGCGCCTTCCTTGGAAAGAAAATCAAGAATGATCCCGACGGACTTTTCCGCGATGGGGCGATCGACGCCGACCTGCGACACGATGCGGTCGATCAGTTCAGTCATAACGCCCCCGGATACGCCCGCACTGACGGCGAGCTTTTGTTCTGGCTTCTGTGAGCCTTGATTTCCGCGCTTCTATAAAAGTGCGCCGGCGCGACATGTGTCAACAGATATTCTTTGCAACGTAACGTTTCGCGTGCTGATGAAATCATTTTGTAACGCCGCCAGATGCACCCGGCATGCTTACAAATTCATGAAGCCGGGTGGATAAGCTCCGGCTTGCGCGTCCCTTAAATGCTTGCTGCGCGCGGTCGAACATCGGATAAAGTGAAATCAAGGCAGGGGCGTTGCGGCACCCGCAATTTGGAAGCTGACCATGAATCCCGATCTGGATGGCAAGGTTTTCGTCGGCAAGAGCGGCAAGCCGGAATATCTGTCGCTTCCGCTCGCCAATCGTCACGGCCTCGTCGCCGGCGCAACGGGTACCGGCAAGACGGTGACGCTGCAGGTGCTGGCCGAGGGCCTGTCGCGCGCCGGGGTTTCGGTATTTGCCGCCGACGTCAAAGGCGACCTTTCAGGCATCGCGGCGGCGGGCACGGCCAGGGACGCCTTCGTTACCCGGGCCAAGGACATGGGTTTTGACTACGAGCCCGACCGTTTCCCGGTCATGTTCTGGGATATGTTCGGCGAGCAGGGCCATCCCGTCCGCGCCACCGTCATGGAGATCGGCCCGCTGCTGCTGTCGCGGATGCTCGACCTCAACGATGTCCAGGAAGGCATCATCAACATCGCGTTCCGGTACGCCGACGACGATCCACACCTCACGGGTCTCGAAAGCAATGGACTGGTGGACCTCAAGGACCTGCGCGAGCTGCTGGCCTATATCTCTGCCAATGCCAAGGAGATTGGCTCGCGGTACGGCAATATTGCCGTCACCAGCATCGGCGCCGTTCAACGGCAGCTTCTGGTGCTGGAAAACCAGGGCGCCGCAAAATTCCTCGGCGAGCCGGCGCTCAAGCTCAAGGATTTCATCGGCAAGGACCGCGATGGCCGCGGCTACATCAATATCCTGTCCGCCGACAAGCTGATGCAGAACCCGCGGCTCTACGCCACGTTCTTGCTGTGGCTGCTGTCGGAGCTGTTCGAGGAATTGCCGGAGGTCGGCGACGCCGACAAGCCGAAGCTGTGCTTCTTCTTCGATGAGGCGCATCTCCTGTTCACCGACGCGCCGAAACCGCTGCTCGACAAGATCGAGCAGGTTGTCCGCCTGATCCGTTCCAAGGGCGTCGGCGTCTATTTCGTCACCCAGAACCCGCTCGACTTGCCGGACAGGGTGCTGGCCCAGCTCGGCAACCGCGTACAGCACGCGCTGCGCGCCTTCACGCCGCGCGACCAGAAGGCGGTCAAGACCGCGGCGGAAACTTTCCGCGCCAATCCGGCGCTCGACACCTACAAGGCGATCATGGAGCTGGGGAAGGGCGAGGCCCTTGTCTCGTACCTGGAAGGCAATGGCACGCCGTCGATGGTCGAACGCGCCATGATCCGCCCGCCATCCGCACAGCTTGGGCCGATCACGCCCGAAGAACGCAAGGCGGTGATGGACAAGTCGCCGGTGAAGGGCAAATACGAACAGACGGTCGATCCTGAATCCGCCTACGAAGTGCTGACCAAGCGCGTTGCTGCCGGCGCAGCGCCGCCGCCCGCGCCCGGTGCGCCCGGCACTGCGACTGCACCCGCGCCGGTGCCCGGTCAGGCTGCACCCGCGAGCCCGGGTTTTCTTGAAAAGCTGGGTGGGTTCATTGGCGCCATCTTCGGCACCAACAATGCGCGCGGTTCGCGGTTGAGCCCCGGCCAGATCGTCGCCCGTACCGTGGCGCGCAGCGTCACGACCGAGGTGGCGCGTAACGTCGCCAGATCGATTGGCGGCGGTATGAGCGGCCGCGTTACGGGCCAGATCATCCGCGGAACGCTCGGCGGCATTCTCAGGAAGTAGGCAGGTTCAATGACCAAGCAACTCGACGCCGTTCTCGCCCGCATTGATGCCGATATCGACAACAGCGTCGGCCGCCTGTTCGATTTCCTGCGCATCCAGTCGATCTCGACCGATCCGGCCTATGCCAAGCATTGCCGCGCGGCGGCGGAGTTCGTTGCCAAGGACCTGACCAGCCTCGGCTTTGACGCCACCATTCGCCCGACCGGCGGGCATCCCATCGTGGTTGCGAAATCCGCCGAAGGCTCTGGCCCGCGCGTTCTTTTTTACGGCCACTACGATGTGCAGCCGGTCGATCCGCTGGTGCTTTGGGAAACGCCCCCGTTCGAGCCGCGCCTGTCGCAGACGCCGGATGGCCGCAAGTGCATCGTCGCGCGCGGCGCCTGCGACGACAAGGGCCAGATCATGACCTTCATCGAGGCGTGCAGGGCCTACAAGACCGTTACCGGCAAGCTGCCGCTGCCGATCACGCTGATGATCGAGGGCGAGGAAGAATGTGGCTCGGCGCATCTGTTCGGCTTCGTCAAGGACAACGCCGCCGAGTTGAAGCAGGACCTCGCGCTCATCTGCGACACCAGCATGTGGGACCCGGCGACGCCGATGGTGACGACCTCGATCCGCGGTCTTGTCTATGAGCAGGTCAACGTGACCTGTGCCGACCGTGACCTGCATTCGGGCCTGTTCGGCGGCGGTGCGCAGAATCCGATCCGCGTGCTGTCGAAAGTGCTCAATGCCATGTGGGACGACAACGGCCGCGTGACGATCCCGCATTTCTACGATGGCGTGAAAGAGTTGCCGGAGTCTGTGAAGGCCGATCTCAAGAGCCTCAATCTGACGCCGGAGGATTTCCTTGGTCCCGTCGGCCTGAAGGTGCCGGCGGGCGAAAAGGACCGCATGCTGATTGAGCAGATCTCGACACGCCCGACCGCCGAGATCAACGGCATCATGGGCGGCTACACCGGCGAAGGCGCCAAGACCGTCATTCCCGGCAAGGCGATGGCGAAGGTGTCGTTCCGCCTCGTCGATGATCAGGACCCGGAGAAGATCCGCACCGAATTCCACAAGTTCGTGCGCGCGCGCCTTCCCGCCGATTGCACGGTCGAGTTCGGCAATTTCGGTTCGGCGCCGGCGTTCTCGCTTTCCTTCGACCGGCCGGAGCTCGGCAAGGCGCTCGGCGCGCTCAAGGACGAATGGGGCAAGAAGGCGATCCCCGTCGGCGAGGGCGGCTCGATCCCGATCGTCAGCGACTTCAAGCGCATCCTCGGCATGGACACGATCATGGTGGGCTTCGCGCTCGACGACGACCGCGTGCATTCGCCGAACGAAAAGTTCGACATGACCTCGTTCCACAAGGGCACGCGCAGCTGGGCGCGCATTCTGGATGCGATGTCGGCCTGACAGGCCGCGCTTTACGCCGCTCTTTCTTATGCCGCCCTTGGCTTGATGGCCTTCAATTGTGCCCCGATTTCGCGGCGGCGCTGCATCATTTCGTAATCCGCTTGCAGTCCGAGAAAAAAGCCATCGGACATCTTGAAATAACGCGCCAGCCGCAAATCCGTGTCGGCAGTGACCGCGCGCTTGCCAAGTACAATTTCATTGATCCGGCGTGGCGGAACCGCGATAGCGCGCGCCAGCGCGGTCTGCGATAGCGCCATCGGTTTGAGGAATTCTTCCATCAGAATTTCGCCCGGATGCGGATTGGGCAGAAGTTCAGTGGTAATGGACGATTTCGACTTCATGCGCATGTCCATCCTTCCATACAAAACAGATCCGCCATTGGTCGTTGATGCGGATCGCGTGTTGGCCGCGACGATCTCTGGTCAGAGCTTCCAGCCGATTGCCGGGCGGAATTCGAAGGTCGTCAATGGTGCGGGCGTTGTTGATAAGACGCAACTTGCGCAGCGCCACGGCCTGAATGTCTGGCGGGAGGCGGCGGCTTCGTCGGCCTTGCCAAATCGTTTCGGCCTGCAAATCCCGAAAATTGACGATCATGGCGCGTAGTATAACGCATAACGTTATAAGGGGCAACTGTGAAATTAGGGATTAGCACATCGGTAAAATTGTGCGGCCGCCTACAAAATTGCTTCCCGGAACACTGACCTTTGCTGCGCGTTAGTCCATGTAGCAAAGGAGGTTTCGATGGTTGCAGCAATTTCGATCAAGGAACACATGGAAGTTGTCGGCGCTGACGGCGTACACGTCGGCAAGGTCGATCACATGGATGGGCAGGACAAGGTCAAGCTCACGGAGTCTGACAAGGACGCCGAAGGCGAACACCACTTCATTCCGCTTGCGTGGGTCGATCACGTCGATAGCAAGGTGCACCTGAAGCAGGCCGGTGCCGAGGCCAGGGCGCGCTGGAAGACGCACTGACGATTGTGCATGTGTCAAAGCAAAAGCCCCGCGGCACATGCCGCGGGGCTTTTGTTTCAAGTTGAAGTCTGGGTTATTAACAGGATGTTGAAAAAACCGATCGGGGGCTCAGATTTCTACTGAAATCAGGGTGCTATTGGGAACTTCGACATCCAAAGGAACCGGCGCCCCCTGGGCCAAGATCTGCTCAAGAATCATAAAAAGACGGGAATGGATGTGGGTCA
>CANJBX010000124.1 GCA_947472885.1 Hyphomicrobiaceae bacterium
CGGAATCCGCCCTTCAAGATCGACGTATGAAAACAGCGACCCCGATCTCTCATCCATCCCGCGCATCGCTCACCTCCGTCCTGCGTTAACAAGACGGAATCACGCTAGCGGGCCCAAGGGAAGACCCTTTTTCAACATCCTGCTAGGCGTATCAACCCCGCGCCGCCTCGGCAAGCAAGGCGAAGGTCGAAAAGATCAGCGGTTTGCGGTCGAGATTAAAGGCGTCGGTTTCGGCGGATGCCCGGTTGAACTTCTCCCAGACCTCGGAAATGCGCGCCAGCGAACGGGTATCGCCGCCCGCCTCCAGCCGTGTGGTGAGCCAGTCACGAACCGAATCCGTGAAGCCTGCGTAAAGCGCGTCATCGGCGCGGGCGAGCTGGTCAGACAGCGTGTGCAGCGCCTGCCCGTCGGTGCGCGGCAGCGAGGCCAGCATGCCGGCGATCCGTTCGCGCAGCGCCAGCGAAGGGCCGTCATACAGCGAGATCGCGCGCGCCACGCTGCCTTGCGCCAGCGCCGCGGCGCGCTTGAGCTGGGCATCATCCGCGTCGATGTTCAGCGCATTTGCGGCGGCGGCCAGCAAATCCGGTTCATCGAGCGGGCGCAGCGGCAATCGGCGGCAACGCGAACGAATGGTCGGCAGCAATCGCGCCGGTGAGTGACTGACCACCAGCAACAGGCAGCGCGCCGGCGGTTCCTCAAGAATTTTCAGCAGTGCGTTGGCGCCCTCCTTGTTGAGATCGTCGGCGCAATCGACGATGCAGACGCGCCAGCCGCCCTCGCCCGCGGTCGAGCCAAAAAACTGCACGGTCTTGCGGACGTCATCGACGGCAATATCCCGGCGCAGGTTGCCCTTGTCGTTGAGCGTGCGCTCCAGCACGAGGAGATCGCCATGCGCCTGCGCAACGATGCGATGCGCGACCGGGTGATCGGGTCTCACAAACAGACTGTCGGCACTCTGCACGTCGCGCGCCGCCGGATCGGGATGCGCCAGGGCGAAGCGCGCCATCCGATATGCCAGCGTTGCCTTGCCGATGCCGGGTTCGCCGCCGATCAGCCAGGCGTGCGGCATGCGTTTGCCGCGATAGGCCGTCAGCAATTGCTGCTCGGCCTCACCATGGCCGAACAGGGCTGTGTTCTCGCGCGGAGATGGAATGCCGCCTTCTTCGTCGTCATCGCGTGCGCTCACGAGGCTGCGCCCTCGAGGGATACTGGCGCAGTCGCGGGCGCAAGCCGTTTCTCGACAACCTTCCAGATCGCGGTGGTAACGACATCAGGCGTGCCTTGCGCGTCGATCAGCACGCAGCGGTCTGGATTTGCCGCCGCGATTTCCCGGTAGGCGTCGCGCAGCTTGACGTGAAAATCGAGTTTCTCCTGCTCGAAGCGGTCAACACTCGCATCGTTGCGCCGTGCCGCGGCGCGCGCCAGTCCGATCTGGGGATCGATGTCGAGGATCAAGGTCAGGTCCGGCATGACATCGCCGACGATCAGCCGTTCAAGCCCGCTGATGAAGCGCGGATCGACGTTGCCTGCCGCACCCTGATAAACGCGCGTTGAATCGATGTAGCGGTCGCAGATGACCCACTTTCCGCGCTCAAGCGCAGGTGTGATCGTGGTCTTGATATGGTCGGCCCGCGCAGCGGCAAACAGCATCGCCTCGGCCTCCGGCCCCAGTGGCTTTGCCGCGCCTGAGAGCAGCACATGACGGATGATTTCCGCGCCGAGCGAACCGCCCGGCTCGCGGGTCTGCACGACGCCGATGGCGAAGCCACGCAGGCGCTTTGCGAGCAGGCCGGATTGGGTAGACTTGCCGGTCCCCTCGCCGCCTTCAAAGGTGATAAATTTTCCGCGCATCAGGAAATATCCATGGCCGGCGTCAGAGCTTGCCGGTGCCGCTGCGGATGATGTTGACGAACAGTTCGCTGACGGCATCCATCGCGCGGCCGGTCATGGTGCCGGCCGCGACGCTGTCGGCGGCTTGCAGCGGCACTTCGAGCGCAACGATGTCGCCGCGAGACACCCGCAGCTTGGCGATCTGCTGGCCCTGCGTGATCGGCGCCGGCACCGGGCCGGTATAGACGATGCGCGCAACCACGCGTTCGGTCATGTTGCGCTGAACCATGATGTTGACCGGCCCCTTGGCAACCAGCGGTACCGTACCCGTCGCGCCGCCATAGACCTTGGCGTCGCCGATGTTCTGGCCTTCCGCAAACAGCAACCGCGCCTCGAACGAAAGAAATCCCCACTCCAGCAGACGCTTGCCTTCTTCGGCGCGTTCCTTGTCGGTCTTCAGTCCATTGACGACGACGATCAATCGCCAGCCGCCCTGTACCGCCGAGCCGACGAGGCCGTAGCCGCCGTCGTTGGTGAAGCCGGTCTTCATGCCGTCCGCGCCGATGCCGAGATTAAGGAGCGGATTGCGGTTGTATTGGCGGATGTTATTCCAGGTGAATTCCTTTTCACCGTAGATGCCGTAAAACTGCGGATAGGTGCGGTTGATATGCTGCGCGAGCTTCGAAAGGTCGCGCACCGAAATCTTCATCACCTTGTCCGGCAGGCCGGTCGCATTGGTGAAGTTGGCGCTGGTCAGTCCAAGCTCCTTGGCGCGCGCATTCATGCGTATCGCGAACGCCGTCTCGTTACCCGCGATGCCTTCGGCCAGCACGATGCAGGCGTCGTTGGCAGACTGGATGATGACCGCCGAGATCAGATCCTTCACCTTCACGCGGCTGTGCAATTCGGCAAACATGCTGGACGTACGCGAAGGCGCCCCGCCGCGGCGCCAGGCGTTCTCGCTGACGAGATACTCGTTCTCAAGCTTGATCTTGCCCTCGGTCAGCGCCTGAAACACCAGTTCCGCCGTCATCAGCTTGGCGAGGCTCGATGGCGGCACCGGCGTATCGGCGCCTTTCTCGAACAGCACCGTGCCATTATCGGCATCGAGCAGGATGGCGTAAGGCGCGGCGGTCTGGAATTCGTTGGCTTTCTTTTCGCCTGTGACCGTGTTGTTGGCGGCGTATGCGCCGGCAGCGCCCAGCACACCTGCAAGGGCAAGCGCGGCGATGGCGCGGAGCGAGAACACAATGGCGGTCGGCTTCAACGGCATGGCTTGTTCCAAGCGTAACCCAAACTGCAGGCGCCCCATTATACAGGCTCAAATCAAGCGGTATCGGGGCCCGCGCAAAAGGCTCTTTTTCCTACCAAGGGCGCTTCTCCCATACAATGCACACGGGGTCGCGATTGCGTGAGGCGCTGCGGGATAAGCTGAAACGGGGGAAAAGTTCCGCAGGAACAGCGGGGTTAGCGGCGAAGGCTCAGTAAAGCCCGCGAACGCCCGAAGACCGCTGGGCCGGCATCGGCGCATAGGCGGAAGCCGCCGGCGGCAATGGCTGCGACCCGAAGCCCTGGCGCGACTCATGGGAGGCAAAGCCCGAACCGGAATTCATCGCCTGTGCCTGTTCGCCCAGGCTGCGCGGCATCAGCCCGGCGCTCTGGTCTGCATCGGGCTGGCGGGAGATCGCCGGGCTGATTTGCGCCGACGGCTCGGCGTATTGAGGTTCAGCGTTTCTCTGCGCCGCATATTTCGGTGCGGATGCACGCACGGCATTCGCCTGCGCCGCTGCCGGCGAAAGTATCCGCGACGGCATGACGTTGGCAGGCGTATCTTCACCGAGTGTATAGGGACGGCTTTCCGGGGTTGGCACTGGCCCGCGAACCGCTGGCGAATGACTCGCCTGCACCACGAAAGGCCGCGCGGATGCAACGCGGACCGGCGAAGGTGCCGGCGCCTGCTCGTCGCCCTCCCGCAGCGTCGCTTCCAGCAATTTGTCGTCTGAGCCTGCCAGCGCCGCCTGTCCGACGTATTCGACGCGCACACGCGCAACGCCATTGCCGTGGAAGCCAAGGACATGCGCGGCCTTGCGCGAAACATCGATCAGACGATTGCGGTGATAGGGGCCGCGATCGTTGACGCGCACGATGACCGAACGCTTGTTGCCCAAATTAGTGACGCGCACGTAAGACGGCATCGGCAAGGTCGGGTGCGCCGCCGAAAGCCCTTCCATGTCGAAGAGTTCGCCATTGGCGGTCTTGCGGCCGTGGAAGTCGTCGCCATACCAGGACGCCAGACCTTCAGCGGTATAGGCGCGGTTTTCTTCCGGCACGTATGTCTGTCCGGCGATCTGATAGGGCTTGCCGACGCGATAGTAACCGCCGCCTTTCGGCACCGGGTCCCCCTCCCCGACGACACGCTCGCTTGCTGCGACGCCATACTTGGGATCGACCGAACGGGCGAATTTGCTGTCGGTCTGGTTGCAGTTGGCGAGAACAAGACACGTGCTAGCCAGCGCGGAAAAGCGCGCGGCGGCCGCAAACCTGTGCCTGTAAAGGCAATCCTCCATTCAGTCCCCAACAGCCGCCCGCCCAACCGCGAAAATGCCGGTTTTGGCAGCGCGACGCCACATTTATGCCGTCCGATTACGGCAAGTCCGTGCCCGCCGCCCCGAAATCGTCGCCATAAGGATAACCCACCCTTAACGGATGGGGAAACCGCACAGACCCAAAATGGTAAATTCGGCAAGGCTCGCCCCTTGCGGGTTGCCAAATTGCCCCAACGCCCGGCTTGCATTGGCTCCGGCCCTGCCCCATTGAAAGCGCCGACGGAGAGGTGGCCGAGTGGTTTAAGGCAGCGGTCTTGAAAACCGCCGATGGGGCAACTCATCCGTGGGTTCGAATCCCACCTTCTCCGCCATCACTCTGTATAAGATATTGATTTAATTGATAATTAATTATTGGAGGCCATCTCACCCACATATAACTCCACATTCGATTGTGGGAGCGGTCATCGCAGGTCCTCAAAGCGTTTTGGTTCGCTAGCTTGTTAGCCGAGCTATGGTCAAAAGTTGGTGACGGGGTAGATCAGGAAGGCGGCATATCGTGGGGGTAGTTGAAGCCTCCACTTCTCCACCGAAGGAGTAATATGCCGTGTCGAATTCTAACGTCGTCAAACTGGTTCAGCCAGGCACCTTCAGCGA
>CANJBX010000125.1 GCA_947472885.1 Hyphomicrobiaceae bacterium
GCGGGCCCTTCGCAGCTCGCCGGTGAGCTCTGCTCGCCTTATGTGTTTTCTACGTCGTGGCAGAATGACCAGACGCCGCAGGCCATGGGCCTCTACATGAACCAGAAGGGCGTGAAGAGCGCTTTCCTGATCGGGCCGAATTATGCCGCTGGCAAGGATATGCTTGCGGGCCTGAAATCCACCTTTAAAGGTCAGATCCTCGGCGAGGAATATACCAAGTGGCCGGATCAGCTCGACTTCTCGGCGGAACTGTCCAAGGCGCGTGCCGCCAAGCCCGATGCGATCTTCGTATTCTATCCAGGCGCTGCTGGCGTGCAGTTCCTCAATCAGTACAGCCAGGCCGGCCTGAAAGACCAGATTCCGCTCTATACGGCTTTCACGATCGACGAGACGACACTGCCGCGGCAGAAGGATCTCGCGCTCGGCGTGCCGGGCGCGCAGGAATGGGTCAACGATCTGCCGAACGAGCAGAACAAGAAGTTCGTCGCCGACTACAAGGCCAAGCACAAAACCGGGCCTTCGTTTTACGGCGCGCAAGCTTACGATACCGCCAGCCTGATCAATTCCGCCGTCACGGCGGTGAAGGGCGACACCAGCAAGAAGGATGAGATGCGCAAGGAGATGGAGAAAGCCAACTTCAAGTCAGTGCGCGGAAACTTCAAGTTTGGACCCAACCACATGCCGATTCAGAATTTCTATCTGCAGGACGTGGTGAAGCAGGGCGAAGACTTCGTGTTGAAAACCGTCTCCATCATCGTTGAAAATGACCAAGACCGTTACGTCGAAAAGTGCCAGATGAAATGATGGGCTAAGTGGACGGCTGCACCCGCGGCCGTTTGCTTCAGGGGAAGGTTGGCGCCTCCGCGCGCTTTCATCGCCATGGGACTTCTTTTCATCGAGCAATGCCTGAACGGGCTGCAGTTCGGGCTGCTGCTGTTTTTGCTGGCGGCGGGGCTGACGCTCGTCTTCGGCATCATGGACCTGGTGAATCTGGCGCACGGCTCGCTCTACATGCTGGGCGCTTATTTTGCCGCGACCTTCGCAGCCCTGACGGACAGCTTCCTGCTGGGTGTGGTGCTGGGGCTGGCCGCAACGCTGGTCGTCGGGATGGCGGTTGAAGTGGTGGCGATGCGCCGTCTTTATGGCCGCGACCACCTCGATCACGTGCTCGGCACCTTCGGTCTGATCCTGTTTTTCAATGAACTGGTGCGGCTGGTGTGGGGCCCCGCCGGCATGAGCCTGATCCCGCCGGCCTGGCTCAACCGCTCGATCGAGATCCTGCCGGGTGTTCCATATTCCGCCTACCGGCTCAGTATCATCGTGGTGTCGCTGGCGGTTGCGCTGTTGCTCTATCTGCTGGTCATGCGCACGCGCATCGGCATGCTGATCCGCGCCGGCGCATCCAACCGGGAAATGGTCGGCGCGCTCGGGGTCAACATCAACCTGCTTTATACGCTGGTATTCGGAATCGGTGCCACGCTTGCGGGCCTTGCCGGCATCATGCAGGCGCAGATCCAGACGGCCTATGTCGGTATGGGCGAGAACGTGCTGATCGTTGCCCTCGTTGTCATCATCATTGGCGGTATTGGTTCGATCCGCGGTGCGCTGGTGGCATCGATCTTCGTTGGCCTCATCGATACGGTGGGGCGCGCTTTCCTTCCGGACATGCTGAAGCTGGTGTTGAGCCCTGCCGCGGCTTCGACCGCCGGCCCGGCATTGTCGTCGATGCTGATCTATATCCTGATGGTGGCGGTGCTGGTGCTACGGCCCGGCGGACTGTTTCCGGCGGCGGGCCGATGAGATTTCCTTTTACGGCGCGCAATCTCCTTATCGCCGCGGTGATTGCCTTGCTGGTGCTCTTGCCAGTCTATACCGCCCTGAGCGGAAACGCCTTCTTCCTCACACTGTTCACCCGCATCCTGATCCTTGCGCTCGCTGCAACCAGCCTGAACCTGATCATGGGTTACGGCGGCATGGTCAGCTTCGGCCACGCCGTCTATCTCGGGATCGGCGGTTATGGGATTGGCATTCTGGCCTTTGAGGGGATTTCCTCCGGCTTCCTGCAATGGCCCTTGGCCATTCTGGTTTCGGCGCTGTTTGCGCTTGTCATTGGCGCGCTTTCGCTGCGAACACGTGGCGTCTATTTCATCATGATCACGCTCGCGCTGGCGCAGATGGTCTATTACGCCGGCGTCAGTCTCAGCCGCTACGGCGCGGACGATGGCCTGACCATCAACCGGCGCAGCCAGTTTAGCGGGTTGATCGATCTCTCGAACCGCACCGTGTTTTATTATCTTTGCCTCGCGCTGCTGCTTGGAACCGTCTATCTCGTCTGGCGGCTGATCAATTCCCGTTTCGGCCTGGTGATCCGGGGCGCCAAGTCCAACGAGCGTCGTATGCGATCGATCGGATTTCCAACCTATCGCTATCGGCTGGTGTGTTTTGTCGTTGCCGGGGCGATCTGCGGACTTGCGGGCGCATTGCTGGCCAATTTCACCAACTTCATCAGCCCGGCCATGATGCACTGGACACGTTCGGGCGATCTCATCGTCATGGTGGTGCTTGGCGGCATGGGTTCAGTCTTCGGTCCGACCGTCGGAGCGGTCGCTCTTTTGGTGCTGGAGGAAACCTTGCCGTTCCTGATCGGCAAGCTGGGTTTTCCGCTGTTTGGCGAAAGCGCTGCCCGCGCGGCCGAATACTGGCAGATCGTGCTTGGCCCAATGCTGCTTGCCATAGCGCTGTTCGCCCGCGGCGGTATCGTCGGCCTGCTGACGAGGACAGGTCGTGACTGAACCGCTTCTGAAGATCCAGGGATTGTGTAAACGCTTCGGCGGCGTCGTCGCCACCGACGACATCACGCTCGATATTCCGGAAGGCGAGCTGCATGCCGTGATCGGCCCAAACGGCGCGGGTAAGACCACGCTAGTCTCGCAATTGGCCGGAGAGTTGACGCCGGATGCCGGACGCATCCTGTTGGGGGGCACCGACGTTACATCCATGCCGGTGTGGCGGCGCAGCCTGCTGGGCACGGCGCGCTCGTTCCAGATCACGTCGCTGTTTCCGGAATTCACCGCACGCGATAACGTGGCGCTTGCCGCGCAAGCGCATGCTGGCCATTCGTTCCATTTCTGGAAAGATGCGCGGCGGGAAACCGCGTTACGCGATACCGCCCATGCGGCGCTCAGTCGTGTCGGCATGGGCGATCGCGCGGATGTCCGCGTCAGCCGGCTCAGCCACGGCGAACATCGGCAGATCGAAATCGCCATGGCGCTCGCGACCAGGCCGCGTCTGCTGCTGCTTGATGAGCCGATGGCGGGACTTGGGTCTTCCGAAGCGGCGGGCATGCTGGCGTTGCTGCGCGCGTTGAAGCGCCAATACACGATCGTGCTGATCGAACACGACATGGAAGCGGTGTTTGCGCTCGCCGATCGCATTAGCGTGCTGGTTTATGGCCGCGTCATCGCGACCGGTGCGCCGGAAGCGATCCGCGCGAATACCCAGGTGCGCGAGGCCTATCTCGGCGAGAACAGCGTTGCGGGTGCTGGCGATGCTTGAGCTCGATGGCGTCGAAACCCGCTACGGCCTGAGCCAGGCGCTCTTCGGCGTTGCGCTGACCGTCGGACGCGGCGAGGTTGTCACCCTTATGGGCCGCAATGGGATGGGCAAGACCACCACCGTTCGCTCGATCATGGGTCTCACGCCCGCCGATGCGGGCTCGATCCGGTTTGATGGCCGCGAGATTCGCGGCCTCGCATCCTTCCGGGTGGCGCAGCTGGGCATCGGCCTCGTGCCGGAGGGCCGTCAGATTTTTCCAAACCTGAACGTGAAGGAAAATCTTGTCGCAACCGCGTCCGACCGCACTGGCAGTCCCAATCCATGGACGCTTGAGCGCATCTATGCGTTGTTTCCGCAACTCGCCGGCCTGCAAGGGCGCATGGGCATTCAGCTTTCCGGCGGTGAGCAGCAGATGCTGGCGGTTGGACGCGCGCTGATGACAAATCCGCGCCTGCTCATTCTGGATGAGGCGAC
>CANJBX010000126.1 GCA_947472885.1 Hyphomicrobiaceae bacterium
CGACAATCTCTCCGCCGGCATCGGTTTCCCCCTGGTTGCCAGGGAGACCGATCACCTGTTTCGACTGTCGACGGGAGTCCTCTCTACGACGCCATCACCTGCTGTCCGCAATCACCGGATTACTGTCCGCGTTGCACCGGTTTCCGCACGATCGGGAAGGATTTACTGGATTCGGGTTCGCTCGACCCCTCAAAGGCCGAAGCTGCCGCGATCCATGGCTTCCGCCGCCGCATGAAACGCTGGCGTGCATTCCTGCGGCTGCTGGAGCCCGTCGTGGGCGAGGAAGCGTTGCGGTTGCGCATCGAGGCGCGTGACCTTGCCCGCACACTGGCCGGCGCACGCGACGCCCAGGCTGCGCTCGATGCGGTGGCAGACATCGGCGGAGACTACGAGGCGCTGTCGCTTTCCTCGCTCGCGACGATTCGCACAAAAATCGAAGCGATGCGAACCAGCGCTGAGGCGCTGACGCTCAACGATGCCGCGCGCGACATGCTGCGCGCAGCGTTGGCCAGAACCGCCGATGCCATCGAACATTGGCCGCTCGATGATTTTGACTTCCACGACATTGCCGCCGGACTGACGGAGAACTACCGCCGCGCACGCCGCGCCGCGCCTGCAGACTGGAGCGCAGCCACACCGGATGAGCTTCACACGCTGCGCCAGCGCATCGTCGCACACGGCTATCAGATGGACTTGATCTCGCCGCTATGGCCTCGGCAATCGCGCGTCTGGGTGGGTGAAACGCAACGCCTGCGCGAGCGGCTCGGCAAGCATCAGGACCTTGCGGTGCTGGAAGCGCTTACCGCACTGAGACAACCGCTGGCACGCTGGCGCGGACGTCTTGCGCCGGTGATCTCAGCACGCCAGCGCGATCACATTGAAGCCGCCATGCGGCATGCAGGAAGGCTGTTCGCAGAAAAGCCGCAGGCGTTTCGCGATCGCATTAAGGCGATGTGGAGCACTGCGGCGTAAGTAATCGAAGCAAATTATCTCAAAGCGAACGGTGCGCTCCTTCTCCCCGCTTGCGGGGAGAAGGTTGGGATGAGGGGCATCCGCCGTCCAATATCCAGCCCCTCACCCGCGCCTGTGGCGCGACCTCTCCCCGCAAGCGGGGAGAGGTACAAGCAACCGTTATTGCGGCTCGACCTTGGCGAGCTTGAACACTTCGGCCCAGCGCGGAATATCCTGCTTGAGATATTCGAGCGTCGACTCCGGTGTGCCGGGGAACGGATCGGCCGGCACGACCCTGGCGAAATGCTCCTTGGTGGCGGGATCGGCGAGGATCTCATTGAGCCAAGCCGACATCTTATCGACAATCGGCTTCGGCGTGTTGGCCGGGAACCATGCGCCCCACCATGCTTCGAGCTGGAAGTCACGCACGCCGCTTTCCTTGAGCGTCGGCAGATTGCGGTCGAGGCTGGTGCGCTCGGCTGATGTCACGGCAAGGAGCTTCATGCGGCCTTCCTTGGCCTGGCCGAGCGCGAACGTAATATCCGACCACAGATAGTCGATCAGTCCGTTGGTCATGTCGCCCATGGCTTCCGGTGTGCTCTTGTAAGGCACTTGCACTGAAGTCAGACCGGCGCGGCTTTTCAGGAGTTCGCCCGCGGCAAGCGACAGGTTGTTCGGATAACCGTAGGATGACTTGTCGCCCTTCTGCTTCATCAGCGCGATGAATTCGGCGACATTGTTGGCCGGCGACTTAGGCGACACCGCGAGAACGAACGGCAATTTCACCAGCGTCGTGACCGGCGCGAAGTCCTTGATCACGTCGTGCGACAGGTTCTTGTAAAGATAGGGATTGCCGGCAAGGCCGTTGCCCGGATTGATGAACAGCGTGTAGCCGTCCGGCTTGGCGCGCGTGACATACTCCGACGCAATCGAGGTGCCGGCACCCGGCTTGTTCTCGACCAGGATCGGCTTGTCGGTCTTCTTCTTGATCTGCTCGGCGAAGAACCGCACGACAGCGTCAGCGCCAGTACCCGGCGCATAACCGCAGATGATGTGAATTTCCTTGGCTGGCCAGCCATCCTGCGCAAAAGCAGGGATGCGGTCGAGCACCAGGGGGGCGGCAGCGGCGGCGAGCAAAGCTCTGCGGGAAAGTTTCATGTGATCTGGTCCATGTGAAAGGCGCCGGGCTCTCTGGCAGGGCCCTCATGCACTGGATCGGTAATAGCGCATGACGAGCCTGAGGGAAACCAAATCCCTGCTCGTTCGCTGCGGCAAATTATGCCTATTTTCTAGCTACTTACCTTGCTGCGCTGATCGCGAACCCGCTTCGCTTTGAACTCGGTCTTGGGCAGAGTTCCCGGCGCCAGAACTTCGACCCCGGCGCGGATTTCGCAGCGTGTACGGACCTCCTCCGCCACCGCCTTGATGAGGCCGTCTGGCGTGCTGTGATCGGCGTGTTCCATCCGGACGGTCATAATGTCGAGGCCGTCGCTGTTGGTCGCCAGCACGATCTCGAATTCGTCGCCTGCGCCCGGCACCGCGCGAACCGCCTGCTCGATCTGGATCGGAAACATCTTGATGCCGCGCAAGTTAATGAGATCGTCGGCGCGGCCGGAGAACGAGCCGATGGCGCGCGCGTGGCAACGTCCGCAGTCGCAGCGCGTGCGATCCAGCACCGTGTAGTCGCCGACGAGGAAGCGCAGTTGCGGCGAGGCCTCGCTGTTGAGATTGGTGCAGACCGTCAGGCCGCGCTGACCGTCCGGCAGCACCTTCTTGTTTTCGGCATCGACGACTTCCCAGATCTGTATGTCTTCGAGGAGATGGGTGGTGACTTCCTTACCCGGCTGCTGCGAGGCTTCACAGGAAAATCCGCCGACATGGGGCGAGGCTTCGGTGCAGCCGTAGAATTCGACCATCCGCGCACCCCACAATTCCTGGATGCGTTCACGCGTCGCAGCAACGCTGATACCGGGCTCACCACCGACAAACAGCGTGCGCACCGAACTCTTGCGCGGATCGACGCCGAGGTTTTCCAGCACGCGGCCGAGGTGCAGTGCATAGGATGGCGTCAGCAAAAGAATGGTGGGCTTGAAACGGTCGATGATCTGCGCGCGCGCCTTGGCGTCCATACCGCCGCCGGGAATTGTCGGCAGCTGCATCTTCGCAAGGCCGTACTGCACGCCCCAGGCCCAGACGTGAGGGCCGTAGCCCGTAATCATGAACACCGTATCGCCCTTGCAGAAATCCATCGCCTGCAGGGCGCGTGCATTGGCCCACGCGCCCATCTCGCGATCGACGTGGCTGTAGCGGAACACGCGCGGCACGCCGGTCGAGCCCGACGAGGAGAACATCATCCAGCCGCGCTGCGTCCAGACTTCCTCCGACATGGTCGTGTAGGTGCCGTAGGGCGGATGCGCCAGCGCGTCCTGCGCCATCTCGGACTTGTCTATGACAGGCCATTTCGCGACCAGGTCGTCGACATTCCTGATGTCGGTCGGTGCGAGGCCGAGCCTGTCGAAACGCCGGCGATAAAATGCGCTGTTCTCGTACAGGAACGGCGTGACGGCTGCGACCTTGGCGTTCTGGATGGAGCGGATCTCGTCCTGAGATGCCGTATCGAGACCGGGGGACCAGTATTTGACCGAGCCGGAGACGTCGCGATTCTCGCAAAAATTATCGAGCGTGTTCAGCCAATGCGCCCGTGCCTCATCCGCCCGCGAGATCATCGTTTCCCCACAAGTTCGTCTGTTATTGACGCATTATAGTCGCGGGATGATCGCAGGCTCCATGGTCTGGTGCTTGGACATTTTGCGGGATTCCGCGGCCATTTCCGCCGGCATCCCGCGTTACCGCATCTCCATCAGGTGAAAGCCCAACAAAAAAGCCGCAGCGGTTTCCCGCTGCGGCTTTCTGCTTGCGGAGGGAGCTATCGCCTAAAGTTGGTGACGGCCTGATCTTTTAGGCGGCGGTTTCGTCCTGAAGGTCGCTCGCCTTGGCGATGACCTCCAACCCGTTAGTGAACTTTACCCCCAGGATAAGTTTTGGCAAGAGCGCGTGGCCATCAAGGCG
>CANJBX010000127.1 GCA_947472885.1 Hyphomicrobiaceae bacterium
CCGATGTCGAGAACCTCACATTGACGGGTACGGCGGCGATCAACGGCACGGGTAACAGCCTGGCCAATGTGATCACCGGCAACGCGGGCAACAACACGCTGAATGGCGGCGCTGGCGCCGATTTATTTGTTTTCAACACTACTCTCGGTGCTGGAAACATCGACCGCATTGGCGACTTTAATGTGGCAGACGACACAATCTGCCTAGAAAAAGGCGTCTTCAGCGCTTTCGCTACTACAGGCGCTTTGACTGCCGGCGCTTACAACACTGGGTCTGCGGCTACAGAAACGGATGACCGAATCATCTATAATCAGCGAACTGGTGCACTCTTATATGATGCCGACGGTGTTGGCGGCGTTGCGGGAGTTGAGTTTGCCACCCTTACGAGCCCTTTAGGCACTCTGTCGTCATTGGACTTTATCATTATATGAGGTAACTGTTCGCGTTGTCTCCCGGCACCGTGATTTTTAGCGGATTTTTGTGGACGCGTGAAGCGCTTTCCGATTCAAGAATCGGATGGTCACTGAATCGTTAGATGCTGCGTCCCGTGGCTTTGTTGCAGGGAGGTCGCGACGTGCGTGTCGGCACCGTTGCGGCGGATGTTACACGACGCGGACGAAATGGGCTTGTCCAAGTTCGCGCATGCGGTTGAGCGATTTAACGGCGATTGCCACCTCCGTCACCCGACGCACGTCATCGCGTGACTTCAACGTGTCGCCGATGACGCGCTTGTAGCGGCTGATGTGAGCCTCGACTTTCGAACGCCGGTTGTAGCCCGAGGCCTTCTGCCAATTCGAGCGTCCGTGCGCATTGATGTCGAGAACGTGTTGGTCTCGCTGAGTTGGCGATGTCGCGGCATTCGGACTCGGCACAACTCCCTTGCAAGGAGGGACGATGAATAAGGCGTGCGGGTTTCTGGCGATGAGCGCGTCGTGCACGGCAATTCTGTCATAGGCACCATCGGCCATGAAGGAAGCTGGAGCAACATCCAATTGCTCCAGCAGTGGCTCGACATGCGAGGCGTCATCGACATCCTTGTCGGTCAGATCGGACGCGACGATTTCACCACTTTCAGCGTCAATTCCAATGTGCAGTTTACGCCAGGCGCGACGCTTCGTTGTTCCATGTTTCTCAAATAACCATTCGCCCGCACCGCGCAATTTCAGTCCGGTACTATCGATGATCAGGTGAAGCGCGCCCGCTGTTCGGGTTTTCTCGGCTTTGTGAATCTTCAATCCACACGCTCGTCGGCTCAACGTCGAATGATCGGGAACTGGCAGGTCGATGTTCAACATTCGCATGATCGAGCCGATCAGTCCTTCACTCTGACGCAAAGCCAATCGGAAAACAGCGCGCAAGGTCAGCGCGGTTTCGATGGCGAGATCAGAATAATGCCGTTGGCCGCCGGGTGTTGTTCGCGGCTGCGCCTTCCAATTGGCGATCGCCTCGTCAGTAAACCATATCGTCAGACTCCCGCGATTGCGAAGCGCGGATTCATACTCGCGCCAATTGGTCACGCGGTGTTTCTGGCGGGGAATGTGACGCCGTCCCCTGGAATGAAATTTGAACGGCATGACAGATCCCCGCGACAGCTACCGCGAAGATCTGCCTACAAATTCGCTAAAACGCCGCCGCGTGGGTATCCGTGCAACAAGATAGCTTCAATGAGGGATTTTGTCTCCGGCGTTCTCACTAACAGGTGGCGAGAAAAAGAGCTCTGTTCCGACTGGGGAGATCGTCGGTTCACCAGAAACGCTGGCTCGGCGACTTTCAAAAGCGGTAATTGAGGGTGAGCTAGATGGAATCATGTTCAGGGTTCCAGACTTCGTTACGGATCTGAATGCGATCACCAAAAATACACTGCCTCTTCTTTCTCAGTATGGGCTGACCTGTAAAGCGGGCGAGACTAGGGTCTGACTTCGTCAGTTGCACGGGCTAGCAACGAGGAAAGAAATTGGCGTAACGTAGCGTTAAGCGGGGCGGTCTTTCAAAGACTGGCCACACCCCGCTTTTTCAATTCCATTTTGTTGATCTTGCCGACGCCGGTGCGCGGCAGTGCATCAACAAATTCGACTTTCGTCGGCACCTTGTATTTGACGAGCGACGTGCGGCAGTAATCCTGCACTTCTTCCGCCGTCAGTTTCTGGTCATGCCGCAGCACGATATAGGCCGCCACCGCCTCGCCGCTGAACGAGTTGGGCACGCCGATCGTCGCCGCTTCCAGAATAGCCGGGTGCTTGAACAGCAATTCGTCGATCTCGCGCGGGTAGACGTTGTACCCGCCAACGATAATCATTTCCTTCTTGCGGTCGACGAGAAACAGATAGCCGTCTTCGTCGTAATAACCGATGTCGCCGGTGTAGAGCCAGCCGTTGCGGATCGACTGCTTGTTGTCTTCCGGCCGGTTGCGATAGCCGGTGGTGAACATCGGCCCGCGCAGACGGATTTCGCCGCGCTCGCCGGTCGGCATCACCTTCTCGCCGGTTTGGAGATCGGCGACTTCGACTTCCGCGTTGGGTGGCTTGATGCCGACCGAGCCGACCTTGCGCACGCCGTTGAGCGGGCTCAAGTTGATCGGAGCGCCCTCCGACATGCCCCAGCCTTCGAGCAGCACGCAGCCGGTTGCTTCCTCCCAGCTTATCAGCAATTCCTCTGGGCATGGCGCGCCGCCGGAGAGGCAAACCTTCAGGCTGGAGAAATCCGTCCTGGCAAAGTTCTCGTTGGCGCGCAGCCCGAGGTAAAGCGCCGCCGGTCCGCCGGCAAACACCGTGATCTTCTGCTTCTGAAATTCTTCAAGCACCAGCTCAGGTTTGTAGGCCGGCATGATGTCCATGAAGGCGCGGAAATAGACCGGCGCGATCAGCGTGAAGCAGAAGCCCCAGACGTGAAACAGCGGCGCGACATTGACGATGCGCTCCTTGTCGAGCGTCAGCGGCCAAAGTTGGGAGACGCCATAACAGAACGCCATCAGGCTCAGATGCGTGTGGTTCGCGCCCTTCGGCAAGCCGGTGGTGCCGCCGGTGAAGAAGATTGCCGACAGGTCGCTTTCCTGCGGCAAGGGCAGCGCGCCGCGTGAACGCGCCAGTAAATCATCCATGGTGATGCCGCCGATGCCGAGCTGCACGACATGCTTGATCCCCAGCTTCGCCGCCATCGCGCGCACGCGCTCCGACGTGCCGGCATCGCAGACGATCACGCGCGGCTCGACATCGCGCACCAGCGGCTCAAGTTCGGCGTCGGTGTAAAACGGATTGAGCGGCGACACCTGTGCGCGTGCCGCCATGCCAGCCATTAGGCCGACGGTGGCCTCAAGGCTGTTGGTCATCACAAAGGCGATGCGTTCCTGCGAGACGCCGAGTTCGCCGAATTGCCGCGCCAGCGCGCCGACGACGTGGACATATTCGCCGTAGCTGAGCTGGCGATACTGACAGACGATCCCGGGCGCGTCGGGATGCAGCTCCGCCGCCGCAGCCAATGCATGAACAATGGTCGGATAGTCCGGATAGTCTGGCGGCAAATATGGCTGCATCGTCTTTTCCCTCGGCACCGACGTATAGTCGGTCCGAACAGTATCACGCGGACAAACTGTCAGGAGCGGACTCAGAATACACACGAGGGTTAGCTCCTTCCATGCCCCCTGTCCCTACCGTAAATCAAATCCGTACGTCGTGGTGATGCAACCCACCCAGTAAGGGACGACAGATTAGGCTTCCGGCCGCCTGAATCGGGCGCGTTGACGGGGCATCTTTGTCCAAAGAGAGATGGGTGCGCACCTCGTTGTAGTAAGCCATGTAACATTTCAGCACGTGACGAAGATGGCGCTCGCCCAGAATGACGATATGGTCGACGCATGCCCTGCGGATCGAACCGATCAGCCGCTCAGCATATCCGTTCTGCCAAGGTGATCGTGGCGAAGTCGGACGATCTCGAATGCCCATTGATCGAATCCTTCGGAGGAGAACCTCGCCGTAGGCCCCATCCCTATCCCGGATCAGATAACGA
>CANJBX010000128.1 GCA_947472885.1 Hyphomicrobiaceae bacterium
CGAAAGGAAAAGATCCGTGAAAGCTGTCGTGTACAACGGGCCCAAAGATGTTTCTGTCAATACCATCGATGATCCCAAGATCGAAAAGCAGACCGATGTTATCATCCGGCTGACCACCACCAATATCTGCGGGTCGGACCTTCACATGTATGAGGGCCGTACCAGCTTCGAGAAGGGCAGGGTCTTCGGTCACGAAAACCTTGGCGAGGTCATCGAAGTCGGCGCTGCCGTAGATCGTATCAAGAAGGGCGATCGCGTGTGCATGCCGTTCAACGTCGGTTGCGGTTTCTGCGAAAATTGCGAACGCGGTCTGACGGGCTTCTGCCTCACGACCAACCCTGGAACCGCTGGCGCAGCGTATGGCTTTGCCGAGATGGGTCCGTGGCAAGGTGGTCAGGCCGAGTTGATGCGCGTTCCTTATGCGGACTTCAATTGTCTGAAGCTGCCTGAGGACGCTGAGGAGAAGGAGGATGACTATGTCATGCTCTCCGACATCTTCCCGACCGGTTGGCATGGCGTTGAACTGTCGGGTTTCCTGCCTGGCGAAAGCATCGCGATCTACGGCGCCGGTCCTGTCGGTTTGATGGCCGCGCACTCAGCCGAAATTCGCGGTGCCTCTCAGATCTTCGTGGTCGATTCTCACGATGACCGCCTGAAACTGGCCGAGGCGATGGGCGCTATTCCGATCGATATGCGCAAGGGCGATCCCGCCCAGCAGATCCTTGACGCGACCGGCGGCCTCGGGACCGACCGGGGGGTCGAAGCGGTCGGGTATCAGTGTTGCGATCGGCACGGCAAGGAGCGCAGCAATTACACGATGAACTGCCTCGTCAAAAGCACGAAGGCCACCGGCGGAATCGGTGTCGTCGGCGTGTTCATTCCGGAAGACCCGAACGCGCCCGACGATCTCCAGAAGGAAGGCAAGATGGCGTTCGACTTCGGCAACTTCTGGTTCAAGGGCCAGAAGATCGGCACCGGCCAGTGCAATGTAAAGCACTACAACCGGCGACTGATGAAGCTTATCGAGCAAGGCCGGGCCAATCCTGCCCAAATCATCTCGCACCGACTGCCGCTTGATCAGGCACCAGACGCCTACAAGCATTTCGACGAGCGCGATGCTGGCTGGACGAAGGTCGTGCTCAAGCCGGGCACCTGACCTTAGTCTTCGACGGAATAGGAAATAAATTATGACTTTGGAAGGCAAATCGATTGCCATTCTGATCGCACCCCGCGGGACGGAAGAACCAGAATTCTCGAAGCCCAAGCAAGCTGTCGAGGACGCTGGTGGCAAAGTGACCGTGGTCAGTTTTGAACCGGGCGAGGCTCGCACAGTCAATAGCGATCTTGACGAGGGCGCCAGCTATACTATCGACAAGACGTTTTCCGAGGTGAAAGCCGACGATTTCGACGGACTTGTTGTGCCCGGAGGGACTGTCGGTGCCGACAAGCTGCGCGGCAGCGTCGAGGCAATTGGCTTTATCCGGGCTTTCTTCGATCAGAAAAAACCTGTTGCAGCTATATGCCATGCACCCTGGACATTGATCGAGGCGGGCGTGCTTGAGGGTCGCACCTTGACGTCCTACCCGACACTGAAGGTCGATATCGAGAACGCCGGCGGTGCATGGACCAATGAGGAAGTCGTGGTCGACAATGGCCTTGTTACCAGCCGCGATCCCAATGATTTGCCCGCCTTCTGTGCCAAACTCGTTGAGGAAATCGCAGAAGGTGTCGGCGCAGCGCCCGCAGCAGGGAATTAAGGCGGGGCGTTTCGACGAAACCATGAGAGGGCCCTCTCCCTAGGGAAGGTCCGCACAAAGCGAGCGTGGCGGATGGCCAGCGATTGGCCGTCCGCCACGCCGCGTATCACACGAACACGGCGCACCTGACGGGCACTCAAACCCTAAGCCGCGTCAACCGCGGTGACACATCGCCGGCTCCCGCTTCCAGATTCGACCCATTCAACGTGTGGTTGAGATGCACCTGATCGAACGTGCGTTCGGCCAGATTTACGACCTACAGCGCCGCCTTGAGATAGCGGGCGGTGAGACTGCCTTCCGCTTCCGCAACGACGCCAGGGACGCCGCTGGCAACGATACGGCCCCCATCTTCCCCGGCCCCCGGTCCCAGGTCGATGATCCAGTCCACCTGTGTGATGGCGCGCATGTCATGTTCGACGACTACGACGGTATTGCCGGCGTCTACGAGGCCCTGCAGGTGTTGCATCAGCCGGTCGCCATCGGAGGGGTGAAGCCCCGAAGTTGGCTCGTCGAGGATGTAGATCGTGTTGCCGCGTTGAGCGCGTTGCAGTTCAGTCGCCAGCTTGATGCGCTGCGCCTCCCCGCCAGACAGCTCGGTCGCCGGCTGACCGAGCCTCAGATAGCCAAGACCGATCTCCCGCAACACGTCGAGGGAGCGCATCACAGATGCCTCGCCAGCGAAGAAATCGCACGCATCGTCAACCGTCAGTTCGAGCACCTGGGCGATATTGCGCCCGTTCCATTCGACTTCGAGCGTTTGCGGGTTGTAGCGAGAGCCATGACAGGTCGAGCACGGGGCAAAAACGCTCGGCAGGAACAGCAGCTCCACCATGACGTATCCCTCGCCCTCGCACACAGGGCAGCGGCCTTGCGCGACGTTGAACGAGAACCTTCCCGGGCTGTAGTGCCGCCGGCGGGCGAGCGGCGTATCAGCGAAGATCCGCCGCACATGGTCGAACATGCCGCTGTAGGTGGATAGGTTCGAGCGCGGCGTGCGGCCGATCGGTTTCTGATCGACCCGCACCAGCCTGCGAACATGCTCCATGCCTGCGACAATGCGTCCTTCAGTGTCGTTCTGCGCAACATCGAGCAGCGGATCGATATCCTCCTCCTCGGCCACGGGGGAGCCGCCGAGGTGTTCCGTGACGAGCTCGGGCAGCGCCTGACTGACAAGACTGGATTTGCCCGATCCCGAAACGCCGGTGACAGCGGTGAAGCAGCCGATGGGAAACTCGACGTCGAGACCATGGAGATTGTTCCGCCTGATCCCTTCCAGGCGTAGCCATGCCTTGGGATCGCGCGGTGTGCGCTCACTGCGGAGCGGCTCTGCGAACAGGTAGCGGCGGGTGATCGAAGTCTCGACGTCGGCAAGCCCCTCTATCGGCCCGCTGTAGAGGACTTCACCGCCCTTTTCCCCGGCTCCTGGCCCGACATCGACGAGCCATTCCGCGCGGCGGATCACGTCGAGATCATGTTCGACGACGAACAGGGAGTTGCCCGCCGCCTTGAGACGCTCGAGGATGGTGAGCAAGGCTTCGCCATCTGCCGGGTGCAACCCTGCCGAAGGCTCGTCAAGCACATAGACCACGCCGAAAAGCTGTGACGACAATTGCGTGGCAAGCCGCAAGCGCTGCAGCTCTCCGGAGGAGAGCGTCGGCGTGCTGCGGTCGAGCGAAATGTAGCCAAGGCCAAGATCGATCAGCGGGTCCAGCCGCTCGATCAATTCGCAGGCAAGGCGTTGGGCGGCGATCCGCTTCTCGTCGGAGAGATTGGGCGTGCGGCGTACGTCGGGCGCGCTCTTGTGCGCAGAGCCGCCCGCCGCAACCCGTTGTTCGACCGCTGCATCGCGGGCCGCTTTTTCAAGAACATGGCCCTTTGAGGGGGCGGAGACCGCCCCATACGCGCCATGCGCGACGGGCATCAGCAAGTCCTTCAGCTTGAGCACCGTCAGGTCGCCGAACTCGGCAATGTCGAGGCCGGCGAATTTGACCGACAGGGCTTCGCGCTTCAGGCGCTTGCCGTCGCAGGTCGGGCAATCGCGGCCGATGATATATTGCGAGACGCGCTTCTTCATCAGCGCGCTTTTCGTGTTGGCGAAGGTTTCCAGCACATAGCGGCGCGCGCCGGTGAAGGTGCCCTGGTAGCTCGGCTCCATGCGGCGCTTGAGCGCCGTCCGGGTCTGTTCGGGCGTCAGGCCCGCATAGACCGGCACCGTC